>CAYFUT010000057.1:0-16384 GCA_964346395.1 uncultured Halobacteroidaceae bacterium
GTGGCTGAAGGGGCGGGTTTGCTAAACCTGTAGCAGGACATACTGTCCTGGCGGGGGTTCGAATCTCCCCCTCTCCGCCAATAACTTCAGTGTATAGTGAACAACTGTCAACTTTAATGATCGTGCGCTCGTAGCTCAACTGGATAGAGCACCTGATTGCGGATCAGGAGGCTAGAGGTTCAAATCCTCTCGAGCGCGCCATAAAAAACAGTGTATAGTTGACAGTGTATAGTTGATAGTTAAAAAATCAAAATTTAATTAAAATCATACAGAGAATTTATTTTCTTTTGGAATTAGGATTTTGAATTAAAAAGGGTTTAACTATCAACTATCAACTATACACTATACACTATCAACTGTCAACTAAACGTGGAGAGGTGTCCGAGTCTGGCTTAAGGAGCTCGCCTGGAAAGCGAGTAAGGGTTTCAACGCCCTTCGGGAGTTCGAATCTCCCCCTCTCCGCCCTTAAACTAATAATTGATAGTTGACAATTTACAATTGAAATTAATGTTCAAGTTCAAAATCAGTAATATAAAATAATTCAGACTTAATTTTGAGTTTAGAATTTTGGTTAAGGGAATTATACTAGTTTAAGAGCGTTCAATTAGTATTTTCTAGTTATCACTTTTACTTGAAATATTTGGTATTGACGTACTAGTGGTTATGTGTTACAATTGAAGATGTTGATGCTGATAATTAAATTAGGAATAAAGGCTGATTAGCCTTTATATAAATTTGGTCGTGCTAAACGGGGTGGTAGCGGTGCCCTGTAACCCGCAATCCGCTATAGCGGGGTTGACGTCCTCCTTAGCCTACCTCTTGTAAGGTCTGGCTTAAGCAAGTGGCGATGACGGTTGGGTCCTACGCAACGGAGCCTTGCGAACCCCGTCAGGCCCGGAAGGGAGCAGCGGTAAGTAAGTGTCTGCGTGTGCCGTAGGGTTACCTGACCCGAGTTAACTGCTTAAGTAACGCTTGCAAGAGATAGGTGACGGAGGATGCACGGCCATTTAGTATATATAGTTTACAGTTGATGTGGTTTTTACGGTTATCATAGCCAGGGTTGATTTTACCCTGGATATACAGTTGACAGTTAAAACTATAAAGAATCTAATAGTTCGTTTTTGGTAATTTTGAATTTAACTATCAACTGTCAACTATCAACTTTAAATTTTATACCGGTGGAGGTTTATTGTCATGTCTTATGTTTCCTTATACCGCAAGTGGCGGCCGCAGACATTTTCTGATATAGCCGGACAGCAGAATGTAGTTAGAACCCTTAAAAATGCAATTGAGCTAGATCGGATTGCGCATGCTTATTTATTTTCTGGGCCCCGGGGTACAGGTAAAACCAGTACAGCCAAAATTCTGGCCAAATCGTTAAACTGTAAGGAAGGGCCAACTGTAACTCCCTGTAATACTTGCGAAGTATGTACCAAAATTAAGCAAAATAATTCTATTGATGTAATTGAAATTGATGCTGCTTCCAATCGCGGAATTGATGAAATTAGAGAATTGCGGGAAAAGGTTAAATTTTCTCCAACTGAAGGTAATTATAAAGTATATATTATTGATGAAGTACATATGTTAACAACAGAAGCATTTAATGCCTTACTCAAAACCTTAGAAGAACCTCCGGAGTATGTTATTTTTATTTTAGCTACTACTGAGCCACACAAATTATTGCCTACTGTTCTTTCCCGCTGTCAGAGATTTGACTTTGGTCGGTTATCTATTGAAGATATTAAAGGTAGATTAAGTTATATTTGTGATCAGGAAGAAATTGATTATTCGATGACTGCTTTGAATGCTATAGCCCGCAATGCAGAAGGCGGAATGCGGGATGCTATTAGTATTTTAGATCAGACTATTTCTTTTAGCGGGCAGAAAGTAACCAAGGATGATGTAGCAGAAGTATTGGGGATGGTAGATACACAAATTTTATTTAAGTTAACTAAAATTATGCGGCAGGAAAAAGTAGAGGCCGGATTAGAATTAGTGAATAAAATTATTAATCAGGGCAAGGATATAACTCAATTTGTAACTGATTTAATTTATCATTTTCGGAGTTTATTATTGGTTAAAGAGTGTGAAACAACTGATAAGTTAATGGATGTAACTGAGGAAACAAAGGAAAAGCTAGTTAGACAGGCGGCTAATTTGAGAATTCCACAGCTTTTACGCTGGGTTGAAATTTTAGAAGAACTGGATAAAAGTTTAAAACAGACTAATCAGCCGCGGGTCATATTAGAGATGGGAATGATCCGGTTAATTAAAAGAAAAGCCGATAAATCTTTAGATACAATCTTAGATAGGGTAACTCGGTTAGAAGAAATAGTTGATTTAGGGGCGAAAGTAGAAGGAGAATCTGTTTCCCCAGCTGTTGCTGAAGAGGCAGCAGACTTGCCTGCTGCTGATAGTTCAGAAGAGGAGAATGATGCTCAGGCTGTTGGTGAAGAAAAATCAGATTCTCAAGTCCAGAAAACTGACCAGAAAACACCGCAGTCATCAACTGAGGAGCAGGAGTCTGCTGACCAGCAAGTTAGTTTAGATCAGGTAAAAGGGGTTTGGGAGCAGGTGTTAGAGTATTTAAAGTCTAAGCAGATAATGACTTTACATGCTGTTTTGAAACATAATACTCAGTTGGAAAGTCTGGATAATAATCAGTTAGTGATCCGGTTAGAAGGTGAGAGCAAGTTTTATCGCGATACTTTACAGAAGGGAAAAGATACCTTAACTAAGGTATTAAATAAATTTTTAGGGGTTAATTTGCAGGTAAATTATAATTTTTCCAGAAATACCCCTGCGGAGGAAGAAGAATCTAGAGAAGAAGAGGTGCTGGATCATCCGCTGGTGAAAGAAGCAGTGGATGTTTTTGATGGTAAAGTGGTCAAAGTAGAGAAAGTTGACTAAAATTTTTGAGGAGGATGATAATGATGGATATGCAGCAGATGATGAAAAAGGCACAGCAAATGCAGAGTAAGATGTCGGAAGTTCAAGATGAGTTATCTAATAAGACTGTGGATGCTTCGGCTGGAGGCGGAGTAGTGACAGTTACGGTTAATGGAGATCAGGAAGTAGTAGATATTGATATTGAGCCAGATGCTATGGATCCCGAAGATCCTGAGATGCTGGAAGACTTAATTTTAGCAGCTACTAATGAGGCTATGCGAAAAATTCAAGATCTAATTTCAGAGGAAATGAATAAAGTAACTGGGGGCATGAATATTCCCGGAATGACTTAAATTTAACTAAGGAGAATACTTATGAATTATTATGCTCAGCCATTAGCTAAACTGATTGGCCAGTTGACTAAGCTGCCGGGAATTGGTTCTAAAACGGCGCAGAGACTGGCCTTTTATATTTTAAAAATGGATAATGAAGAGGTTGAAGATTTAGTTAATTCAATTGCTGATGTTCAGGAAAATTTGATTTATTGTTCGGTATGCCATAATTTAACCGAAAAGGATCCCTGCCCTATTTGTGAGGATCCTAAACGTGATCGAAGTATTATCTGTGTGGTGGAAAAGATTGAGGATATCGTGGCTATGGAAAAGACGGGAGAATATAAGGGATTGTACCATGTGCTGCACGGTTCAATTTCTCCCATGGATGGAGTTGGCCCGGATGATATTAAAATTAAAGATCTACTTGAACGGGTAAAAAAAGATGAAGTGGAAGAAATTATTTTGGCTTCTGACCCTAATGTGGAAGGGGAAGCTACTGCCATGTATATCTCTAAGTTGTTGAAGCCATTTGAGATTAAAGTTACTCGCATTGCGCATGGATTACCGGTTGGTGGGGATCTAGAGTATGCCGATGAGGTAACACTTTCTAAGGCTTTAGAAGGAAGACAAGAAATTTAATATTGAAATTGAGTAAGACAGCGACCTGATTTTCCAGGTCGCTGTCTTATTATAATCCTCCTCTTTTTTAAATTCAAATAATTATTTTTTTGAATCTAAAAAGTTAGTTTCGGACAAGATAATTAGTGGTTATAATCCTATTAATTTTGAGGAGGGGGAGATAATATGTTATTAGAAAAGTTAGAAAGAATTCCTTGGGAAGAATATTTTGATTTGGAAATGATAAAAACAGATTTATTATTTCGAGAAAGTAAACAACAGCAAGAACATTTAGAGGAGGAATTGAAAGCAGCCAAACAGGAATGGCGAGAAGCTAAGCAATACTTTAATTTGGTATCTGATCCTGATCTAGTAGAACATGCTATTTATGTACTGGAGGCAGCAGAAAAAAAGTATAATTATTTACTTAAGCAAAAAAAGAAAGAACGAAAGTCTTCTTAATAAAAGAACAAAAAGTTTGAAAATTAGAAAATAAAGGTTTTGAGCAGGAATTATAAAAAAGATAAAGAATAATTATAGATGAAATCAAAAAGTAGACTCAATTATCACCTAATTATTTATTTGTGAAAGGAGGCACATAGATGGCAAGTTTAACTGAAATTCGATGGCATGGTCGAGGTGGACAAGGAGGAAAGACTGCTTCTATATTGTTAGGTAAAGTAGCTTCTAAGACGGGCAAGAATATTCAGGCTTTTCCTGAATATGGTCCGGAGCGAATGGGAGCACCTGTATTAGCTTATAATCGAATTAGTGAGGATGAAATTACTGTTCACTGTCAGGTAACAGAACCTAATATTGTAGCAGTTTTGGATCCTACTTTATTGGATGTAGTAGATGTGACAGAAGGAGTTCCGGCTGATGGTAAAATTGTAGTTAATTCGAAAGAAGAGGCATCTAAAATTAAAGAAAAGTTAGGGTTTGCAGGTGAAGTCTGGACTGTGGATGCTTATGGAGTAGCTGAAAAAGAAATTGGAATTCCGTTTCCTAATACACCGATGTTAGGAGCAGTAATGAAGGCTACCCAATTAGCTGATATTGAAGACTTTAAGGAAAGTATTCGTCCGGAATTAGAAAAGAAATTTACTCATAAGCCGGAAGTAGTAGAGAAAAATATTGCTGCAATTGATCGGGCTTATAAGGAGGTGTCCCAGTAATGGTTGAACCAGGAGATGGTTATAAAGAAATTCCAGATGGCGGTTTAATTTTAGAACCTGGTAATGCTAAGAAATATAAAACCGGCGGTTGGAGAACTAAACGGCCGGTATTGGATAAGGAAAAATGTATTAACTGTCATATGTGCTGGATTTATTGTCCTGATTCAGCAGTTATTTCGGAGGATGAAGAAGTGACGGGCTTTGATTATGAACATTGTAAAGGCTGCGGTGTATGTGCTTATGAATGCCCAGTTGACGCAATAAAAATGGAAGATGAATAAAGTGAAAGGAGGACTCTAATAAATATGTCTAAACAGGTTGCTTATACAGGTAATGAAATGGTTGCCCAAGCGATGCGCCAGATTAACCCCGATGCTGTATGTGCGTATCCAATTACCCCACAGACGGATATTGTGCAGATATTTTCTCAGTTTGTAGCGGACGGGGAAGTAGATACAGAATTTGTAACGGTAGAAAGTGAACATAGTGCTATGAGTGCTACAGTAGGAGCTTCAGCTTCTGGAGCTCGGGCTATGACTGCTACTGCGGCGAATGGATTAGCTTTAATGTGGGAAGTTGTTTATATTGCAGCTAGTACTCGGCTGCCGATTGTAATGCCGGTAGTTAATAGAGCATTGAGTGCTCCGATTAATATTCACTGTGATCACAGTGATGCAATGGGAGCTAGAGATTCAGGCTGGATTCAGTTATATGCTGAAAACGCTCAAGAAGCTTATGACAATGCTATTCAGGCCGTTAGAATTTCTGAACATGAAGACGTTCGATTGCCAACCATGGTAAATATGGACGGGTTTATCATCAGTCATGCGGTAGAAAATATGGAGTTAGTTGATGATGAAAAGGTACAGGATTTTATCGGCGAATATAATCCGGAAAATACTCTGTTAGATAAAGATAATCCGATTACGGTAGGACCTTTAGATTTACAGGATTTCTACTTTGAACATAAGATGCAGCAGGTAGATGCCGTTACTAACGTACCAGAGGTAGTGAAAGAAATTGGGAAGGAATACGGTGAACTAACAGGACGAGAATACGGATTATTTGAGGAGTATAAGTTAGATGATGCTGACGTAGCTATTTTAGCCTTAGGTTCTACAACAGGAACGGCTAAAAACGCAGTTGACAATATGCGGGAGCAGGGAGTTAAAGCTGGGTTATTAAAATTAAGATTATTTAGACCGTTCCCGGCCGAAGAGATTGTAGAAGCTATCTCTAACCTTGATGTAATAGCTGTCATGGATAGAGCAGAGACCTTCTCTAATACCGGTGGTCCGGTATTTGCTGATATAAGATCTGCTTTATATGATGCTAAATCTGATGTAGAAGCAGTTAACTATGTTTATGGGTTAGGCGGTAGAGATATTAAGGTAGAAGAAATTATGAATGTGTTTGAAGATATAGATGAAATTGCTAAAACAGGTGAAGTTGAATCTAGAATTAATCATCTCGGTGTACGAGAATAGGGGGTGTAAACAATGGATTTAAAAGAAATTGCTAAAAAAGGTAATCGTTTGTCGGGAGGACATAGATTATGTTCCGGCTGTGGAGCGGGAACAGTAACCCGGATGATCATGGGGGCTAGTGATAATCCTGCTGTTGTTGGCTGTGCTACTGGTTGTCTAGAAGTATCAACGACAATTTATCCTTACACAGCCTGGGAAGATTCTTTTATTCACAATGCTTTTGAAAATGTAGCTGCTACTGTAAGTGGCTCAGAGGCAGCTTACCGGGCGCTAAAGAAACAAGGAAAAATGGACGCCGATGAAGATTACGACTTCATAGCTTTTGGTGGTGATGGAGGAACTTACGATATTGGTTTTCAATCTCTATCAGGGGCTATGGAACGCGGTCACGACATGGTTTATGTCTGCTATGACAATGGAGCATATATGAACACAGGAATTCAGCGTTCCAGTGCAACTCCTAAAGGAGCTAATACGACTACTTCTCCTAGTGGAGAAGAAATTCCTGGTAAAGAGCAGTACCGCAAAGAATTAACTGATATTATGGCTGCTCACGGAATTCCTTATGTAGCTCAGACGGCTCCTTGGCGGCCGGCAGATGTAATTAAGAAGGCCCAAAAGGCATTTGCAGTGGACGGACCAGCGTTTATCAATGTGCTGGCTACTTGTCCGCGGGGCTGGCGTAGTGAAGCAGAAAAGAGTGTTGAAATTACTAAGATAGCTTCTGAGACTTGCTTCTGGCCGTTATATGAAGTTGAGAATGGCGAGTGGAAGTTGAATTATAAGCCAAAAGAGAAGAAGTCAATTGAAGAATGGTTGAAGCCGCAGGGACGGTTTAAGCACTTATTTAAAGAAAAGAATAAACATGTAATTGAAGAGATTCAAGAACATGTTGACCAGCGCTGGGAGTTTTTACTCCGCCAGTGTGGAGAAAAAGAATAAATATTCAAAAGCGGGAGAGGCCTTTAAATCAAGGGCCTCTCTTTTTATCGTTTAGGAACTTATACTTTTTTTAATCTAGGGATAACTTTTACGAATTTGACTTTAATGTTTGCCTCAAGCTCAACCTCAAACTAAGCGGCTTTTTATTTTAATCAGCGTATTAACTTCTTGACATTCTAAAAAAGAGTTGATACACTTAATAAAAATTAAGATATGGTATAATCTCGATAATAAGGTTCGAGAGTTTCTACCAGAAGGCCGTAAACCTTCTGCCTACCCCGGAGTACCCTAAGCACTCAGGGGAGGTGTATTTGATTTTAACCCTAAACTGCTTAGGGTTTATTGTTTTGAGTTTGAGTAAACTAGATAATTAGTTTGAGTTTGAAATTGGGTAACTTATAAAATTAAAGCAACAATAGACTAGAAGTAATATAAGCTAATAATTTAATTATCTTGTTTAGCGGTTTTTGGTTGACTTAAACTTAAACTCAAGCTTAAGCTTAAGCTGAATTTTAATAATATCTATAAGGAGGAAAAGCGATGGAAGAAAAATTAACTCAGGAAGGACTTACTTTTGATGATGTTTTGCTGGTACCTAATCGGTCTGATGTGCTGCCGGAAGAGGTTGATACTAGTACGCAGTTAACTCAGAATATTGAACTTAATATTCCAATTTTGAGTGCTGCTATGGATACAGTAACTGAGGCAAAAATGGCAATTGCTATGGCTAGACACGGTGGTTTAGGCGTAATTCATAAAAACTTGTCCATTTCAGAGCAGGCTGGGGAAGTAGATAAGGTTAAACGGTCGGAAAGTGGAGTAATTGTTAATCCTTTTCATTTAAACCCTGAAGATGAGGTTTATAAGGCAGAGGAATTAATGTCTCGCTTTCATATTTCGGGAGTTCCGATTGTGAATGAGGATTTAGAGTTAAAGGGAATTTTAACTAATCGTGATTTGAAGTTTGAGAAGAATTATGAGCAGCCGATTAAAAATATAATGACGAAAGAAAACTTGGTGACTGCGTCGGTAGGTACTGATTTGGAAGAAGCTAAAGATATTTTACAGGAACATAAAATTGAAAAGCTTCCGTTAGTAGATGAAGAGAATAAGTTAAAGGGATTAATTACAATTAAGGATATTGAAAAGGCTCGCAAGTATCCTAATGCAGCTAAAGATGACCAGGGAAGGTTACTGGTAGCTGCGGCGGTAGGAGTAGGAGAAGAGGCATTAGAGCGGATAGAGGCGTTAGTAGAGGCGGAAGTAGATGCCGTGGTAATTGATACCGCTCACGGCCATTCTGAAAAGGTACTGGCTATGGTAGCAAAAGTGAGAGAAGAATATCCGGAACTAGAAATTATAGCTGGTAATGTAGCAACCCCGGAAGCTACAACTGCTTTAATTAAAGCAGGAGCAGATGCAGTTAAGGTAGGAGTTGGCCCGGGTTCAATCTGTACTACGCGGGTAGTAGCCGGAGTAGGAGTGCCGCAAGTGACTGCTGTTTATGATTGTGCTCAGGCAGCAGATGAGTATGATATTCCGGTAATTGCTGATGGCGGTATTAAATATTCTGGAGATATTGTGAAGGCTTTGGCTGCCGGAGCAAACACAGTAATGTTAGGTAGTTTATTAGCGGGAACTGAAGAAGCTCCGGGCGAAAAAGTCATTTATAACGGCCGCAGTTTTAAAGTATATCGCGGCATGGGTTCTTTGGAAGCAATGAAAGAAGGAAGTAAAGATCGGTATTTTCAAGAAGAAGAAAATGATTTAGTGCCGGAAGGAATTGAAGGTCGGGTACCGTATAAAGGTGAATTAGCTGATTCTCTTCAGCAGTTAGTAGGCGGTCTTCAGTCTGGAATGGGGTATTGTGGAACAAGAACAATTGCAGATTTAAAGCAGGATGGTAAGTTTGTTAAGATTACGGGAGCAGGATTAAAGGAAAGTCATCCGCATGACGTTAAGATTACCAAAGAAGCTCCTAATTATAGTGTAGATCATGATTAAAGAAGTTGGCCCTTTATAGGGCCCTTTTTTTATTTTTGGTTTTTAAATTTAAGAGAGGACTTTGCAGTTTTAATCAAGAATATAAAACAATAGATAACTTAGTTTGGAAATAAATTACTGGAGGATTAGAAATGGACGGAAAATTGATTACTTTAGAGGGAGTAGAGGGTTCAGGAAAATCAACACAAGCAGAATTATTGCGGGAATATTTGCAAGAGAGAGGATATGAAGTTATAATTACTCATGAACCGGGTGATACTGAAGTAGGAAAGAAAATTAGACAGATTTTATTGAATCCAAAACACAATAAGTTGAGTAGTAAAGCGGAATTATTATTATACGAAGCTGATCGGGCACAACATGTAAGTCAAGTAATCAAACCTGCTTTAAAAGCAGGAAAAGTGGTAGTTTCAGATCGTTATTTTGATGCTACTTTAGCTTATCAAGGTTATGCCCGGGATATTGACAAGCAGCTAGTTACTACCTTAAATCAGATAGCAGTAAACTCAGCTATTCCTGATTTAACTTTATTATTAGATATTGACCCGGAGATATCCCTTCGACGGGCTAATCAAGTAACAGCTCAGGCAGGAAGAGAGGATAGGATTGAAGCGGAAAAACTTTCTTTTCACCAGCAGGTGAGAAAGGGGTATTTGGCTTTGGCTGAGCAAAAAGAAAGAATTAAAGTAATTAATGCTCAGCAGTCGATTGAGAAGATCTTTTCGGAAATCAAACAAATATTAACTGAGAGGTGGTCAGTATGAAAATAGAAAATAAAACTAAAGGAAAAGTGCATAGTAAACTTGTCTCTCAGTCGGAGTTGAATAAGGTTGAAAGTGAAAAAAATGGTTTTCTAGAAGAATTAAAACAGGTACATGGGGAAAAAATAAAAGCGGAATTAGATGATTTGCTGGGGATGATTGACCAGCAGGGAGAGCGGTTAGCTAAACACCGGACGTTTAAAGAGTTGATCAAATATAAAAAGATGGTTAAAAAGTTTGTCAATGAAGCAGTAGAAAAAATGTATCAATTAAAAGAAGAATATAGCCCGTCCCAGGGTAAAATTCAGACTTTAGTTAAATCGGTTGATAGTTCATTAGAAGAATTAACAGATATGATTTTGGATAATCAATCGGCTCAAATTGATATTCTCGATCAGATAGATGAAGTTAGGGGATTATTACTTGATCTTTATAGATAATTTGTTGATAAAGGAGAGTTAAGGATGGCCTTTAATGAAGTTTTAGGTCAAGAATTGGCAGTTACTGTTTTACAGAATGGTTTACAGCAAGATAGATTACATCATGCTTATCTATTTGCTGGAGAATCAGGGGTAGGTAAGGAGAAAGTAGCTTTTGAATTTGCTAAAGCAATTAACTGTGAGCAGAAAAAAGCAGATGCTTGCGATCAATGTATTTCGTGCCAGAAATCGGACAGCGGGAATCATCCTGATTTGAAACAGATAAAACCTGATGGAAGTTATTTAAAAATTGATCAGATTAGAGAATTAAGGCAGGAAATTTTATATAAACCTTATGAAAGCAAGCGGAAAGTTTATATTATTTATCAAGTAGATAGAATGACTACTGAGGCAGCAAATAGTTTGTTAAAAACCTTGGAAGCTCCGCCGCCGCATGGTGTATTAATTTTGTTAACGGATAATTTAAATCAATTGCTGCCGACTGTTATTTCGCGGTGTGAATTGGTAAGGTTTAAGCGGGTGCCTGACAAATTAATTGAAGAGCGGTTAGCAGCAGATTATCAACTATCAGCAGAAGAACGCCAGTTAATTACTTCGCTGGCTTTTGGTAAGGTTAAGTCTGCTGTTCAGCTGGTGGAAGAAGAAGCAGGACTAAGTTGGCGGCAAGAAATTATAGATATATTATTGTCTTTAGATGATTTAAATCGGATTAAGGTATTTAAGATTGGACAGGAATTACTGGAATTTAAGGATAGGATCAATGAAGTGCTGGATGTATTTTTAACTTGGTACCGCGATATTTTACTATGTAAGTTAGAAGCTGTAGATAATTTGGTTAATGCCCACCAGGCAGATAAGCTGAAAGAATTAGCTGCTGATTTATCGCTAACTCAAGTTGAAGAAATAATTGAGTTAATTGCTGAGACTAATAATCAAATTCGCCATGTCAATGTTAATCTACAGTTGACCCTGGAAGTGATGTTATTAAAGCTGAACCAACTTAAGGAGGAAAAATAGATGACTGAAGTGGTAGTTGTTAAATTTAGAGAGGCGGGAAAATTATATTATTATAAACCGGGGGATTTAGAATTAACCGAAGGTACTCAAGTGGTAGCTGAGACTATTCGGGGAATAGAGATTGGAAAAGTAGTTAAGGCTAGCAAAAAAATAGATAAAGCAGAATTGGATTCTCCTCTTAAATCAATTCTTCGGCGAGCTAGTTATAAAGATTTACAGCGGGCGGAGGAAAATGCTGAGGCAGCAGAAGAAGCATTCGCAATTTGTTTAGATCAAATAGAGGAACACGGGCTGCCGATGGAATTGGTTGATTCTGAATATACTCTTGACCGGGGAAAATTATTGTTTTATTTTACTGCCGACGGTCGGGTAGATTTTCGTGAATTAGTGCGTGATTTAGCTTCTATTTTTAAAACGAGAATCGAATTAAGGCAGATAGGAGTTAGAGATGAAGCTAAAATGCAGGGCGGGATTGGCCCCTGCGGGCGAGAATTATGCTGTTGTACCTTCATGCGGGATTTTGAACCTATTTCAATAAAGATGGCCAAAGAACAAGACTTATCTTTAAATCCTAATAAAATTTCAGGAATTTGCGGCCGTTTAATGTGTTGTTTAAAATATGAAACTACTAATTATAGAGAGATTAAAGACGAATTACCCAATATTGGTCAACAAGTGGAAACAGAATTTGGCACGGGAGAAGTTACTGATTTGAATGTAGTGAAAAAAACTTTAAAAGTAGATTTAGGAGTAGACAATGATGAAAAGATTGAAGTAGATGCTAATCGAGTTGAAGTGGTAAAAATTGCTGAAGAAGAGGAGGAAGAAGATTAAATTGAAGAGGGGTGGCAAAATGGAAGAAATTATTAGTCTGTTAGCACATTTTCAAGAGCGTCTGCAGGTATTAAATGATGATTTTCAGAAAGTAAAGAACACTGTGTATGATATGTATAAGGAAAATGAAAGTTTAAGGGAAGAAAATGAAAATTTAAAACAGTTGTTGTTTGAGCAAGAAGAAAGTGAAGCGGAACAGGAAGTAAAAGAAGAACAGGATAATTTAGTGCGGTTATATCAGGAAGGATTTCATGTTTGCCATCTTAATTTTGGAGAAGCAAGGGAGGAAGATTGTTTATTTTGTATCGGCATGTTAAAAAAAGAAGGAAAAGATATAGAAGAGGTAGGAGAGATTAAGATTAATAATGAAGAATAAAATCAATTTACCTGCTGGAACGCGGCTTGATGATTTATTGGTTGATGGTTTACAGTTGATTCAGCATCCAGATTATTTTTGTTTTTCTATTGATGCAGTCTTACTGGCTAATTTTGCTGCCCCTTCTGCGGGAGCGGAAGTGCTTGATATAGGTACAGGAACCGGGGTAATTCCCCATTTGCTCCAGGCGAAAAAGGATGTATCTAAGGTAGACGGAATAGATATTCAGGCGGAATTGATTAAGTTGGCCCGGAAAAGTGCTCAGTATAATCAGCTGGAGAATAAATTACAATTTTATCACCTTGATTTACGAAAGGCGCTTGCCTTTTTTGGGGCGGAAAATTTTGATTATATAGTCTGTAATCCGCCTTATCGGCGGCCGGAGAGTGGAGCAGTTAGTGCTCAAAAAGAAGAAGCAATTGCCAAGTATGAATTAAAATGCCGACTAGAGGATATTATTAAAGTTAGCAATCAGTTAGTTAAATACAGAGGTCAGGTAGCTTATATTTATCGGACTCAGCGTTTAGCTGAGTTATTATCTTTAATGGAGGAGTATAATTTAGTTAGTAAACGAATGCGTTTTATTCATTCTCAACCGGAAGAGCCGGCTAAATTGGTTTTGGTAGAGGCAGTTAAAGGAGGGGGGAGGGGGTTAACCATTTCCCCGCCTGTGAATATTTATACTTCTGAAGGGGAGTACAGCCCCCAAATAAAAGAAATTTACAGCAACTAGTTAAAACCTAGGCTATAAATGGTGGTGATAAATCATGAGTTTGAATCAACAGGAACCTATTTTTACTTACCAAGAGGAGTTGGAAACAGAAACTAAGAAAACTTTTGGGTTTAGTCTTTATCAGGGCCAACCTTATATTATGTCCTTTCGTGATCTGCTAAATGATATGTTGAAAGAAGGAATGACAGTAGAAGCTTTAAAGGTACTATTTACTCACTGTCGGCGGGAAAATAAAACTCATACTAATTATTTTCGGGTAGTAGTTAATAAATGGCTAAAGAAGGGAATTACTACTCAGCAAGAAGCGAAAAAAGCTTTAAGGGATTATAGAATGTCTAAGTTTAATACAGTGATCTGCAAACGGCCTAAGTATGATTGTTTACAGAAAGAATGCCACTTTAAAGAGGATTGTCCTCTGTTTACTGTTTTACATTATTTTGATGAAAAAATAAACCCAGAAGTTAGTGCTGCTACCTTAGAAGATAAAAAGATGATTGAAGACAGATTAAATTCTATTTTTAGTCCTAGTCATTTATTAAAAGCAATTGATAACTTTGCTAAATCAAATTATAGAAAACAAGGAGAAAGCAGGTTAAGTTTTTTATTTAATTGTGACAGTTATACTAAAGATTGGGTTAATAGAGTGATTAAAAAACAAAATTCTAGTTCGGACAGTCAAGTTCAAGCAGGAACGGAAGCAAGTGTAGGGGAAGATTTATCAAAGGAAGAAAGCATGGCTTATTTAGAAAGACTAATTAACTCAAATCCGACAGAAGGAGATAAAAATCATGACTGATCATTCTTCATCGCAAATAAAAAAGAAGGTTGAGGAAGTCTATCGTAACTTGAAGAAAAAAGGAGCGGTAGCAGAACCACTTGCCAAAGAGGAGTTGATTAGTAAGATTGCTGATTACATGCTTGCTCAGTCAAATATTCCTGCTAAATATTTAGAGCAAGAACTATTAGATTTAAATTTGAGTGGAGATCAGAAAAAAATGTGTGATCAAATTATTCACGCTTATAAAGATAGTTTAAAAAGCAATTTAGAAGAAGGACAGGGAGCCTATTTATGGGCTTCCGGAAATGAGAAAAATAGATGGGGAACCGGGACAGGAAAGACTTCGTTGGCTGTTATGTTGATCAAAGAAGTTAAGGAAAAGTTAGCTGAATATGTTTATGAATTGCTAGATAGAAGGCAGCGCGAGGCACTGGAAAATCAAAGTTTTACTACTAGGGTATGGGAGCATGATATTTTTTTATCTCACCATATTCCTTATTATATTACAGGGGCTAAGTATTTTCAAGATTTGCAAATGGCCGATAGTTTTGAAAAAAAGCGGTTGAAAGCTAGGGCAAGTAAAGCAATTATTTTAATTTGGGATGATTTTGGAACGGAAAAAATAGAGTGGCATCATGATGAAATGTTTTCTTTGTTAAATACTAGGATGGAAAATAAACGGCCGATAATATTTACTTCTAATTGGAACTTTGATGTCTTTGCTAAAGAAGAATATAAAAAAAATAGTGCTAAAATGAAAGAAAGAGGCGGTCGGTTAGCCTCTCGTATAGCTGAGATGGTAAAAAGTATGGTCTTCAGGATGGAAGGAGAAGACTGGCGCATGAAAAATTTGAAGAACATTAACTGGTAAGGAGTGAGACTGATTTGTCGGGAATAGAAGAAATATCTACAATCCAGCAGAAGATTATGAATAAGTATGCTAGCTTAAAAAAAGAAGGCCTAGTAGAAGCGGCTAAAGAAAAAGAAAAGATAATTAGTCAACTTGCTAATTATATGCTTGCTCAGTCTAATCTACCGCAGAAAATTTTAGACCAAGAACTGGCGAATTTGAGTTTGAAGCCAGAGCAGAAGGAGGTCTGCCTCCAGGCAGTACAGACTTATGGAAATAATTTACAGGGGCATTTGACTGCTGGCCAGGGAGTTTATTTTTGGGTTCCTGAAGCAGCAGAAGATACCCATGGGTTTAAAATAAATAAGTCTCTTCCGGCGGTTATTTTATTAAAGTCAATCATAAAAAAACTGGCTAAACATATTTATAACTCCTTAAACAAACGTAAACAGGAAGCATTAGCGGTCAGAGATTTTTCAGTTCCGCTGAGAAAACATGATATCCTTTGTTCGCAGCAGATCCCTTATTTTATTAGTGAATCAGTCTTTTTTCGGGATTTAAGGGAACTAGAGAGAGTTGAACGAAAAAAGTTAAAAAATAGGGCGGAGAAAGCTGTGCTTTTAATTTGGAACGGCTTGGGGAATGAAAAATTAGATTGGTATCATGATCAAGTGTTTTCTCTGTTAGAAACCCGGATAGCAAACAGCCGACCAATAATATTTACTTCTGATTGGGATTTTGATATTTTTGCTAAGTTAGACTATGATGCAGCTAATGAGCGGATGAAGAAAAAAGGGGGGCGAATAGCTTCTCGAATAGCAGGAATGGTTGGAGATTTAAAATTTAAGTTAGAAGCAGAGAAATCGGTTTAAAAATTTAGTTAATGGGGTGAAATGAATTTGGCTGCTGCTCATTATGTTTACATAGTTAGGTGTGCTGATAAAAGTTTATATACTGGATATACTACAGATATAGGAAGAAGAATCGGCGAACATAACCGGAGTCAAGGAGCTAAATATACTCGCGGTAGAGGGCCGGTGGAACTTGTTTATGAAGAAGAGTATGCTTCCCGAAGTGAGGCTCAAAAAAGAGAGTATCAAATAAAACAGTTAACTCGGGAACAGAAATTGGATTTGATAAAGGAG
>CAYFUT010000058.1:0-7631 GCA_964346395.1 uncultured Halobacteroidaceae bacterium
ACTTTTCTCATAAGCAGCACTAACTATATTAACATCTGATCTTTCAATTGTCAAGAAAAAAATAAATTAAGCTTGAGACTGAGATTAAGGGTAAGCATTTCACGCCGCCCATAATTTTATAAAGTACTCAGCCTCAGCCTGCAGTCTTAAATTTTTTGGATCTCCCCAATCACAGCTATATTAAAGTTCCTTACTACTCTACTTATATCTATTGTCTAATTTTAACATCTAATTTCTCATCTAGTTCCGTTTCAATTTCAGCCTGTACTTTATTAACTTCTTCATCAGTTAAAGTCCGATCAGGTGTCCGATAATCTAGTGAATAAGCTAAGCTTCTATATCCATCTGGTATTTGTTCTCCTTCATATACATCAAATAACTCTATCGTTTCTATTATATTGCCCCCTACTTTATTGATTACCTCTTTAATCTTTCGATTAGAAATCTCTTTACTAGCCACTAGGGCAATATCTCGCTGTAAAGGAGGATATTTTGGTATCTGCTCATAATTACGATCAAAAGTGGCTGCTTCCATAATAGGAGTAAATTCTAACTCACAGATAGTCGCTCGTTCTTCTAATTCATAATCTTCCTGAATGTTAGGATGAAGCTCTCCTAAATAACCAATTTTTTCGCCAGCTATCTTTACTTCTGCTGTTCTTCCAGGGTGCAGATAAGAAACTTCTGCAGTCGAAAACTCTACTTTATTAACTCCTAATCGAGAAAAATAATCTTCCAGAGTGCCCTTTAAATAAAAGAAACCGGGGGCTCCTACCTGCCAATAATCAGGAAAATCATTACTTGCAACTGCTGCTGCTAATTTTAAATTTTCTTCCGGCAGTTTTTTATCTTCTACTGCCTGATAGACTTTTCCTAATTCAAAAAGTTTAATTTCCTCCAGATTTCTATTATTATTTACTGCTAAGTTCTTTAATATACTCGGGACTAAAGTAGTTCTTAAAATTGTATGTTCCTCACTAATTGGGTTACTTAACTTAACTGCTTCTCTTAATTGAGAATCTTCATCTAATCTTAACCGGTCAAAAGCACTAGGATGAATAAAAGAATAATTTTGTGCTTCATACAAACCTAGATCAGACAATAAAGTCCGCGTTTCATCTTCTACTTTCTGTTTCCACGTTTTCTTGCCTCGAGCCATATTAGTTTCCAAAGTTTCAGGATTAACATTGTCATATCCATATATGCGGGCTACTTCTTCAATCAAATCAACTTCTTGAGTAACATCAATTCTATAACTAGGTACTTTCACTAGCAAATTTTTTCCTTTATCTTCTACTGTGAAATGTAATCTCTCTAGCAAGGTTTTAATGTTTATTTTCGCTAAATCAAGGCCTAATACTTTTCTAACCCGAGCTGGCCTTAGTTTGATTTCTTGTTTCTCTTCAGACTCTGGATAAACATCATTTATACCTCCAATTACAGCTCCGGATCCTACTTCAGCTATTAACTCAGCCGCTCTATCCAGGGCCAACTCTACTGCATTAATGTCTACTCCCCGCTCAAACCTATGAGAGGCTTCACTATGAATGCCTAGCTGCTGGGCAGTCTTTCTAACTGACACCCGATCAAAATTTGCTCCTTCCAAAAACACAGTATTAGTTTCTGCAGTAACCTCACTATTGGCTCCCCCCATTACTCCGGCTATACAAACCGGTTTATTCGCATCAGCAATTAATAGCATATCATCATTCAGATTTCGTTCTTCATCATCTAGCGTAACCAGCTTTTCGCCCGGTTTCGGTCGGCGAACCACTATTTTTTGCTCTTCCAGCTGATTATAATCAAACGGATGTAGAGGTAAGCCTAATTCCATCAATACAAAATTAGTAACATCAACTACATTATTAACCGGTCTAATACCGGCTTTTTCTAGTTTTTGTTTCAACCAATTCGGGGATTCCTTAACCTCTACATTAGTTATTACTCGCCCTGCATAGCGCGAACAAAGATCTTCAGCTTTAATCTCAATATTAATCCAGTCCTTAATCTTTTCTGGAATTTCTTCTACTCTAGGATTCGGATATTGAACTTCATTGTTTGTAATAGCTGCTACTTCTCGGGCTACTCCAACCATGCTCAAACAGTGAGCGTAATTAGGGGTCAAGTCTATTTCTAAAATTACATCATCTAAATTAAGTTCTTCCACTAATTTTTTACCTACAGTAGCATCTTTAGGTAGAATATATAATCCATCTACTCCATCATTAGGCAGATTTAATTCTTCGGTAGAGCACATCATACCATTAGACTCTACCCCTCTAAGTTCGGTCGCCTCAATTTTCATGCCCTCCGGTATTTCAGTACCAACAGGTGCTACTGGAACTTTGTCCCCTACACTCATATTGTCCGCCCCACAAACTATCTGCTTCGTATCGCTACCTACATCGACATCACAAACGGATAATTTATCAGCATTCTGGTGATCCTGAATAGTTTTTACCTGGCCTACAATTATATCTTTAATTTCTGCTCCTTGGTACTCTATTTTATCCACTTCCAACCCGGCCATTGTCAGCTCCCGGGCCAACTCTTCGGGACTATAATCAAAATCAACATAATCCTGCAGCCAATTATAAGAAACTTTCATTAATTTTCACTCCCTATTTGAATTGTTCTAAAAATCTAAGATCATTTTCAAACAACATGCGGATATCTTCAATATCATACTTTAGCATCGCAAGTCGCTCGATACCAATTCCAAACGCATATCCTGTATATTCTTCAGAATCTACATCGGACATTTCTAATACATTAGGATGCACCATGCCGGCTCCTAAAATTTCCAACCAGCCGGTTCCTGAGCAGATACTACAGCCCTCTCCCCCGCAGTTAGCACAGGAAACATCAACTTCAGCACTAGGTTCTGTAAAAGGGAAATAACTAGGCCTGAATCTTACCTCCCGCTCGGCTCCAAACAGCTGCTTCACTGATTCAATCAGTACTTCTTTTAGGTGGGCAAACGAAATATCTTTGCCGACCATTAAACCTTCGACCTGGTGAAACACCGGAGTATGAGTAGCATCAATTTCATCTGACCGATAAACCCGCCCAGGAGCAATAATCCTAATCGGCAGCTCTTCTTGTTCCATAGTCCGAATCTGAACCGAAGAAGTATGCGTTCGCAGTAATACATCCTCTTCAATATAAAAAGTATCCTGCATATCTCGAGCGGGGTGATTCTCCGGGAAATTCAGCGCTTCAAAGTTATAATAATCAGTTTCTACTTCCGGACCTTCTGCTATTTTAAACCCTAACCCCAGAAAAATCTCTTTTAGCTGATCAAAAATTATAGTTATCGGATGGTTAGCAGCCAACTGAGGTTTTTTTCCGGGCAGAGTAACATCAATTGCTTCTTCCTGTAACTGCTGCTGTTTTTCTTTTTCTTTTAATTCTTCCTGTCTTGCTTCCAACAAACTCTGTAGTTTTCCCTTTACCTGATTACCCAACTTACCAATCACCGGCCGCTGTTCCGACGGTAGTTCTCCTATACTGCTTAAAATTTCTGTAACTTCTCCACTCTTGCCTAAGTAATTAATCCGCAGTTCTTCTAATTCATCCAGGTCAGAAGCATTTTTTATCCCCTCTTCAGCTTCTGCCTGAATCTCCTCTAATTTTTCCTCCATCTTCTTAGTTCCCCCTTTATTTAAATGAAAACTGGAAATTAAATAATTAAAAAGTTAATTCCTACACCCAAAATTCTGTATAAAATACAAAAAATCCATGCTCTTCATCCGCTAAGGACGAAAGAGAATGGATTTCTTCCGCGGTACCACCTTAATTAACCTCAATCGAGGCTCTCTTAAGGCCTATAAGTAACGGTAGGCAACCGACCGACCTACTTATTTTCAGTCCGGCAGCTCCAGAGTGAATTCATTTAGCATCAGTTGGAGAACGCTTTCAGTCTTCGGCCTTCCCTCCCTAATCAACCAGCGGCTAAACTAATAGTCTCCTTCTCCGCTTTTAGCTATATTCAGTTCTTCAATATTATAACACATAATTTATCTTTTAGCAATCGATAATTTGAGTTGAACTAAATTTAAACTTTAACTGTCGCCATGTCTGACTTTAACTTACTCAATCTTAAACTCAGTCTCAAACTCAAATTAACTCATCTTCTGCCTAACTGCTTCATAGAGTATAACACTAGTCGCCATCGCTACATTTAGTGATTCTGCTCCCCCGCGCAGTGGGATTTTAACTGGCTTTGCTACTATATCCATTAGTTCAGACCGAATTCCATGTGCTTCACTACCTACGATCAAAACAGTCGGCTGGTTGAAATCTACTTCAAAATGATATGTATCCGCATCTACATCCCCAGCTACTAGCTGAACATTTTTATCCTGTAAAGTCTGTTTTAACTCTTCTAAATCACCAGTCCGATAAACAGGCAAGCGCAGTAAAGACCCCATAGTAGCCCGAATAGTCTTTTGATTATAAAAGCTAACCGTTCCTTTAGTCGTAATCACACCGGCAGCTCCCGCCGCATCAGCCGTCCGGATAATAGTACCTAAATTCCCGGGATCCTGTACTTGGTCTACTATTACCAATAGTTCATTTTCACCAGCAAAAACATCTTCTAATTTATTATTATCTTGATTAACAATTGCCAATACTCCCTGCGGCGATTCGGTATCAGCAACTTCCTGCAGCAAACTATCTTCTAACTGATAAACTTCAATTCCTGCAGATTCAGCTTCCACCAATAAGTCTTTCCCCCGCTGATTACGCAGTAAATATTCAGAATAAAATAATTGGTCAATTTCTTCTTCCTGTAATGCTTCTTCAACTAATCTAACTCCTTCTAAAACAAACTGATTATATTCCCGCCGATATTTTTTTCGGTATAAAGAACGTAAATATTTGACTTTATCATTTTTTATACTCGTGATTTTCACTTTTACAACCCCTTTCTCCCATCTGAATCAGGGGCATTATATCATATAATCTCTTGGTTTTAAACTATGCTACGTAGATTTAAAAGGAATAGGGGTGTCAGGGTATACCCTTGACGCTGCAGATGCATAAGATTAATTTAACTTTTTAACTTTGACTTTATTCTGCCATTCTTCAGCTTCTTCATAAGTACCCATCTCCGCCCCTGGGCGTAAAATAGTGGCTATACTTTCAGCAATAGCAAATCTGAAAGTTTCTTCTATCGGCTGCTGTTGTAGTTCACCTACTGCGATTCCTGCTACCACACTATCCCCAGCGCCTACTGTACTTACCGGTTTAACTTGCGGAGGAATAGCCTGCCAACTACCTGCTTTAGTCGTTAGTACTGCTCCCTCTTCGCCGCGAGAAACTAAAACCATTCCTACTCCCTTATTTACCAATTCTCGACTAACTCTCACTATCCCTGCCAGCGATAATTTGCGACCACAAAGTTCTTCTAATTCTTTTTGATTAGGTTTAATTAAATCAGGATTAGCAGGTAAAGCTAATTTTAGAGGCTGGCCTGAAGCATCTAAAAATATTTGACTAGTAGTTTCCTTGAGTCCTCTAACCAGATCAAAATAAAAATCAACTGCAAATTCTTGCGGTAAACTTCCGGCTAAAACAATTATATCACTCCCGCCTGCTGCCTCCATAATATTTTTTTTAAGCCCATCTTGTTTCTCTTGGGCTACTCTACCTTCTAAATTAATTTTAGTTTCTTGCCCTTCCTTATCTAATACCTTAACATTTATCCTAGTACTATCGGTAGTCCAATTAAAATTAGTTGCAATATCTTCTTGTTGTAATTTATCAACTATAAATTCTCCCGTTCTCCCTCCGACACAACCCAAAGCTTGAGTAGCTGCTCCCAACTTATTTACTGCTTGCGCTACATTAATCCCTTTGCCACCTGCTTTAGCTCCTTTAAACTGCGCTCGATTGACTTCATCTAACTCCAAATTCCCCACCTGAACGCTATAATCCACCGCCGGATTAGCTGTGACAGTAGTAATCATTTCTTTAGCTCCTTTCGCTATTAACCAATTAATATCTTTTCTTCTGGGTACTTCACTTTATCTGGTCTAGGTTCTCCACCTAAAGCTACCGCTAAAGTCAGCGGGCCAACTCGCCCGGCAAACATTAAGCTAGAAATCATCATTTTGCCCAGCGTACTCAACTCTCCCGTAATCCCGGTAGATAAACCTACTGTTCCATAGGCGGAAACCGTCTCAAATAATACCTTAATAAATGAAAACTCTTCGGTAATCGAAAGCCCTAAAGTAATCCCTACAATCACCAGCAGAGAGATAATAGTCATTGCCAGCGCTTTATAAATAATCTCCTGCGGTAGAGTGCGGCCGAATAATTCCGGATTTTCTTTGCCGATTATTAATGAATAAGTAGCAGTCAATAAAGCTCCCATAGTAGTAGTTTTTAATCCACCCCCAGTAGAACCAGGAGACGCCCCAATAAACATCAAAATAATCGTTAAAAACAAGCTTCCGGCAGTTAATTTGCCAATGGGAACAGTATTAAATCCGGCCGTCCGCGGAGTAACTCCTTGAAAATAAGCGGCAGTCAGCTTTTCAAACAGCGGTAAATTGCCGAGAGTAGCGGGATTAAAGAATTCAAGAACAAAAATTCCTATTACTCCTATTCCAATCAAAACCGCTGTAATTAACAGAACTACTTTAGTATGCAGGGAAAACTGAGCAAATTCATCGCGGTGATAAACATCAGCAATCACAGAAAAGCCAAGCCCACCCATAATAAATAACGCAGTAATTACTAAATTTATGTAGATATCGCCAGTGAAATTTTCCAAGCTGTTACCAAACACATCAAATCCGGCATTGCAAAAAGCAGAAATAGAATGAAACACAGCATAATAGGCAGCTTTCTTTAACGGCAATAAAAAGTAAAACTTAATAAATAATAAGGCTGCTCCTACAGCTTCAATTCCTAAAGTAAAAAATACTACGTATTCAACTACCTTTAAAATATTAGCCAGATTAAAATAATTCAAATCCTTACTAATAATAATCCGATCTTTAAACGTAATCTTTCTGCCCAACAGTAAAGCCACTAATGTAGACATCGACATTAACCCTAAACCACCGATTTGAATTAAGCTAAGTACTACCAGTTGACCAAAGAAAGACAAATCCTCAGCTGTATTGACCACAATCAAACCCGTTACGGCCGTAGCAGAAGTAGCTGTAAATAAAGAATCAACCAGGCTCAATCCCTGTTGAGATACAGTAGCTAAGGAAGTAGATAGTAAACTAGTACCTACTATAATTACTACCAAATAACCTACAGTTAAAACCCGAGCCGGTGTCAGCGAAGATAAAGTTTTAACCCCCCAAAAAATAATTCTCACCTCCAGAGCCAAAAAACCTAAGCACATACTTAATATGCGCAAAAAGTCCTCTCTTTATAACTCTGAAAGTGAGAAAATAATTGATATAGTGTATAACTTTCGCAGCAGAACGGGCGGGGATGGTTGAGATCAAATAAGCTTCTTGAAGATTTACTAAGGTTCGCTTCCAGTCAAAATTAAGAAATAAATTTTGTCAACTTTCTAAACTATACTTAATTTTAACTTCCAGCGAACCTAAGTAAATCTAACAAAAAGCTTAAAAAGTCTCAACTATCCCCGCCAGCCCTAC
>CAYFUT010000058.1:7731-10483 GCA_964346395.1 uncultured Halobacteroidaceae bacterium
CTAAGTAAATCTAACAAAAAGCTTAAAAAGTCTCAACTATCCCCGCCAGCCCTACTGCGAAAGTAAGGGGAGGAATGAGCCTAACCGGCTCCTTCCGGTCGCCGGTTTAAGAGCAGTTTATTCAAAAGGTAAAGTTTTTAACTCTCCCTTTAGTTTTAAGCTAAGTTTAAATTTAGACACATAGCTTCTTTAGACCGGATTCCTTATAACCGGATGGGTTTTATCCGGTTAGGCTTCTCCGCACCTTACTTTCGAGGTAGGCAGGAGGGTATTTTCACCTGACATTTAAAATTTTTTGTTTACGATTATGGAATGCCAGGCAAACTGGAATTGGGTAAAAAAGAACTTTTTTATTTCAGGTTGCCTGGCATGGAATAAAAAAAAATATTATTGGAAGGTAAAATGTCCTCCTGCCTACCTCGAAAGTTACACACTATATTTAATATTCTTTTAGTTTCTCTATATTGTCTTCACGCCCCATTACTACTAGTACATCATTAGGATTAATTGTATCACTAGCTTCTGGAGAGACATTAATTTCTTTATCTTCACTCTTAATTGCCAACACATTAACTCCAAACTGCCGCCTCAAATCCAGATCTTTCAAGGTTTCTTCACTTAATTTATCAGAGGCAATTATCTCTGCAATACTATAATTAGGCGCTAGCTCAATATAATCTAAAACATTAGCAGAAACTAAATTATTAGCCACCCTAGCTCCCATATCACGTTCCGGATAAACTACTTTATCAGCCCCTACTTTACTCAATAACTTCCCATGTAGTGTATCTTGAGCTTTGGTTACTACATGCGGTACTCCTAATTCCTTTAAAATTAAAGTAGTTAAAATATTGGCATGGATATTGCTGCCAATAGCTACAATGGCAATATCAAACTCTTCTACTCCTAATGTATCCAGCGCCTCTTCATCAGTTGCATCTGCCTGTACAGAATGAGTTACTTCACTACTAATTTCCTGAACCAACTCTTCATCTACATCAATAGCTAGCACATCGTATCCTTTACTAGCTAGGGTTGTAGCCACACTAGAACCAAATCGACCTAACCCCACCACTATAAACTGTTTCATATTTATATCCCCCTTAACCAACTAAGATCTTTTCTTTTGGATACCTAATATTGGCCTTGTGCCTTTTCTCAGCAATAGCCAACATTACTGTCAGCGGGCCAACTCGCCCGGCAAACATAGTCAAAATAATAACCACCCTCCCAATAGAAGATAGATTGCCGGTCACTCCTGTAGATAATCCTACAGTACCAAAAGCTGACGCTGATTCGAAAAATAAATCTAAAAACTGAGCTTCTTCTGTCACAGTCAAAATAGTCGTTACTACTACTACCAAGACTAGAGCTAACAAAAAAATAGATATAGCATCAAAAACAATATCTCTACTTAACCTCCGCTTAAAAATATCAACATCATCTATCCCTAAGGCACGTGACAATAATACTGCTCCCAAAGCTCCCACAGTTGTGGTCTTTACTCCTCCTCCAGTAGAACCAGGCGAAGCTCCAATAAACATCAATATGATTACAAAAAAGAGGGTCGAATTATGTAAAGCTCCCGTCGGGACAGTATTAAACCCCGCCGTTCGAGGAGTTACTGATAAAAACCAGGAAGCCAACATCTTACCCTTCAGCGGAAGTTGGCCCATAGTTTCCGGATTAGAATATTCCAGAATAAAAACAACAATAAACCCTACTGTCAACAAAACTCCAGTTACACTCAACACCAATTTAGTCTGCAGCGAAAAATTAATAAACTTTTTATCGCCATATAATTCAGCAATTACGGCAAATCCAATCCCGCCTAGAATAATTAATCCAGTCACTGTTAAGTTGATCATTATATCATTAGGAAAACTAGCTAAACTATTCCCAAAAATATCAAAACCTGCATTATTAAAAGCAGAAACAGAATGAAATAGAGCATAGTAACCAGCTTTAACTAACGGCATATCTTGAACTAAACGGATAAATAACAGCACTGCTCCTACTCCCTCAATTGTAAACGCCATCGCCACTACATACTTCACTACCTGCAACAAACCGGACATATCAAATTGATCTAAATCTTCCTGCACCATTAAGCGGTGTTTTAAACTTATTTTTTTGCCTAAAAATAAGGCTACTAGTGTAGACATGGTCATAATTCCTAAACCGCCAATCTGAATCAACCCCATAATCACTACCTGACCAAAGACAGTAAAAAAGGAACTAGTATTTTCTACAATTAGCCCCGTTACCGCCGTAGCAGAAGTAGCAGTAAAAGTAGCATCTAAAAAATTCATTCCCTGTCCGTTGGTAGTAGCAATCGGCAGCATAAGTAAAAGTGCCCCAATTAGTATTACCGAAAAGTAGCCCATTGATAAAATTTGCGCGGGAGTTAAATTATGAAAATCAATTAAATTTTTCATTCTCTCACCTCACCTGACATCTAATTTATATCCCCTAAAGCGATTATTTATTTTTACTAATCTGAGCTATAATATTAAACAACAAATATAAAAAAGACTACAGCAGGTAGCCGTAGCCCAATATACTTATAGACACCTATAAGTATAAATGCTCTACCCCCTTATAATGCCTACGAGGTTAGCTGTCGGGCTCAGGTTAAAGGGTAACCTTACCGGGTTAAACTTGAGCTTAAGGTTAAGTCTGAGTT
Source organism: uncultured Halobacteroidaceae bacterium (assembly GCA_964346395.1). GTDB lineage: Bacteria > Bacillota > Halanaerobiia > Halobacteroidales > Halobacteroidaceae > CAYFUT01. The sequence continues at coordinate 10,418 of CAYFUT010000058.1, forward strand.
TAAGTCAATCTCAGAAATCCAAAAAATAAGAACTATAAACTGATTTCATGAATGACTAAAACTCAA
>CAYFUT010000058.1:10583-12496 GCA_964346395.1 uncultured Halobacteroidaceae bacterium
CTCAAACTCAAGCTCAACACCGGATTCGCCCCAAAAATGGGTCCCCCGCTTCCAGATGGAATTCGGCTGTTAGAACTACTATCAAATTTAAGTTAATAATATTATATCTTTTATTTAACTTGATTGTCAAATAAAAAAGAGCCCCGGGAAAAATCCCAACAGGCTCTTTGCAAGATTACAAGTTTTCTTTTGCTACCTCTACTAGCTCAGCAAATCCTTCTTCATCATTGACTGCTAAATCAGCCAGCATTTTTCGATTAATTTCCACACCAGCTTCCTTAAGTCCATGAATAAATCGGCTGTAAGGAAGGTCATGTTGGCGGGCCGCAGCATTAATCCGGCTGATCCACAACTTACGGAAATCACGCTTTTTCCGCCGTCTATCTCGATAAGCATAATTTAAAGATTTAATTACCTGCTCGCGAGCAGGGCGGTACAGTTTACTTTTAGTACCAAAGTAACCCTTGGCTAATTTAAGTACCTTTTTTCTCTTTTTTAATCTTCGATTGCCTCGTTTTACTCGGGGCATAGTCTACACCTCCTTATAAAATTTTACTCATATGGTAGAGCTTTATCTAATTTTTCTTCATCTGACTTATCTACATTTTTATCCTTGCTTAAATTATGTTTCCGCTTAGAATTCTTCTTCTCTAGCAGATGGTTCTTATTCGGCTGCTTATGCTTATACTTACCTTTACCTGTCTTTTTAAACCGCTTTTTCGTTCCTTTATGCGTCTTCATCTTTCCCATTATTATTACCTCCTTACTTAAAGATTAACTTTTATCACTCTTAGGCGTAATATACATCAATAGATTCCGACCTTCCATTGTCGGCTTTTTGGAAATTTTACCAACATCACTAACTTCTTCAGCAAATTCTTCCATCAAATCAAAACCGCGGTCTTTATGCACAATTTCTCGCCCTCTAAACCGCAGACTAACCTTCACTTTGTTTTTATCATTTAAAAATCTTCTCGCCATATCAGCCTTTACATTAAAGTCATGTTCTTCAATATTAGAGCTTAACTGCACTTCTTTTGTCTTCATTTCATTTTGATTCTTTTTAGCCCGCTTAGCCTTCTTAGCCTGTTCATACTTATACTTGCCATAATCCATAACCTTACAGACAGGTGGATCAGCCTGAGGAGCTACCTCAACTAAATCTAATCCTTTGTCCTGAGCAATGCTAAGTCCTTTCTTAGTCGGCATAATTCCCACTTGTTCTCCGTCGTTCTCCACAACTCTTACTTCCCGAGCAGAAATCTGCTCATTGACTCTTAAATCTTCGGCACTAATTTTACATGCACCTCCTAATGTTTTAGCAGAGAGCTCAAAATTTTTTTAGGAAATTTAATAATAAGCTCCCTAATTAATGAATTTTAAATTAACTCTCTGCAGCTTAAAATTACCATCTACCTTAAATATATCCCTAAACTATGAGATTCCCCATAGTTAAGCATCTCTTAAATCTTCTTTTACCTAATAAAAAAGAAAAAGACGGCCGTTAAGGCCATCCGCTTACCAACTAAATTAGGTATAGATATCCCTCACCATTTAATTAGCTGATTTAAACAGCTAACTATACCTAACTCAGTATTAACCCAAAGTTCTCAGCTTTAGGTGAGAAGCGGACAGCTCCTACTTTATTTTCCTTACACAGTATAACATATAACTATATCCGAGTCAAACAAAAAATGAAATGGGGAACTTTGTGAGAGGTGCTTTTGGGTTTTGCTGGGCTAGAAAAACTTCTTACAGACCTACATAAAATTTACTTCCAGTCAAAATCAAGTAAGAAAGTTTATTTAAACTTTCTAAACCGCACTTGATTTTAACTTCCAATAAATTTAAGTTAGGTCTAGTAAAAACTTTTAAATAAGCCCAGCAAAACCCAAAAGCACCTCCCACAAAGT
>CAYFUT010000058.1:12596-16086 GCA_964346395.1 uncultured Halobacteroidaceae bacterium
AAAGTTATACTTATCCTTTATTGGCTATTTCTTTTTTAATATCTGCTTTAAACTTATCTAATTCACAGCTTCCCAAATCTCCTTCTCGTCGATGACGAACTGATACAGTTTCTGCTTCAACTTCATCATCACCCACAATTAACATATACGGTACCTGCTGTACTTGCGCTTCTCTTATTTTATAACCTACCTTTTCCTGCCGGGCGTCAACTTCCACCCTTAAATCTGCTTCTTCCAGCTCTTCTTTAATTTGATAAGCATAATCTAAATGATTATCGGTAATCGGAATTATTTCTGTCTGCACCGGCGCCAGCCAAGTAGGAAAAGCTCCAGCATAATGCTCAATTAAAATACCAATAAATCGCTCTAAACTACCAAAAATGGCTCGATGAATCATTACTGGACGGTGTTCTTCTCCATCTTCTCCTACATAAGTAAGGTCAAACCGCTCCGGCATCTGAAAATCAAGTTGAATAGTACCGCACTGCCAGGTACGCCCTAAACAGTCTTCTAAATTAAAGTCAATCTTGGGGCCGTAAAAAGCACCGTCTCCTTCATTAACTACATAGTCCAAATCATTATCAAGAATAGCCTGCTTTAAAGCACCAGTAGCCCGATCCCATAATTCATCTGAGCCCATAGCTTTATCTGGTTTAGTACTCAATTCTACACTATAATCAAAATCAAAAGCACCATATAAAGTGTCTACCAATTCAATAACTCCGTTCAATTCCTCTTCAATTTGATCCGGCAGACAATAAATATGAGCATCATCTTGAGTAAAAGCTCTTACCCGCATCAAACCGTGTAAAGTGCCTGACCGTTCATGCCGGTGAACTAAACCCAATTCTCCCATCCGAATCGGAAAATCTCGATAGCTGTGCATCTTATCTTTATAGACCAAAATACCGCCGGGACAGTTCATCGGCTTAACAGCATGTTCTTGATCATCAATTTCTGTAAAATACATATTATCTTTATAATGATCCCAGTGGCCGGACTGCTTCCACAGCTGCTGATCCATAATAATCGGCGTCTTAATTTCTTTATAGCCTGCTTTTCTATGTTCTTCTTTCCAAAAGTCAACTAATTGATTCCTAACTACCATTCCCTTAGGATGAAAGAACGGAAATCCCTTTCCTTCTTCCTGCAGGCTGAATAAATCAAGCTCTTGACCTAATTTTCTATGATCTCGTTTCTTAGCTTCTTCCAGCATTTCTAAATGTTCTTCTAGCTCTTCTTGCTTAGCAAAAGCAGTAGCATAAATCCGCTGCAGCATTTCATTATCTTCATCTCCATGCCAGTAAGCTCCCGCGACATTCAGTAATTTCACACCATTGGCTTTTAACTTTCCTGTAGACGGCAGATGAGGCCCGCGGCACAAATCCATAAATTCTCCCTGCTGATAAAAACTGACTACTTCATCTTCTAATTCCTCAATCAGCTCTATTTTATATTCTTCGCCCCGCTCCTTCATTTTAGCAATAGCTTCTTCCTTCGGAAGTTCCAACCGCTCAATTTCATAGTCTTCAGCAATAATTTCTTTCATTTCTGCTTCAATATCCTCAAAAGCATTCTCCGAGAGTTTTTCCTCTAAATCAAAATCATAATAAAATCCGTCCTCAATAGTTGGCCCGATAGCCAACTGCACATCATCATATAGCCGCTTCACTGCCTGCGCCATTACATGAGCCGCAGTATGGCGGTAAACATCAAGTCCTTCTTCACTATCAATCGTAATGATCTCTAATTCTACATCTTCCTTAATGTCATAACTTAAATCAGCATCTACCCCATCAATTCTACCTGCTACAGCCGCCTTTCCCAATCGAGGGCCAATATCAAATGCTACTTCCTTAATAGTAATCCCTGCTTCATATTCCAAATCTGATCCATCCGGTAGAGTTACTTTAATTTGACTCATTTTACTATATCCTCCTTATTTTTAATTTAATTTTTTGATTATTCATTGTTTATTTTTCTTTTTCCATTAAAAAAACCCCCATCTCTAAACTTAGAGACGGAGGATCCGCGATCCCACTCTAATTAAATCTATTATAAATAATAGATTCCTCTTTAAGATAACGGTCTACTGCCGGGCTCCCATACTTGCACTCAGCGTTCAGGTGCCAACTCGGAGGGGGTTTTCAGTTACTCTGCCTAGAGAGATTTCCAGCTTATAATCTCTCTTCCCTGGTCAGGCAAAATATAACCTACTCGTCCTCGTCAACGTTATTGAGCATTATCCAGTTTTCTTACCTATAATTATACTTTTCCCTTCCGGTAATGTCAAGCCAATTTTCTATTTTCACTGCTGATACTTATTATTTTTACAATACTTACACCCCATACACATAGACACTCGATCCTCAAATATATTTTTTAATATTTCTACTACTGACTTAGGGTTTTTAAAATGTAAAATAACTTCCTGAGACCCAAGGCTGATTAAAGCACTAATCAGTTTATCTTCAGTGGCAATCATCTGTGTTCCTTCCTTTAAATATTCGTCTAGCCGATCACTTTTTATCTGTACTCCACTTTCATCTAACAATTGAAAATTATTATTTTCCGTCCTTATTACATTGACTATTTGATGCTGGTCTCCATCTTCATCTATCATATCTTCCAGTAAATCAATAAATTTCTGATATTCCTGCTCAATTAAATATTCATCTACTGCTTCTTCTACTGCTAACTTCAAATCAGCTAAATAATTTTTTAATCTAAACTCAGCAAATCCTTCTAAATTAATCCTGGTTTCTTCCGTCAGATAATTAAGAACTTTATTAGCTACTTGATTTTTCCTCCGCAAAGTAGCAGTCAAATCAGAAGAAGTTAGCCTATTCATAGAATTTAACCTTTCATAAGCAAACTGCAAAATTTTTTCTCGTTCCTCTGGAGAAAACTCCCGATAATTAGTTCGTAGAAACCGAGTCATTTCTTTTTCTTCCACTTGATTAATTATGATATCTGAAACAGCATTAGCAATATACTCTTTAACTAATGCCCATAATTCTTCTTCTTCCGGCTTTAACTTAAAGACAAAAGTTGTTTTTTCTTCCCGACAATATTCATCAAACTGAACCTTTAAGCCTTCCTGCCGCAGCATATCTAATTCAAATTGGAACCTATTCTTTAAAGCTTCTCTATAATTGCTAGTTTCCAGTTCAATTGCTTTCATGCCAATACTTCTCCCCCCTTAACCCTGCTTATACTATTATATGAAAGTTAACTTCTGTCTATGAAAAAATTGTTAAATTTTTACGGAAGATAATATTACCCCTGCAAAAAATAATTTAAGGATCTGACTAATATTAGTCAGATCCTTAAATTAACATTAATAACGTTTATAAGTTGGTGGGGATAACTGGGTTCGAACCAGTGACCTCTACGATGTCAACGTAGCGCTCTCCCAACTGAGCTATATCCCCATATGGTGCCGGGGGTCGGATTCGAACCGACACGGGCGCAAAGGGCCCACCGGATT
>CAYFUT010000059.1:0-8283 GCA_964346395.1 uncultured Halobacteroidaceae bacterium
CTATTTGTTGACGTTGATAAATTGCTGCCCCTTATCGAGAGCAAAAATATCCAGAGTAGTCGTATATCCGCTAGCTCCCAAGCTCACCGACCAGACCATTATCTCCGGTACTCCATCACCATTAATTTCTGCTATCTTTAATTTTATTAGGCTAGTACAAGAAGCCCAATTTTCATACCGGCGGGAATGTAATTTGCTAATCAATTCGTACTCATCATAATCCCGCCCCTTCGGCCGCAGAATAATCAGCCGGGCTGGCTTATGCAGCACATTTTCCTCCGTTGGCTGCCGCAGAAAGACAGCCACTTCTTGCGTTCCATTATTATCTAAATCAGCCTCCTGATAAGCCTTTACTTCCCACCCTGCCGGTAAGAAGTTGGCCCAGGATTTATCCTCTATATTGGCTGTTTTCTTTCCGCCCTCAATTATTTCCTGTACCCGTTTAGAAGTTAACCCCCCAAAGCTGCGCCCGCTAAGTTCATATGTCTGTTCTGCTTCCCCCCACTGGTAGTTATAAATCAAATGACTATTTCCCTCCCAGCCCGGGTACTTTTCCTTTAATTTCTTTTTACCGTGCTTCTGCAGATAATCAGTCAAACCTAAATATAACTTGATTTGTTTGCCCGCTATCCGTATATCACCTTCAAAAGCTTTAAATGAGCCCACTTGCGTAAATTTATCATTTGCTGAGATACTACCCGTCAGCAGAAAGATAACTAATCCCAGCATTCCTACAACAAATAATCTCCGGCCCTTATCTTTCATCTATCCCACCTCCTTGACTGCCCTTGAAATTTCCAGCTAAAATACTGCCCAACTTTATAAAAATTCCATCTCCCAATCTAAAACCTGCACTTCCCCATTATCTGCAATAAATTTTCTTGCTTCCTCCAACTGCCGCTCAACATGTTTAGCCTCACTACTAATAGTTACTAAGCCAATCTTAGCCAGCTTGTACTGCTTATTAGGTTCCACTTCCGCTGCTGCTACATTAAATTTATTTTTTATTCTCCGGAGAGTGCTCTTTAATATATTTCGTTTGTCTTTCAAAGACTGACTGACAGGAATCCTGATCTTCACCTTACAAGAACCAACTAACATTTAAACTCATCCCTCCTTTATTTCAATATTTTTCCTCTACTCCGTAATAAACTCCCACTTGTAGCCATACGGCGGCAATTTAATCCCTGCTACCTCAACTTCTTCCGCCCGTAAATTATTATATATTATCATCTGTTTATTTTCCGTAGTACGCTCGGCAATAAAGACCCCTTTCTGCTGTCTATACTCAGGCCGCTTTACAAACAATTGCTTATTATTCTTCCGCCGCCTAATCATTGCCTGCAGGCCGTGAAAAATCTGATAACTATCGGATTCCGGATCAGCTAATGCCTCATTTCGTTTAGATTGACTGAAAGGACCGCGATTTAAGAATCTACTATCCACATAGCCGGTCTTTTCGTTCATCCGGCGGTAAAATTCTGTATCATTTTCCATTCCAATTTCATCTCCATAATAAATAATCGGAGTTCCCTCTATAGAAAACAACAGCGAATAAGCCAACAATACTTTATCAGGGTTCCCAGTAAATAAATCATAAATGCGGCCGGCAATCCCTTCGCCTTCTCTAAATGACCACTCTGATTCTTTCAGATAATACTGGAGCATTTTTTCTCTTTCTTTATCGGTTACAAACTCCAAAGTTAATTCATCATGACAGCGCAGAAAAGTAAACCACTGAGCTGCTTGAGGTACCTGTAGTTGCTTGTTAGCTGCCAGTTCTTCTAATAAATAATCCGGTTTTCCTTCCGCTACTGCTAAATAAAATTTAGGCATAATCGGGAAATTATACGCTACATGACATTCATCCCCCTGACCTAAATAATCAACTACATCCGCCGGTTTCTGGTTTGCCTCTGCAATAATAGCCGTCCCGGCTCCCAAATAATCAAGCGCAGTCCGGTATAACTTTAAAATAGTATGGGTTTGGGGTAAATTTTCGCAGTTTGTTCCCTCTTCTTTCCAGAGAAACGGAGCAGCATCCATCCGGAAACCATCCATCCCTTTTTGTTTCCAGAAGCAAAAAACTTTAATCATTTCAATCAGTACTTGGGGGTTTTTATAATTTAAATCCGGTTGAATATCATAAAACCGGTGGAAATAATAATCATCAGTTGGCGGATTATAAGTCCAGTTAGAATTAGAAATTCCTTTTAACAGCAGCCTCGTCTCCTCATATTTATCAGTATTCTCACTCCAGATATAAAAATCTCTATATTCAGCCGCTTTAGACTGGCGGGCATTTATAAACCAGGGATGCTGCTCCGAAGTATGGTTGATTGGAATATCAAATATAATTTTAATCCCCTTCTCATGAGCCTGGTCAATAAAAGTAAAAAAGTCTTCATTACTTCCCAATTCTTCCCGCACCTGATAATAATCTGCCACATCAAATCCCTGGTCAACCATAGGTGATTCCAAGATAGGCAGCAGCCATAAAATAGTAATCCCTAATTCTTCTAAATAATCTAGCTTGTCTGTTAAACCTTTAAAATCCTCAGCAAATAAATCTACATATAGCGAATAAACAATCCCTCTTTTATACCATAATTTATCTTCCGGCAGATAATCAATCTTTTGTTTTGTTTCTTCTAAAAAAGACAGTAATCTTTCAAATTCCGCTGTATGTTCTTTACCGTACAGTTCTCTCCATAACTTATTTAACTTATCTTTCATTTTTACCCCCACCCTTACCATTTATTTTTAATTACTATAAGCAGTTACTTGGCAGTTACCCGCTCTATATACATAATTATTCTGGATATTTTTCAGCTTTTCCTGCAAAAAAATACAGGACGACCCCAGTAACAAAAGAGGACAACCCCAATTTAGGCTGCCCCCCTTGCAACTAATTAGCTTAAATTTTAAAATTTGTCCCATCAAAATCACCTATATGTTTTTCCGCTTCCCAGCTTGCTGAATCATACATTATTTTATACTCCATTCCGGGCTCTAAATCAAATTTATTTTTCCAAACCCCATTTCCGCTTTCTTCCAACGAATAAGATTTATCAGCCGGATTCCAATCATTCATTTCTCCTACTAAATGTACTTCGTCTACTTCTTGAAGGCCATATTCCTGCGGATTAAAAGTAATTTCTACTTTAGAAGTCGGTTCAGCTGCCTGAGAGCCGTCCCCTACTTCTAATTCTCCCTGCAGCTGCTCCAGCGTCTTCTGCCCAATACCAGAAACATTAGCTAATTCTTCTACTGAATTAAAATTTCCCTTCGTTCTCCTATATTCCACAATTTTTTCCGCCGTTACCTGACCAATACCTTTCAGCTGCTGTAATTCTTCTGCACTAGCCTGATTAATATTTACCATAATTTCATTCCCCCTCTTTAAATTTGCGTTTTTCTCATCCGCTCTGCATTAAATTAATAATATTAGAAACCAAACTTAATACGGGAATTAGCCCCTCTTAAGAAACTACCTCCGTCTTAATTATAATATATTATTACAATTATTGCTACTATATTATAAAAAAAGAAATATGATTTTTTATATCCAAATTTCCAGCTTTGTAACTAGAAAGAAACAACGTTACAGCAGTAACCGAAGGAAACCAATGATGATTCTCCACCAATTACTTTTCGGGAGCCAGGCAATAACCTTAAAGTTTTTTGTTAAAAGCTGTTCTAAGCTCCCTGCTCCCCCCGAAAAGTTACCCTTCCTTAGTTTTCTGGTAAGAAACCAGGTTCAGTAATCTTACCTTTAATCTTATTTATTTTCCACTTCTTCTTTATCTTCTTCAACTGCAGAACATCCTCCATATCTACTGTTATTTTTCCCTGTTTAGGATCATTAAAAATAAACTTATAGTCCGCTTTAAATTTAGGTGGCGCTTTACTTAACTGTTCAATATCTAAATCTTCAATTAAATAAATAAAGCTTTTCTCGTCCGACTCCCCAGAAAATAAATTGCGTCCTGTCTCCATCACCCGCGTTTCAATTAACATGCCCTTAAGATGGCTAACCTGATCAGTTTCTATAGTTTCCTCAAATAAATTAGTATTTTTATTATTTATCGCCTGATAAAAATAATCAACAACTTTCCGCGGCTCAGTATCCGGCTGAATCTGCGGCTCATAGCCCCCTATTGAAAACAAGATTCCCAGCGCTGCTAAAATTATCAGACCGACTACTCCCTGTTTCCAGTATTTATAGGTAAGCAGAGTCCCGGTATGCTTAATAGTAAACCACTTTTTCAATTTGCTCTCTTTAGCTATTAGTTCTTCCTTTTCCTCCGCAGTAGCCTCTAATTGCTGTTTCTCTTCTAATTCAGTCAATCTCTGAGTTAAAATTTCTAAATCACTGACTCGTTCTTCTGGTTCCTTTGCTATACACTCTAAAATTAAATCATTAAGCAGCAGCGAAATTTGCTTATTAAGTAATCTAGGCTCCAGCGGCGAAATATGTTTGATAGCAGCAAATAGTTCTTCTTTGCTTTCCTCTTTAAAGGGAGCCTGATCAGTTAACAAATAATAGAATATTATCCCTAAACTATAAATATAGCCTTTTGCTGTCCACTCTTCCTTCTTGAGCACCTCTAGCGGCTTGAGCACCATCTCTTCTATTTCCCACTGTACTTCCGGACGATACTGAACAATTTTCTTTGTAATTATCGGATCTACTACTACTAGTTGGCCCGCTTGATCAACCCATAAACTTTTCAGCACTATTCCCGGCCAATCAAGGTCTGCTTCTACTGCCTGCTTATAAACATTAGCCAGCGTCTTCATCCACCCAATTATTGTTTCTAGCTGCACCTCATTATTAGCTGTATAATTTAACAGCGGAGTCAAAGTTCTGTCTGCCCGAACTAAATAATATTCCCCCTGCTCAATAATAATTTCTTGATAAAACAAACAGTGAGAAGTATCTATTGTCTGCCTTTCTTTAATTACCTTCTCTAACTCACTAATTGTATCCCGAGCAGCTAATCCCCCTCCCGGCGATCTGTCGCCAAATAGATTCTCGGCTATATAATTATTATTTTCATTATCCTCAACTTGATACAATGAAATATTTTCAATCTCATTAAGTTCAGATTTAAAACTGTAATTCATGCTAGCCCTCCTCAATCTTTATTGGTGCCCTAATTAATATTTAAATAAAGAAAAATAGTTTCCTGCCTTCAATCCCTTACTTTCTTTTACTTGGCGAGTACTCAGCAAGTAACTTCTGCACCTTAGTTATAAGTTCCTGGTTAGCACTGACTTCTTTCTGCAAAACCGAAAAATTAATAAAAATAATTTTTTGCCTTTTACTACCTCCATCATCCTTAGCCCGTCTAATAACCTTAGATACCTCCAGAAAATCTCTCCGATAACCCCGCTTATCCACAATACTAATCTGCTCTTCCTCTTCTTGATATAATTCCTGATATAAATCTTCTTCTGCATCCGCTTCTAACCAGAAGTAACTCTCTGCTAATTTTTTATTAAACCCGTATTCTTCTAGTATAGAAGTTAACTCTGCTTTAAAAGCTGTTACCTCAGCTGGAGTATTATCTCCGAGATTAAGTTGGGTAAACTTGCGGCGGGTTAAAAATACCCGACATAATTTAGCTAAAATATCATCGCTATGAAACTGCCAGTCCTTAACTAACGACCAAATACTTACATCATCAAGAGCAATATAGTTGGCAACGGTGATTTCTCCCGCTGTAAATAATGACTTTAAAGCAGCAGGTAGCTCACTCTGTAGTTTATCATACTGATATAAGTAATTAGCCCGCACCATTATCTGACTAAGAATCAACTCCATTTCCCGCTTGAAACTATGCGAATAAATTTCCTTATACATCTGATAACGGGCTATTAAATACTCTTCAACTGTAGATAAATACTTCTCCGGAATACAGACATAATAATTTTTTCCTTCTCTAATAATACTTAATGAATTTATTAATCGGGATAAATCAAACTGTCCATAAGCTACTCCCGTAAAATAAGTATCCCGCAGCAAATAATCCATCCGGTCAGCATCAATTTGGCTGCTGACCAGCGAAGAAAGAATATTCAGTAGATGTATCTGTTTAAATCCAGTCTCAGTTTCTTCTGTCTGCTGCCATTGATAATTATTTCCAATCAAATTAGCAACCTGCTCCGGAAATTGAGCGCCGAAGTTTTTTTCTAGCACTTTTCTTATTTGGCTCTCCGAATTTAAAATAATCTCCTGCGTCCACTCCTCATGCGACTTCCCACCCTGAGCCAATATTTCCTCAGTTATCCGCTCAAAAGTATGCGACAGCGGGCCATGTCCAATATCATGCAGTAAAGCAGCCGCCAGAGCAAGATTGATTTTCTCTACTCCTAACTCTTCTTCTAAATCTAAATCAGTCAAGATTTTTTTAAAGTGATCAATCAGCAGCTGCATGATATGATAAGTCCCGATAGAATGGGAAAACCGAGAATGTTCAGCTGCCGGAAACAACAGATTTGTTAACCCTAATTGACTAATTCTCCTTAACCGTTGAAATTCCGGCGTATCAATCAAATCTACAAATTTATCTTTAATTACTATATCTCCATGAATTGGATCTCTAATAACTTTACCAGAAGCCGAAACAGTCAAACTATTGGGCATTTTATCCCCCCTTTTTAGCAAATAAGATCCTCATCAAAATTTGCTTATTTTTTCTATAAAACATATAATGATAAACAAAACTTACAAATAAAGGAGTGATTACCATTAAAGCTACTACTGAATACCTCTGGTTCAATACTGATCAGCGGGTAGAATTAATTAACATTACTAACAAAATTGCTGATATTGTAGAAAAAAGCCAAGTCCAAGAAGGCATGTGTCTAGTCAACCCCATGCATATCACCGCCAGTGTATTCATTAATGACGATGAGTCAGGACTGCATCAGGACTACAAAGAATGGCTAGAAGAATTAGCTCCTCATGAACCTATTTCCCAATACGCCCATAATGGTTTTGAAGACAATGCAGATGCCCACCTAAAACGCCAAATTATGGGGCGCGAAGTAGTAGTAGCTATTACAGAAGGCCAACTTGACTTGGGGCCTTGGGAACAAATCTTTTACGGTGAATTTGACGGACAACGAGATAAACGAGTATTAGCTAAAGTCATCGGAGAATAACCAGCACCCGGGTGCAGAAGTTGGCCCGGGTGCTTTTTATCGTTTAAGGACTTATACTTTTTACAAGTTGTGGATAATTTTTGGTAAGTATATTTTTGTTTCCAACTGGGTTTAGGGCGATTTTTTATTTTAACTGGTATACTCCCCTAGCAGTAACTTTTATTTCTATCTTTTGAGGAGCAACGACTGGCTGACTGGAATCTGCGGCTTTTATCTGGCCTTCTTTTAACTCCTGTGCTGCCGTCCGATGATAGCTGTTATTTTCCCTCACCTGTAATTCAAGCACCTTTTTTACTTTTAATTCCATCTCCTGAGCAATAAATTTAGCTTTCTCCTGCAGTCCCTGTAGTGCCTGAGCCGTCACCTGCTGGACTGCCCGGTCATAATTACCTAACTTATAATTTATACCCGCCACTCGATTAGCTCCCGCTTGAATAGCTGTCTCAATTATGCCCCCTAGTTTTCCTAAATTAATTACTCTTACTTTAATTTGATTTTGTACTATATAACTAGTAGACTTTTTTTCTTTAGGCCCCGATTCATCTAAATCTATCCGATAATCAGCCGATATAATTTCTACCTCAGAAATAGACGCTAGTTCCTCCTTCACTTGTTCAGCAAGCTGACTATTACTATCATAAGCTATATTTAAATCTTGATTTTTCGTTTCTACAGCTAAAGTAATAACTGCCAGTTCAGGACTGAACTTTTGGCGGGCCTGATAATTTATCTTTAACTTACTTACTGGTTCTTGTGGTGAGATCTCTTCCTCAGCCGCCGTATCTCCGGGAAAAACTACCAACAATAATAAACTGCAAATTACTAAAATAATACTTCCCTTTAACCACATTAATAATACCTCCCTTACCTAGCATTAATAATTAATAATCCATTATTAATTATCGCATCAAATAATTTTATTAAGCTAATAATTGATTTTTCTCTAAAAAAATTTATAATTTACATATAATCGGTATTGAGGGGATAAAATATGGAGGTTAACCAACAAATAGCTGATGGCCTTAAAGAAAATATCAATAACATTTCTCAATGATCAATATAATAACCAGAGCAAATTTCGAAGAATTTACCAGACGGTAGACCATCAAA
>CAYFUT010000059.1:8383-15956 GCA_964346395.1 uncultured Halobacteroidaceae bacterium
AGTGCCTAACTTATGGCAGGAGCTCAGCGCCGATGCCTACGCTCCTGATATTTAGCAGGCTATTCCGATTATAAAAAATATTAATCGATAATAAACGAAATCCCGGGTTTATGCCCCGGGATCTATACTAAACATATATCAGTAGTCAGTGAACAGTTAGCGGGCTTCGACAATCAATTTAATAGCCGTCCGCTCTTCCCCTTCAATTTCTACATCTGTAAAGGCAGGAATACAAATTAAATCCTTGCCGCTAGGTGCTACATATCCGCGGGCAATAGCTATTGCTTTAACTGCTTGATTTAATGCTCCCGCTCCTATAGCCTGTAATTCTCCCTTTTCATTTTCTTCTAATACTCCAGCTAAAGCCCCAGCTACTGATTTGGGATTTGATTTTGACGATACCTTAAGTATTTCTTTTTCCATATTTTTGATAACCTCCTTAATTACTGTATTATATTAATAGCTAACCTATGTTTTTATTTCTATATTGAGAAGATAATACCTTCTTAGTTATTAGTATCTTTTTCTAAATCAACTACCGTCCCATAATAATTACCGTCAGAATCTGTTTTAGAATAAATTTGGTACGCTAAATATTTAAAATTATCTGCAAGCCCCGGAAAAATATCCAAAACTTCAGGCGTTAACTTATCCAGTTCTGCCTGCAATTTTTCTGTTTCTTGTAAATTTAAACTTGTTTTATATTTAATTACCGCCGCTAAACCCTGCTTAAGGTTCTTTACCTGTACCCGAAATATTATCGGACGGTGAGGTAAAGAAGTCACTTCAATCGGATAAGGCAGCTCATTTGCTATTTTCCGGCTTAATTCATTTTTCAATTCTGTAAATTTATAATCTTGACTATACCGTAAAAAATTCGAAGGAAGAGATAATTCTTCAGCAGTCAAGGCATATAGATAAGCACCAACTATAAATCCCTTATCAGCTAGCTGCTGAGCCTGTTTATAATAATCTACAGCAGTCTGCCCCTGATAAGTATACTCGCGACAGTTTAAATTATCTAACTTCCAATTTCCTTCTTGTTGTCTATAAATTAAAGTCAATAAATGTCCGATACTTCCTCCATTACTTTTTAAAAAAGCTACATAAATATTGGAACTGATAGACTTTAACTGTAGACTTACTGGTTTTTGATCCAGGCTAGAGTCTACCTCTAAATTTAATTCTTTATCATCTCTTAACCGATACATACTAATCTGATAACTATCTACTTCTTCAAATTTAGAACTTTTAACTGCTCGCTGCAGTTTGGCAAACAAATCCCCCTCGGGAGCTAAATCATTTTTAAGTTTATCTGCAAAATTTTCTGTACAGACTTGATAAAATTTCTGAAAATTATTCTCTTCAAGAGCAGTTAGCACTTGTTTATTCAATTTGTCTAAAGTACTATTTACCTCCCCAGATATTTCTTGATTACGAGCCACTTGTTTAGTCAAAATAGGCAGTAAGCCGCTAACTACTATAGTAACTACCACTGTTATTACTGCTACTAAAATTAACAAAATTGATTTCTTTTTCATCAGCTTCCCTCCACAGCTTTTATTAGTCTTATATATTAATTCCTACTTTATAGTTATTACTTCTACACTTAAACTTACTTTCCTGCCTGCCGATTATAGCCAATCATTAAAATATAAAATCCCAAAATAATAAAAAAGTCGCCTAACGGCGGCTTAGCTTAAGGCTGAGATTGAGTTTAAGTCAACCATAAAATTAAATTCATAAAAATTAGCCAGAAATTAAGAAAAAGTATAATTCGCTTAACGACAAAAAATAAGAGACTAGACTAATCAGACAGCCAGTCTCTTACTCCTTAATTTCAGTTTAAAAACAACTCATTTATTTCAGCAGCAATAATTGCAGCCAAAATTATTCCTCCAATAATAATACTATCTACTGCCAGCCGAAAAGGTAGTAATATGCAGACAGTTAGGATAATGAAAACTAGTTTAGATAATAGAGATCTTCTTCTCCGTTGAGCCACCTTATTCACTCCTTTAGATTAGGCTGGATTAAAGAGTGCATTAAATATATTAGTTACTTATCCTATATAATTAATTGTATCACAAATAATAAATATTACAAGACAGAAACTGGCTCTTAAGATTTAATTCAGTTTGCTTTCCTTCTAATTCATTTTTTACCTTTAATCTACTTAGAAGTCCAAACTATTATAAGTAACCTAATAATTAAATAAACTGCTCCTGTCAACGCCAAAGTTAAAAGCACTAAACTAAAGATACTCATCCCTGAAATTCCAGCAATTATCCCTGCCAGTGCTCCCCCTAATAGTCCTGAAACTATCCCTAATACTAAATCTTTAGTTAGTTCACTCATAAATTTCCCCTACCCACTTAAATTATTCAGTCGTTCTCCTATATCTTCCTCTTTTAAACTCCGTTCAATTAATTTTTTGCGATAATAATCAAATGCTTCCAGAGTCTCCTGCGTTAAATATTTATTTTCTTTTATTTTTTCCGCCAGAAATTCAAATTTATTAGCTACTTTTTCTCTTTCCTCATCTACAGCAAAATCATGTTCCTCCAGATCCATATCTTCTACCTCCGGCAGTTCTTCTAGATTTTTTTCTTCCTCTAACCGCTTAATTTGTGATTTTTTCCATTCTAATTCCCGTTCTTTCTCCTGAATCCTTTCCCGCTCTCTTTCTAACCTCTTTTTTAATTCATTAATCTCCTGCTTTCTCTTTTCTCGCAGCGCTCGAAGCTGATGGTGATCCTCACTTAACGATTCCATGATTGCCTCTTCAATATCTTCAGATTTGCACTCTTCAATATCCATCATTATCTCCTCTACTCGTGCTCTAATTTCCTCTTTATCCATTATTCATTCCCCCTTAATATTTTTAGCCTTGCTCTTTAAGTTCACCGACTACTTCTGTAATTCGATTATTTAAGTTAAGGATATTTTTATTAATTTCCTCAATATTCTGCACCAATTTGCTAGATTCCTCCGATAAATCCTTTACTTCGTCCGCCACCACAGAAAAACCACCTCCTTCTGCTCCCGCTTTAGCAGCCTCAATAGAAGCATTTACAGACAGCATATTTAAATTCTTAGTTACCTTCTCTATTTCAGCTAAGAAATCATCTATGCTCTGGGAATCATCTTCTATTTCCATATGTATCTCCTTTAAATGATTAATTACTGTATCTAATAACTGTTGCTGGTACTTTTTATATTCCTTAATAATATCATATACCAGATAAGAAGCCTCCCCGGAAACTACTTCCGTTCCTTCAGCTTTATTTTCCTTGATGGTAGCTAAAACCTGGGAAACGCCAGTTACCTCCAAAATCAAGTCAAGCGTCTGGTCAGCCAACGCTTCCATCAAATCAGTAGTAGTTTTAACATCATTTTCGTGGGCTAACTTCATCCCGGGAGCTTCTTTATTCTTATCTACTACATACTTTATTTTTGTACTTGGCATCTTATTGAATATCTTAAATAAATCGCTTCCTATATCTCCTGCTCCTACGATTGCAATATCCAGATCTTTATGATTACTAGTTAATTGTTCCTCCTCTATAGGCATACTTTATCCCCTCTCCTCTAGTAAAATTGTTTTATACCTACTTCATTTAAGTATTTAGACATACCCTGCTGATTTTCCTTCCTTTTTTCTCCAATTTCGATAAAAAATCTAAAATTTTAATTATAATCTAAAATATGATATAGCTTTAATAAACTCTTTAGAGGAGGTAAAAAATGAATAGACAACAAGCTTTAGAACATATTCAAGAACAGGTAGCAGCAGATAATTTAATTAAACATATGCTGGCTACGGAAACAGTTATGAAGAAGCTAGTTAGTTACTTTGGTACTAGTGAAGAAAAATGGGGGTTAGCAGGACTAGTGCATGATATTGACTATGAACTAACTGCAGATGACCCTAACCAACACAGCCTGGTAGGCGCTGAAATGCTGCAGGATTTAAGCTATGACGAAGAAATAATTAACCTTTCTTCTTTTCAGTTTACCCATAAATAGATGAATTTAAATAGCCAATTCGTTTCAACCTCTCCTTATCCCGGGTAATTAACTATTACCTCACTGAATTAAACTTAACCTTTTTTCTCTTTCTCCGATAATCTAATTGTAAGAAATCAACTATCCAATTTTAGGAAACTAATTTTAATTGTCAATTGTACATTATCAATTTAAACTAGGGAGGGATAACCATGTATGATGTCAAAAAAGTTAAAAAAACCTCTAAAAGTTCTAAAACTAATTACTTTCATCATTCCCCCCAGGAAGAATCTAAACATCAGCAGAGAAAAAAAGCCAGCCGCATTAAATCGCGCGGACATAAAACTTTCTCCCGCTTTGCTCAAGAATTAGAACGCAATAATCTTAAACGTAATCAAAACTATAAAAACCTGGAAAAAAGATTGGATATAGATAGAGAGGAATGGGGAGTAGAAAAAGTCGCCGCTGAAATAATAAATTTAATTTCCACTAAATACCGCCTAGTAGCAAATCAATACCCGACCCAGCAACACCAGTTGCTTAACCAAATATATGAAGAAGGAAAAACTATTATTAAACAAGCCTTTATGGACGCCCGAAAAACTATTCTCCCTCTGCCCCCAGAAGTAAATCAACTCTTAATTGCCACTTACAAATTAAGCAAACAAAAACTCACTGCCTGGAAAAATAAAAAAGCGGAACAATCTTCTAGCTCCCAAGCTGACTCAACCCAAGAACCGCCTGATTTAAAAGAAAAAATCACCGAATTATTTACTAAGCAGGGAATTTATCTTAAAGAAGCAAAGACAAAACTCCCTGCTATTAATTTAAAAGGATGACTTACTTTACAGCCCTACTTCTTGCTGCAATAAATTTACTTTATCTGTCCGCTCCCACGGTAAATCAAGATCATTACGTCCAAAGTGGCCGTAAGCCGCTACCTGTCGGTAATGGGGCTGGGTTAGTTCTAAATTGTCAATGATTTTCCCCGGCCGTAAATCAAACACATCAGTAACTAGTTCTTCAATCTTATTCTCCGAAACTTTATTAGTCCCCAATGTATCTACCATTACGGAAACTGGATGCGCCACTCCAATTGCATAGGATAATTGAATTTCACATTTATCAGCCAGTCCTGCTGCTACAATATTTTTAGCTACATAGCGGGCCGCATAAGTAGCTGATCTATCCACTTTCGTGGGATCCTTACCGGAAAATGCTCCTCCTCCGTGGCGGGCAGTCCCCCCGTAGGTATCTACAATAATTTTTCTGCCGGTAAGTCCAGCGTCTCCTTGCGGGCCTCCGATAACAAATCTTCCGGTCGGATTAATATAATAAGTTGTCTCTTCATCCAATAGTTCCGGGCCAACTACCGGCTTAATTATTTTCTCTATTACATCGGCTCGAATCTGCTCTAACTCTACCTCTGGATGATGCTGAGTCGACACTACTACTGCATCTACCCGCACCGGATCCTCGCCATCATACTCTACGGTGACTTGGCTTTTCCCATCGGGCCGCAAATAATCTAGTGATCCTTCCCGCCTTACCTCACCCAAGCGTTTAGTTAATTTATGAGCTAAAGTAATCGGCAGCGGCATTAATTCTTCCGTTTCATTAGTAGCATAGCCAAACATTATCCCCTGATCTCCAGCTCCAATTTCTTCCTCTTCAGCTTCTTTTTTCGCCTCTAAAGCTTGGTCTACTCCCTGCGCAATATCAGAGGACTGCTCATCAATAGAAGTTAATACGGCACACGTTTCGCCGTCAAAACCAAATTTGGCCCGGGTATACCCAATTTCTTTAATTGTTCGGCGGGCCACCTTAGGAATATCAACATAACAATCAGTAGAAATCTCTCCTGTAACTAATACTAATCCAGTACTTACACTAGTTTCGCAGGCTACTCGCGCTTCGGGATCTTTAGCTATTATTTCGTCCAGAATAGCATCTGAAATTTGATCAGCCACTTTATCTGGATGACCTTCAGTAACCGACTCCGAAGTGAAAAAATGTTTTTTGGACATTTTAATCTGCTCCTTTCTGGCGGTGGTTAAGTATAAGATTGATTTTGGGGTTAAGGTTGAGTAAACCATTACAACCATTGACTTTATTAGTTTAAGCTCAATTAATTTATTAACAATTAAATAAGTATTGTTTTTATGAATTACTCAAACTCAAACTTAACTTCACCAATAATCTTCCTGTTTTTAACCCTCATTTATATCTTAAATATCCTCTCTTATAAATAAAAAACTCTCCTTAAGGGAGAGTCTGTTAACCTATATACATCTCCCCAGGATTCCCCCCGGCAGGAATTAGCACCTTTCCCTGAGCAGGCGGTTGCTGAGCTTCATCGGGCCTGTCCCTCCACTACTCGTGATGTATTTCCTATTTAATTGGCAATAACTAATACTAGTCTAACATATTAACTAATTACTGTCAATATTTATTATAGGTAACCTGCGGGGGTAAGCTGCAAACCATTTCGGTAAATCATATTCAGTCTTCCGGCCTAGTCTATTTATATCTCAACTCCCATAACTTACTTGTTGCTAACCTGATATTATATATGTTATCCTAACCTTGTCCAAAATGTAAGGAGGTGTCAAAATGAAAGGTAATAATAAACCAATTATCATTACTATTGTTAGCTTGATTTTAGTGGTAATGAGTATTTCTACTGCCTGTGCTTATACTAGCTACAATGTAAAACAAGGTGACTCCTTATTCAAACTATCAACGCGCTTTAATACTAATATTTCTACTCTCAGCCAGCTCAATAATATTCAAAATCCGAATTTAATCTATACTAATCAACAGATAAAATTACCGGAAGATTCAGCAACAGAAAAGCAATCTGCTAATAATTATAATAGTACTAGTTCCTCCAGCAGCACTTTTTTTAAATCCAGCAGCAGTAGTCAAAGCCAGGCGCAATCTAATACTAGTCCCTGGCAGCAAAATAATATCTTTACTGCCCGGAAAAAAACAAAAGAAGAAAAACAACAGATCTACCGGCAGAATCCAGCTGCCAAACAAATTGCTTTAACCTTCGATGACGGTCCGGATAATCAGTATACTCCGCAGATCTTGAAGGTGCTTAAAGAATATAATATCCAGGCTACTTTCTTTTTACTGGGGAAATTAAGTAAACAATATCCCGAAGTTACTAAGCAGATTATTAAAGAAGGCCACACAATCGGAAATCACAGTTGGTCTCATGCAGACCTAAGTACTTTAAACAAAACCGAGTTGGCCCGGGAATTAAATGACACGGAGAAACAATTAGCTAAAATCACTCGCTACAGAACCAAATTATTGCGGCCTCCTTACGGGAAAGTTTCAGATGATTTATTAGCAAAATTAGACGAAACCGACTACGAAATCATTCACTGGTCCATTGATTCTTTAGACTGGAAAGCTAACAACAAACAAGAAATCCTGGATAGAGTCTTACCTAATATTCAGCAAGGAGCCATTATCCTCTTTCATTCTGCCGGCGGGCCAACTCAAGACCTAACATCGACAGTAAAAGCATTACCAACGATTATTGAAGCTATTC
>CAYFUT010000060.1:0-15874 GCA_964346395.1 uncultured Halobacteroidaceae bacterium
TCACCAACTGTCCGCCGTACCAAATTACTAAAGCAGTTCCTAAACCCATTAAAAAATTAACATAAGGCATCCAGAAGGCTGACACTTTAGCTGCCTTCAATTTAGTATCAATATAGGATTGATTCTGCTGGTTGAATTTCTTCTCTTCCATAGCTCGGCCGCCAAATAACTTAATTACTTCTATCCCGGCAAAATTCTCCTGGACAAAATGAGTTAACTTAGCAAACTTCCGCTTGGCCTGCTTAAACATCGGTCTCACCTTTGTTGCGTAAATCGTCATCCCCAAAATCATTAACGGCATCATCAATAAATATAACAGACCTAATCGATAATCCCAGACCAGCATAACTACAAAAATCCCGCCGATAGTCAATAAATTAGAAGTAACATAGACACTTACTTTGCCCAAAAACCGGCGGAGAGAATCCGCATCAGCAGTCAGCCGGGACATCAAATCCCCAGTTCTTGTTTCATCATAAAAAGCAAAGGATAAATTATTTAAATGTTCATAAAGTTCAACCCTAATATCATGAATTATATTCTGCGCTATGTATTCTGAGACATAACTCTTAATAAAATCAAATAAACCTTTTATCAGGGCACTACCCACCATTATTAATCCCAACAGCAAAAGCTGCTGAGTTCGGCCAGCAAGAATTAAATCATCTACTCCATACCGAATTAGCCAGGGAGGAAGCAGACCGAGAACTGTAGAGATTAAAACGGCTGCCATAGCTCCCACGATTTTCAGCCAATGGCGGCGGGCATAGCCGCCTAACCGAACTAAAGTCGGCAGCATCTTTTGCTCTGAACTATCTTTTTCTAAGCTAGTTTTTTTATTATTCGTCGTATTTTGGGACTCCAACATTTAGTTCACCTCTTTATTTGCAATATTAAAGCAGGGGCTTAAGCCCCTGCTGAAAGTATTATTCTTCACAAGAATGGTCTTCTTCAAGGGCTTCTTCTCCATGACACTCCTTGATTTGTTCCGGACTGCATTCACTTGGTTGTTTATCACCTAATCGCTCTGGATATTCACAGTTCTGATCACACATAGGTATCCCCCCCTTTTTAATTAAGTGTTTTCTTAATTGAATTATAACATACTAAATTAGTTTGTCAAGTATTTAATGGCAGCCATTATCTTTATCCTCTACTTCATAGTCCGCCAGTTCAGTTAATTCATCCGCCAATGCTGTTAACTGTTCTCTTTGAACTGTATAATGCACCCAGTACCCTTCCTTTTTTCCCACTACCAAGCCCGCTTCTCTCAACTTTTTTAAATGCTGGGATACGGCTGATTCCGACATTTCTAACTTCTTAGCTAAAGCTTTAACACAGTAGTCTTTCTTAAGAAGCAGTTTCAGCATCTTTAGTCGATTCTTATCTGCTAAAGCCTTAAGCTTAAGTACTAATTCTTTCATCTGCTTCACTCCTTTTTTAACCCTCTTATTTATTATAAGATTTTGCATCTACCCGCTGCCTTTAATTTTTAATTATATCTTTACCGAACGGCATTAAAGATAGATAGGCAAGCTTTAAACTCTGTTTGGCAAACGGAATCCCGATTATTGTTACCGCAAATATTGCAGCAGATACTAAATTAGCTACCGCTAATTCCCACCCAAAAAGAATAATCCAGATAATATTCGCTATTAAACCGAAGGAAGAACCGTTTTTCTCTACTATTTGTTTGCCGAACGGAGCAAACTGCATACTGGCAATCTTAAAACACTGTTTTCCAACCGGAATCCCAATAATTGTAATTGAACAGATTAAGCCAAAAAATAGCCAGAGCATCCCTTCAATTAAACCACCAAAAATAAACCAAATTATATTACCTAATAGACTCATTTGCATTACCTCCTTAGTTTTCTTCCTCAGGCGACTGCATTTCAAACCCCTGTCTTTTAAGATATTTTTCTAGTAAAATACTGCTGCCGATAATCAAAGGAATAGTAGTTAACAACCGAATCAACGTAAATTTAAGCCCAACAAAAGATGCTTCAAATAAAGTCATCGGAATTCGAGCTACAGCCGCAGCTCCAACGTAAGTAAAAATAATCCGCAGGCTGGCTCCTTTTTTATAAATAGCATAAGCCACCGGAAAGGCAATATATAACCCACCGACGGTAGTTCCCGCCAACAAAATTGCCCAGCCGTAAGCCAACAGATTTGATTCTTCCCCTAGGTGATCTTCAATAACCTCTCTTTCTACCCAAGTTTCAAACAGACCAATTAAAATAAAGACCGCCGGCAGAAACTTAAGCATAGTAGTTAAAAAATCTAAAAACTTAAAAAATATATCTTGGCCCGGATCATAGTTAACTGTAAAACTTACAATAGTAAATAGAAAGAACACAATAGCTAAACTATAACTTTTTAGCTGATTCCAGTTCATAATAATCCCACCTCACCGTAAAAAATTCCGACTAAAAGCGAAACAATTAACGCCAGCACTAAACTGACAACATTTCTAATAATAGTTACTTTAACACCAAAGTATTCCTTTTCTACCGGATAAGTTAATACCCCTACTAACATTAAAGTAGTAGTAAAGACAGCAATTACTGTGTAGCTAACTCCCTTATCCAGTAAAATTCCAGACAAAGGAAACGCAATAAAACCCGGCATAAGAGTGATTGAACCAAAGAAACCAGCTAATGCCAATCCAGTAGCTCCACTACCAGTTCCTAAATACTCCACTATCAACTCCTGCGAAACAAAATGCAGTGACAAAGCAACTAAAATCATCATATTCAAAAAAGCTGGAGCATGTTTTGTCATCTTGTTAATCCCTTTTTTAATTCCTCTAACCGTCTTGTCTTTATCTTTAATGTATAATACAGCAGCTAATAAAGCAGTTCCTAAATAAATCATCTTCTACCTCCTCACCTATTTAATTTAGCAATCGCTAATTCAAATTATAACATTATAAATCAAATTATCAATAATAAAAAGTAATAGAATCAATTTAAAACTATGTCACAGTACTATCCAATGAAATTTTTATATAAAAATTTCATTGGACAAACCTTTTGAGTTCCTTTCTCCCAATAAGCTTATATGTTTATCAATATGAAAAGAGAACAAGCGTTAACGCTTGTTCTCTAAAAAAACAATAAACTAACTCTTTAAAATTAATTTATCTTATTTTTCTAATTAAGATTGAACAGTTACAGACACTCCATCAGGAACTACGGTTATATCAGGGTCTTCAACTTCTACCATTTCTTGAGCTTTACTGATAGCTTCTTCTACATTAGCAGCCCAGTGCATATGCATATCCTCTACCATTTCTTTATCCACATCAGTTACCATAATTACATCAAATTTTGACAGTACCCGGGCCAACACCTGAGATTCCCATTGATCAGGAATAGTTTCCTTTCGCCCCCTAGTTTCTATTTCCTCAGTTATCTCTTGAATAGTATTAGCCTCAGCAAATGTTCTATAAAACTCTTCTCCACCGTGACCGTCAGAACATTCAGAAGCTACAATGATTACGCCTCCTTCTTTACCAGTAGCTTCTGCAGCCGTCATGCTTTTTACTGACTGATAGATATTTTGATCAAGTGGATACCCACCATTAGTAGTAATTACTATTTCAGCCGGTTTAGCTTCTGCTCCCGCTAGATCAGCTACAAAATCACACCCTTCTTCATGCGCTTTCTCTCTATGGCCAGCAAAAGCATTAATCACTTCTTTTTCATCATTAATCGCTACATTTAAAATATAATCTAACCCTACTGCTTCTGCAGCATAGAGCATATCCTTATGCAGCGGATTACCCTCTAAAATACCGGTTCTGGCTTTCTCGTGACCGATAAATTCAGAACAGTGATTAGCTAATACTGTCATTTTGCTAGCTACTCCCGGTAAAATACTTTTTCGCCCACCCGAATAACCGGCAAAGAAGTGGGGTTCAATAAATCCTTCTGCTACTAACAAGTCAGCATTTACAGCTCGTTCATTTAAGATTAACTCCCCGCCTGACGGTAATGTCCCTAACTTTACCATCTCTTCTTGCTTCCGACAGTCGTGATTTACAATATTCTCATTTTCATAGATTTTATTTCCATATTTATCTCTAAGTTCTTCTTCAGTAGAAGGCCGGTGAAAACCCGTAGCAATCAAAATAGTTATTTCAGCATCTGGATTGCCTTTCCTAATTTCTTCAAGCAAAAGCGGCATTGTTACATGGCTGGGAACAGGTCTCGTATGATCGCTAGAAATAACTACAATTTTATCTTTTTCTTTAGCCAATTCCTGCAACCGAGGACTGTGAATTGGATTTTCTAAAGCTGTCTGGACTAACTCTTCTTCTGTTTTTCCTGCTTCATATTCATCAGTTTTAGAAGTTAAAACCCCTTTTAAATTTTCATCTGGAATTTTTACTTCTAATATTTCTTTTCCATAAGGTAAAGAAATATTATTCAAATTTACTCCCCCCTTTTTTGAAAAATGATCCCCTCCTCTAATTAGAGGAGGGGATTTTCTTTATTTATCCGTATCAATAATTTTTCCGGGATTCATAATATTGTTAGGATCAAAAGCTTTCTTAATTTTTTTCATTAATGCTAATTCAGTCTCACTACTTACAATATCCATGTAGGCTTTTCGCTTAGAACCAATTCCGTGCTCACCGCTAATTGTACCGCCTAATTTTTTAGTTGCTTCATATAAATCTTTTAGTGCTTGCTCTTCTATTTCGTACCATTTTTCCATGCTATGATCAGGATTTTTAACTAAAGTAGCATGGAGGTTGCCATCCCCAGCGTGTCCGTAACAGGGAATCTGAATATCGTACTTGTCACTAATTTTTTCTAATTCAGGCATCAAATCAGGAATAGAAGCAATAGGAACTACTATATCTTCTAAACTCTGGTGCGGACTTACTACTTTAAAGGCTTCAGCTATATTTCTACGTACACTCCAGACTCGTTCTCTAGTAGTATGATTATCAGCTACATAAACTTCCTGAGCTCCATTATCGAAACACAATTCTCCAATAGTTTCTGCATCCTCTTCTACTTTTGTTTCCTGGTTGCCATCAACCTCAATTAACAGCATTGAACCAGCGTCTTCATAAGGAAGATGCTCATTTAAGTATTCACAGGAAGTTTTTACCGATAACTTATCCATAAATTCAATAGAAGTAGGAATAATTCTTCCGGAAGTCATAATCTTCGGTACCACATCAATAGCTGATTTAACATCATCAAACAACACTAACAAGTCAACTTGCTCTGTCGGCTTAGGCAGTAGCTTAACAATTACTTTAGTTACAATACCTAAAGTCCCTTCAGAACCGATCATTAATTTTTTAAGATCATAGCCTGTTACATCTTTAACGCGTTTTCCGCCAAATTCGACTACTTCTCCAGTAGGAGTTACTACTTCTAACCCCATAATGTAGCGGCCGGTCACACCATACTTAACAGCTTTTCCTCCTCCGGCATTTTCTGCTACATTACCTCCAATATAACACGTTTCTACACTCATTGGATAACCGGCAAAGAACAATCCTTCATCTCCTAATTCTTCATTTACATCATTGGTAACTACTCCTGGTTCTAATACCATCATCATATTATCGTAATCTATTTCTAATACCTCATCCATTTCTTCTACTGAAATTACAATTCCTCCGTGTTCAGGAATTGCTCCTCCAGAAAGACCACTACCTGCTCCTCTGGGAGTAACCGGAATCTTTTCTTCATTAGCTAACTTAACTACTTCTGAAATTTCTTCTGTACTGTGCGGCATCAAAACTACTTCCGGCATATGAGCGTACTGTTCTACAGGTGTCTCATCGTGAGAGTAGGCCTCTATCTTGTCTTTATCTGTATATACATTGCGTTCACCTACAATTTCTTTCAACCGGCCTAAAACATCATTCGTTACTGGATTATAACTCATCTTCTCCAACCCCCTCTTCTTCCAGATACTCATTTAGCTCAGGCACAACTTCAAATAAATCAGCTACTATTCCAAAATCAGCCACCTTAAAGATATTGGCATTAGGGTCTTCATTAATCGCTATAATATTATCAGCAGTCTTCATGCCTGCTAAATGCTGAATAGCTCCTGAAATACCAATAGCAAAATACAACTTTGGTGTGACGGTCTTACCACTCAACCCAACCTGATGAGGATATGAAATCCAGTCTAGATCCACCGCATCTCGAGAAGCACCAACTACTCCTCCTAAATTATCCGCCAACTCTCTAACAAGGGCAAAGTTTTCTTCCTTCTTGAGTCCCCGGCCACCGGAAACAACCGTATCTGCATCCTGTAAATTAACACTTTCTTCTTCCTCTTGTCGGAAGCCAATTTTTTCTACTCGCCCATCATACCATTCTGGTCTAAAATCAATCCATTCAATCTCACCAGTTCGGCTTTCATCTTTTTCCGGAATTCCTGTTGATTTCGGTCGAACAGTAGCCATCTGGGGGCGATGTTCAGGAGTTTTAATTGTAGCTAAAATATTTCCACCAATAGCTGGTCGCGTCTGGAGTAAATTATCTGTCTCTTCCTCTATATCAAGTTCTGTACAATCAGCAGTCAACCCCCCATCTACTCTAACCGCTACATAAGGCATAAGAGTTCTACCTTGAGTAGTAGCAGCAGCTAATACAATTTCAGGTTCTCTTTCTTCAATTAAACTTTCAAACACCTTACTGTAATTTTCAACAATAAAATCCTCTAATTTAGGATCGTTAACTACGTATACCTTATCTGCTCCCCGGTAAATAAGTTTCTTTAACTCTTCTTCTGCTAAATTATTGCCCATTACTAAAGAAACTAACTCTGTATCTAATTTATCAGCTAGTTTTCGTCCTCTTGTCAACAATTCAAAGGAAACCCGTCCCAATTCACTGGCTGAATTAGTCTCTGCTACTGTCCACACTGCTTCTTGATAGGTCATTACTTTCCCCCCTTTATATTAACTCATTTTCCTGTAAATAATCAACCAATTCCTCCACTGCATCTCCAATTTCTTCTGCTGCTTCCGGCTTAACAATATATCCATCTCTTGTAACCTGAGGCCGGTCAATATTAACTACGCGGGTTGGTGAACCGTCTAATCCTAAATTATCTTCATTAACTCCTATCTTTTCAGCATTTAAACTAGGAATATCTGCCTGTTTAGCTTTTTGCTTACCTCTTAAAGTCGGTAACCGTGGGAAACTAATCTCCTTAACTACCGTAATTAAAGCAGGAAGCGGCATTTTCAAAGTTTCATAACCGTCTTCTAATAATCTATCTACTACTATTTGTCCCTCTTGAACTTCCTTTACATCACTTACATAAGTTGCTAAGGTAAGATCAAGAAAAGACGCAATTCCCGGGCCAACTTGACCTGTATCACCGTCTGTAGCCCTTTCGCCGGCAAAAATCAGGTCATAATCTCCAATATATTCAATAGCAGCCGATAAAGCACGCGAAGTAGCCCAGGTATCAGAACCGGAAAATTCCTTACCGCTAATTAAAACCCCTTCATCACAGCCCATTGCTATAGCTTCTTTTAACGCCTTTTCCGCTGAAGGTGGACCCATTGTTATAGCAGTAATCTTTCCTCCATGCTTTTCTTTTAATTGAATAGCTGTCTCAATTCCATATAAGTCAAGCGGATTAACTATACTCTCGGCTCCCTCCCGGACAATAGTTCCCGTTTCTTCATCCATTTTAACTTCACTGGTTTCCGGCACCTGCTTAATACATACAACTATATCCACTTTTTTTCACCCCTTTTTATGCTTAATTTAGTTAAAACTAAAGTCATTAATTGTTTCTCTAAAGTATAGTTTTATCTACTGCTTATATATCAGAAGGGAAGGATATCCTTCCCTTCTGATTTTTACTTCTTGTTAGTAAATCCCAGCAGTAAATCCGATAACAATAAAGGCAACAACGCCGGCCAACAGACCATAAACTATAGCTGTAATTAAATTCTTTCTGATTACCTTGCCTTCCATGCCTACAATACCAACTGTTGCACAAGCAGCTACTACATTATGAATACAGATCATATTTCCTACTGCTCCACCTAAAGCCTGGAGAGCAAGAATAATAGTAGCTGGCATATTCACCTGCTGGGCTGTTTCAAACTGAAAGGTTCCAAACATAATATCTGACACAGTATTACTACCTGAAATAAAAGAACCTAAGGCGCCAATTAAAGGTGAAAATAAAATCCAGACCTTACCAGTAACAGCAGCAGCGGCTTTAGCCATTGTAATTAACATTGAATCAAACTGACTGGCTGAACCAGAATTAATCATGATTTTTACCATGCCCAGCGTAAACACTAAGGCAATAGCAGCCGGCCCAACAGTACTAAACGCATCTTTCCAGGATTGTTTTACTTTTTCACCATCCATTCCATAGATAAACGGCATTAGGATAGCCACAAAGAGAAAGGGGAAGATCCCAGGATTATAGAAAACAGTAATCGAATCTCCAGCGCCTGTCCCGAAAATATTCTGCCAGCCGACAGAAACTGATTTTAAAAGAGGAGTTAACCCAAAAACCTCTAAGCGACCGATAAACAATAAAGCTCCAATTAATATATAAGGTAACCAGGCTTTTAATGGAGACATTGTTGCTTTAGTAGCAATATTAGACTCTCCTGGTTCAATATCTCCAACCCAGCTTTCATCCCAATCAGCTCTATCAGGCAACTCCATCTTCTCGTCAGGAACCATCCAACCTTGTGAAACAATAAACACCATCAAAGGAATACCAATTAAGGAACCTAATAAAGCAGGTAATTCAGGCCCTACAAAGTAAGCAATCGCCAAATAAGGAGTAGTAAATACTAACCCAGCAGTAATAGCTAAAGGCCAAATTTTCAAACCTTCTTTAAAGGTACCTTTAGTCATTTTAGTCATAATAGCTACTGCAGCTAGTGGAATAAAGGTACCTACTATAAAGTGTAATAAAGCTGTATGAAAACCTATATTATGGAGAAACTGCTGGAAGCTAAGCCCCGCCGGCAGATCAACTACTTTTTCCAAAGGAGCAAAACCTCCCCAAATGGGAATTCCAACTGCTCCAAAACTAACCGGCACGCTATCCCCAATTAAAGTTACAATCACTGCTACTAACGGAGGAAAACCTAGACCGACAAGTAGGGGGGCAGCTACTGCTGCTGGTGTTCCAAAACCAGCCGCACCTTCAAAGAAAGTTACTAACAACCAACCAATAATTAATACCTGAATTCGACGGTCTTCAGTAATTCCAGTTAAACTAGCTCCAATTGAATCTACAGCTCCACTAGACTGTAGAATTTTAAGAATTAAAATAGCCCCAAATACAATTAATAAAATGGAAAGTGCAGCTATAATCCCACTTGCCGTTGATGCAGCAATCCATTTGCCCGGCATCTTCCAGAAAGCAAGCCCTACTACAACGGCAGTCAAATATCCAACAGGCATCGCTTTTTTAGAAGGCCACATAAAACCCACCATTAAAACCCCAACCACTATAATAGGTAAAGCACCTAATAAAGCTCCTACTCCTAAACTCATTGATCTACCTCCTCATTTTTAAGTTGTGTTATTTTTCTACCTTTTAATGCTTTTTTCTCTGCCTTTATCACCCTTTCTTACCTATATCCTCACCTCCTTCAAATCAATAAATACGACTGATGGTCATACCACTCTACCATACTAATACCTAACTACCTACAAAATTATCAAATGTTAATTTATCCGCACTTAAAATATTACTGAAATTATAAGTATAGAGAGTTGTAATGGTTATAAGTAAGTATAGAGAAAGAAAAATTAAACAGGAAAGACAGATTAGAAGTGCTAAGAAGAAAGGTTATAAAATAATTATAGTTATTACTTCAGATTTATATTCTTTTTGTATTTTATTATTTTCCTATTTTATCTACTTGTATATTTCCTTTCAATTCCCTTTAAATTAATTATTTCACAAGTAAATTACAAACAAAAAACTTTAATTATTATAAATTTGATAATATTTTATAAAAATTAAAAAATCCTCCGTTCAAGGAGGATTTAAAATTAAAAATTTAAAATTCTAATAAAGATTCAGCCCAATCTAAATGCTCCTGCATCTTTTGCTGAGCCAACTTATCATTACCGGCAGCTACTGCTTCATAAATTTGATAATGCTGGTTAATGAAGATTTCGTTTTCTCTTTCATTTTTGGTTATTTTCTCCATTACATTCATCAAATAAGCATCAATTACATCAGATATAGACTGTAACAATTTATAAACAAGATTATTTCTAGTTGCCTTAGCTAAAGTATAATGGAAATCTTTATCTGCTTTCCGACTAATTTCTGCATTTTCTTTACCTTTCTTCATTGTTATTGTATATTCTTGCAATTTGTTTATTTCTTCCTCACTAGCTCTCCAAGAAGCATATTTTACTCCAGTAATTTCAATTAATCGCCTTAATTCAATTAGTTCTTTTTCCATATTATCTTCTAGCATAAATAAAATAGATAGCGGCTTGAGAAAATTATCATTAATATTTTTCTTAAGAAAAGTACCTTGCCCATGGTGCCTCTCAATTAAGCCAATCATTTTTAAAGCACTAAATGCTTCTCTAAGCGAAGCCCTACTTACCTCTAAAGTTTTCGTTAATTCTCTTTCCGACGGAAGCTTATCTCCTTTTTTTAATTGGCCCTTAGATATCATTTCTTCAATCTGGTCTATAATTTTTTCATAAACTTTTTTCTCTTTTACTGGTTTAAAATTCATTACCCATCACCTCTTCTCTTCAGTTCTTATAATGTAAGCTTCTCTCTATTTTTAATTTTTCCTGCTGCCAATTTTAGTTAATTTAAAAAATACTTTACAAAGCAAACCATACGTATCTACCTTATCTGTTTCTTATAAGTTTGATTAACTATATGACCACTTTACAAAATCTAGTCCAAAACTTCATAGGAGCTGTTCAAAAGGAGACTGCTATCTTTGCTTTACCACCTAAGCATGATAGAACACGTGAACACCCTAAAAAATAAATGCCCGGGCCAACTTCCCGCCCGAGCATCCGGTTAAAAACTTTTAGGTTAAGTAAAGGTTATGATTGAAAAAATTACATTAAGTTAGCGCACGTAATTATCTAATATAGGCTTAACTCAAGTATTCATTGACCCGCAAGACTGCTTTAGCACCTTCCGCAGCTGAAACTATTATTTGCTTATCTGCTACATCTGTTACATCACCAGCCGCCCAGATGCCTTCCACACTGGTTTGATTATTATCATCAATTACAATTTCGCCAATTTCATTGACTTCTACTTTATCTTTTATGAATTCACTATTAGGAAGTAACCCAATCTCTATAAATACAGCCTCAACGTCTAATTGTCTAGTTTCCTCTTCTTCTTTATCTGCAATCACCAGCGACTCTACTTTATCTGCAGATTCCTGTGCTTTAATTTCTTCTACCCCGGTACCCGTATGAATATTTATTGCTTCCTGATTATAAACCTTATCTTGCAAAACTTGATCTCCAGTTAACTCCTCCTGAATTTCAAGTAAATCAACTTCACAACCAATGTTAGCTAAATCCAGAGCAGCCTCCAAACCAGCATTGCCGCCGCCTACTACTGCTACCGGCTCTCCGGCATACAGATGTCCATCACAAGTGGCACAATAATGAACTCCTCTACTTTTTAGCTGTTTTTCCCCAGGGACATTCAGCTCGCGATTAGTCGTTCCCGTAGCTACTATTACTGCTTTAGCTTGCCCCTGACGTCCTGTATTAGTGTCCACTATTATTTTTTGATCGGAATCCTTATCAATATCTACTACTTTTTCTCCTAATTCTATCTCTACTTCATAGTCCTGGACATGTTCCCAAAAAGTCTGCAGCAAATCCGGTCCCATAATCTCACTAAAACCAAGGTAATTCTCTACACTACCAGTATCTACCATTTGTCCGCCCATAGCTTCCGATACTATCAGAATATCTAATCCCTTCCGAGCCCCATACAGCGCTGCATTCAATCCAGCTGGGCCGGCTCCAACAATGATCAAATCCCACAGCTCAGCAAATTTATCTTCTTCTTCTTCTAACCCCAATAATTCCTGCAGTTGGCCCGTCTGCTTCATTTCCATCATTGAATCATAACCGCCAACCAGCTGATCGTCTATAAAAATCTGCGGTACAGTTTTGGCTCCGTCCGTCCGCTCCACCATTTCCCGTTTAACTTCCGGATCGTCAATATAATATTCCTGAAAGGAAAAACCTTTACTTTTCAAAAAAGACTTCGCTTTGTTGCAGTAAGGACACCACTCTAAAGTATAAATCTCTATTTCCGGTTGCTTATTTTCACCCATTATTATCTGCCCCTTTCTTATTTTTTTACCAACTTAATTAAACTCTACTTTGCCAAATCAGCAATTTCAGCGTATCTCTCCAGCATGATTTCTTTCATTAACTCACAAGCCTTAATCAATTTCGGATTACATATCTGATAATAAACCTTCAACCCTTCCTGCCGCCGACAGACTAACCCCTTGTCTCTAAGCTGAGCTAGATGTTGGGAGACATTGGCTTTACTGGCCTCTATTTCAGCAGCCAACTCATCTACATGCATTTCCTGTTCTTGCAGTAAATAGATGATTTCAATCCGTTTTGCATGGGCCAACACCTTACACATATCAGCATGGAGTTCATATAATTTTTTCTCCTGTTCCATTTAAATTCCCCATTTCCTAACTAGTAACTAATTTAGAAATTTATTAATTAATTAACTAATAACATTATAACAGAAAATCACTCAAAAACAAAACTACTTTTTTAAGCCTAACCAATAAAAATTAATTATCTCCTTTTTAGTCTGCTCATAGTCATACTCTTCACTAGCAACTACCTTTTCTGATATTCCGTGCAGCGCTTCAAAAATTTTGGACCAGCTGAAATAGAACCGATAAATACTGAAATCAATTTACCTCTCAAGCCAGATTCGCTGCCGAAGTTATCCAGGATCACTTTTTTCGGCACCCAGACACTAACAACCATTACTGCCGGCAGTACTTCTAACATCTGCTGAAGATAAGTTCCCATCTTTCCTAGCGCCTGCTGAAAAATACTGCTATCATAAAAGAAAGTTCCCAAATAAGCTAAACTAGCTACAACTATTAATTTATTATCTTTAATTGCTTGTTTTAAATTCATAAGATAATCACCATCCCACCAGCAATTAACAAAGCAAATAAGAAACTTAAACTATTTCTAATTACCGCAAATTTCTTGCCGAAATGTTCAATTTCAAGCTGAAAACAAATTACTATTTTTCAATTCAAGCAAGGTCTAATTTATTCAGTTGAGCCTAGTTTGAGGACCAAGTATACATCAAATTAAATTTTTTTATATTCCTTCATAAGCACGTCGATAGATTTCTTCCAATTCCTCCACTAACGGTCGGCGAGGATTGCCCGCAGTAGCCTGGTCATTATAAGCAGCAGTTGCCATCTCCCCTATCTTTTCTTCAAACTGGCTCCGGTTCACTCCTGCTTCGGCAAGACTCAACGGCAGATTTGTTTCTAACATTAAATCTTTTATCACTCGCTGTAGTTCCCCAACTGCCTGCTCTTTAGTATTAGCTTCTCCACCTAATTCCTCTGCTAACTCACAGTATTTTTCTCCCGCCTGGTGATAGCTATAATTAGGATAAGGGGTAAAATTAGTGGGCGGCTGCAGATTATATTCAATTACATGGGGTAATAATAAAGCATTGGCTAATCCATGCGGCAGCTCGAATTTTCCGCCCAAAACATGAGCTAAACTATGATTAATCCCCAGAAAAGCATTAGTAAAAGCCATACCAGCTATACAGGCAGCATGGTGCATCTTTGCTCTAGCTTCCTCAGCCTCAGCTCCCCCTCTATAAGCTTCCGGGAGATAATTAACTACCGTTTTAACTGCTTGTAGGGCTAAGGAATCAGTATAATCAGAAGCTAAAACTGAAACATAAGCTTCTACAGCATGAGTCAAAACATCTAAGCCAGTATGAGCTGTTACTTGCGGGGGTAAGGTTTCCGCCAGCTCAGGGTCTATAATTGCTAAGTCCGGAGTTAACTCATAGGAAACTAGCGGGTATTTGACTTTATTTTCTTTATCAGTAATTACACTAAAGGAAGTTACTTCTGAACCAGACCCGCTGGTAGTAGGAACTGCTACTAGTTTAGCTTTATCACCCAGTTCAGGAAAATTATAGACACGCTTTTTAATATCCAAAAATTTAAGTTTTAAATCTCTAAACTCTATCTCCGGATGTTCATAAAACAACCATATTCCTTTAGCTGCATCTATCGGCGAACCGCCGCCCAGAGCAATAATAATGTCGGCCTGGTAATTCTTCACAAGCTCCGTGCCTTGATTTACTGTCTCTACAGAAGGATCTGGCTCTACTTCCGAAAATACTCTATAATCTATTCCCGCTTCTTTTAGGTAGCGTTCAACCCGCTCTACATAGCCCAACTCTTCCATTACTTCATCAGTTACAATCACAGCTCGCTGCCCAGTCAATTCACTTAAATAAGATAAGGAACCAGCATTAAATTGAATTTCTGGTGGTACTCTAAACCATTCCCGTTCCTGTTTTCTCCCGGTCAATCGTTTTACATTATATAACTGATCCACAGTTACATTGGCAGTTGTCGAATTGCCGCCAAAAGTACCACAACCTAACGTCAAGGAAGGCGGTAAATTGTTATAAACATCGCCCATAGCTCCAAAAGCAGCTGGGCTATTAACCAATAGACGGCCAGTTTTTACTTTTTCTCTAAACCGATCTATTACTCCTTGATTAGTCGAATGCAGAACAGCAGTATGGCCTTGCCCATCAAAATTAACTACTTCTGTTATCTTTTCAATTCCTTCCTGGTAGTTACTGACCTCCAGATAGCCCAAAATAGGACTTAATTTCTCACGCGACAGCGGATAATCCGGGCCAACTCCCTCAAGCGGCGCTAATAATAATCTAGTATCTTCCGGCACCTCAATTCCGGCCTTCTCAGCAATTTTGCCGGCCGGTTGGCCCACAACCTCGGGATTCATAGCTTTAGTTTCTGAATCAATAGCTACTTCTTCTAACTGATTAACTTCTTCAGATTGCAGAATATAAGTGTGATATTTCTGTAATAATTCTTTGCTCTGACCGGAAATTTCTCTATCTACCAATAAAGTCTGCTCCGAAGCACAGACAGTTCCGTTATCAAAGGTTTTACTCATCATAATATCGTAAACTGCCTGTTCTAAATCCGCCGACCGTTCTATATAGACGGGTACATTGCCCGGCCCCACTCCAATTGCCGGAGTACCAGAACTATAAGCCGCTTTGACCATACTACCACCGCCAGTAGCTAATATTAAAGCTACATCACTATGCTCCATTAACTGATCCGTTATCTCTTTATCCGCCGGTTCTATCCACTGAATACAGTCTTTTGGCGCTCCGGCATCTACCGCTGCCTGCCGCATTATTTGAGCTGTTTCTTTACTACAATCAAAAGCTCCTGGATGAAAACTGAAAATAATCGGATTCCCTGCTTTTAAAGCAATCAATGCTTTAAATAAAGTTGTAGACGTCGGATTAGTAGCCGGAATTAAAGCAGCAATTATTCCCACCGGTTCCGCAATTTCTGTGATCCCAGTTACTGGATCCTGATCAATAATCCCTTTGGCTTTTTTGTCCTTAATATCATGATATATATTTTCCGTAGCAAATAAATTCTTGATAATCTTATCTTCATAAACTCCCATCCCAGTTTCTTCTACTGCCCTTTCAGCTAATCTAATATGATTATCAGCTCCTACCTGCCCCTTATCAACTAAACCATCTAAATAACCAATTATAACCTTCATTTCTG
>CAYFUT010000061.1:0-15793 GCA_964346395.1 uncultured Halobacteroidaceae bacterium
TTGAGGATAAAGCTCGGGAAGCTGGTTATTCTGTTATTTTCTGTAACACTAATAACCGTACCCAAGGGGAAAAAGAGGCACTGGAATTGATGAAGGGTAAGCAGGTAGATGGAATTATAGTTTCTTTGGCTATTAGCCAAAAAAACAAAGAAGAACTAGCTAAATTAAAAGAAGAAAACTTTCCTATTGTTCAAATTGATCGTAGAGTGCCGGGGACAGATTTTCCCAGCGTAGTAATTGATAATCAACATTCAGCTTATACAGCTACTTCTTATCTAATTAATTTAGGCCATACTAGGATAGCTCATATTAGTGGTGATCTGGAAGTGAAGCCGGCTCAAGATAGAGTAGCTGGTTTTAAAGACGCTTTAGAAGAACATAGAATTAATTGGCAGCAAGAATGGATTTGTGAGGGGGATTACAGCAAACAGTCTGGGTATCAGCAGATGAAAAAGTTGTTAACTAGAGAGCAAAAGTTACCTACAGCTGCCTTCATTGCCAATGATTTAATGGCTTTAGGCGCTTACGAAGCGGTTTTTGAATTAGGTTTAAAAATTCCACGCGACATTTCAATTATTGGCTATGATGATATAGAGTTGGCCTCGGTTATTAGACCCGGATTGACTACTATTTCTCAACCAGAGTATAAGTTAGGTACCAAAGCTGCTGAGGTATTGATAGGAGAAATAGAAGAAGAAAAAATTACAAAAGAGGAAGTGGTATTAGAGTCAGAATTAGTAGTAAGAGATTCAGCAAAAGAATTAGAGGAGTAAACTACTCCTTTTTATTTTTAAAATGTTAACGTTAACGTTAACGTTTTCAACATCATATTTAACTATTAAATCAAACAAGAAAGTGGGTGAGGATAAAAAATGAAACAAGATATATTGGTAGTTGGAAGTATGAATATGGACTTAGTAGTGGAAGCAGAGCGGTATCCTGACGCCGGGGAAACTATTCTCGGTAATAATTTTGAACAAACTCCGGGCGGTAAAGGGGCTAATCAAGCAGTGAGTATAGGCAAGTTGAAAGGGAATGTTGGTTTTATCGGCGCTTGCGGAGAAGATTATTTTGGGGATGAATTATTAACTAGAATGAAGCAAAATGGAGTAGAAGTAGAAAAGGTTTTTCGGGCTA
Source organism: uncultured Halobacteroidaceae bacterium (assembly GCA_964346395.1). Lineage (GTDB taxonomy): Bacteria > Bacillota > Halanaerobiia > Halobacteroidales > Halobacteroidaceae > CAYFUT01. The sequence goes on from CAYFUT010000061.1 coordinate 1,138, forward strand.
AAGAGAGTACAGGTGTAGCTAATATTACTGTAGAGAAGCAGGGAGTAAATCGAATTATTGTGGTTCAGGGAGCAAATAAGTGTTTAACTCCTGATTTAATAGATGAATTTAAAGAAGAAATAAAAAAAGCTGAAATTATTTTAATTCAATTGGAAATTCCTATTGAGACTGTTCTGCAGGTCATAGAGTTAGCTCATAAATTAGGAACAAAAGTAATTTTAGATCCGGCACCGGCTCAAAACCTACCGAAAAACATATATTCTAAAATTGATTATTTACTGCCTAATGAAGGAGAACTGGATCAACTGGTAGCTGATTACAATTTGAAAACCGAAACTGAAAAGATAAATCAGCTTTTAAATTGGGGAGTAGGAACAGTTTTAGTGACGAAAGGAAAAGAAGGGATTTCAGTTTACGATAGCCAAAAGAAAGAAGATTATCAAGCTATTGAATTAGAAGCAGTAGATACAACGGGAGCTGGAGATGCTTTTGCAGGAGCTTTTGCTTTTGGGTTAAAAAATAACTATTCTCTTAGAAAAGCTGTTCAATTTGCTAATATTGTAGCTGGTTTTTCCACTACTAAGCTAGGAGCCCAAAGATCTTTTCCTGACTTGTCAGAGTTAGAAGAATTTTGTGATCAGCAAAATCTAAATGGGGAATTAGTAAAGAAAATATAAACTGGTGAGGAGGATAAAAGATAATGGAGGAAAATACATGGGGCAGTTCAAAAGGATTATCCCAATTTAAATTATTATTACCGGCACTTATTCCTGTTATTTTCTTTTCGGTTTTACCGTTGCTGCGCGGGATTACTTTAGGATTTACCAGTTATGAATTCGGTGGTGAACTTAGTTTTAATGGACTGCAGAATTATTTAAATATGCTCACCGACAGCAATTTTTGGCAGTCTTTCAGAGTAGGATTTATCTGGACATTAGTAGTTACCTTCGGACAGGTAGTGTTCGGTTTAGGATTAGCTTTATTATTAAATGAACGGTTGGCTTTGGAAGGTTGGGCACGAGTATTAATTTTAGTTCCTTGGGCGATGCCGCCAGTAATTAGGGGAATTATGTGGCGGATAATGTATCATCCCCAGATGGGAGCAGTCAACCAATTGTTTTTAAAACTGGGTCTAATAGATAGTCCTATTAATTGGTTAAGCAGTTTTGATTTTGCGCTCCCAGCAGTAATTATAGTGGGGATCTGGGGTGGATTACCTCAAGCGGGGATAACATTATTAGCTGGTTTACAATCTGTTGCACCTCAACTTTATGAAGCGGCCAGTATAGATGGAGCTGGAGCCTGGGATAAATTTCGCTATGTAACTTTACCGCAGCTAAAGTCAGTTACTATAGCTATTACTATTTTAAGGTTTATCTGGAATTTTAATTCGTTTGGGCTTGTTTGGGTATTAACCAAAGGAGGCCCCGGCGGAATGACGAGGATTCCTATGTTATTTGCTTATGAAGAAGGATTTAGATATGGAAATCTTGGTTATGCAGCAGCTTTAGGGAACGTTATGGTTTTAATAGTGTCTGTACTAATGATCATTTATCTGCGACACCAAATGGAAGAAAAATATTAAGTTAAGGGGGGGCAGGAGATGAAATTAACTCAAGGAATTAAACGAATTGGACAATATATTGCTTTATTCTTTTATTTGGTATTTTTAGCTTTTCCGTTGTTTTGGATGTTTTTTACTTCGTTAAAGCCTACTAAAGAAATGCAGTCTTTATCAGCGACGATATTGCCGCAGAATCCTACTTTTAAACATTTTATTACGGCTTTTACGGAACAAGAATTGTTTCAAAGTATGTTAAACAGTACTAAAGTAGGTATTCTGTCTACGATAGGAGTGCTAATTATTGCTGTTCCAGCGGCTTATGCTCTAGCTCGCTATAAAACGAAGATGAATAAAGGAGTTATTGGGTGGGTGTTAGTTTCCCAACTTTTCCCAGCTATTTTAATTATGGTACCTTTGTTTTTAATTTTACGCCAATTAGGGTTAACTAATTCTCATCTTGGTCTTGCGCTTGTTTATATGGTATGGACGCTGCCCTTTGTGTTGATGATGCTGTATGGATATATTAAGGGGATTCCAGTTGAATTAGAGCAGGCAGCAGCAATTGATGGAGCTACCCGGTTGCAGGCCATTCGAAAGATAGTGATTCCTCTGCTTTTACCGGGTATTGTAGCTACTGCTTTATTTGGTTTTATTTCGGCCTGGAATGAATATTTCTTTGCCCTTGTTTTACTTAGAGACCCTGATTTGATGACCTTACCGATTAATTTAGCCCGGTTTACGGGTTATCAGGGGGCAGCTCGGTTAGGTCCTTTAGCTGCGGCTTCTTTTGTGGCTACTATACCTAGTTTGATTTTATTTGGTTTTCTGCAGAAAGGCTTAATTTCTGGTTTGGCGCAAGGAGCAGTTAAAGATTAAGTAAATAACTAAGTTTTTTAGCAAAGGTGGTGATAAATAATTTAAATTGCTGGTGAAGCCAATTAAAACAACAAGGAGTGGTAATTATGCTAACTAAAAAGAAGGGTTTATTTGTTTTGTCTTTAGTGGGGGTCTTAGTCTTTGCTTTGACTGTTAGTTCTTCTGCCTGGTGGATATTTGGGGGCGATGATGAAGAAAAGAAGGAAGAAACCATTACTTTAAGATTTAGAAGTTTAGCCTGGCAGGAGCAGTCAATTAAAGCCAACAAAGAAATAGTAGCCGATTGGAATAAAAAGCATCCTGATGTGCAGGTAGAGTATGTACAGGGAGATTGGGGATCTATCCACGATTATATGTTGACTAGCTTTGAAACTGGAGAGACACCTGATGTTTTTCATTATGAATCAGCAGCGATAGCTGATTGGGCGGAAAGAGATTTTCTTGTTAATTTAGAACCACTGATGTCGGAAGATATAAAAGATGATATTTATGAGCCAGCCTGGCAGTCAGTTGCTTTACCTGAAGGAGGAGTTTATGGAGTCCCCTTTCTTTGGCAGTCAAGACTTACTATTTATAATAAAGATCTTTTTGAAGAAGCTGGTGTTGAACCACCTACTTCAGACAACCCCTGGACTTGGGAAGATATGAGAGAAGCAGCACAAAAGCTAACCATTAGAGAAGATGGGGAAGTAAAGCAGTGGGGAGCAGGTTTTGGTTTGCGTCAACCGGGAAGTAAAGTTGGAAATTTCAGTCTTAGTTTTGGTGGTGGAGGGTTTGTTAGAAAGGAAAATGGAGAGTATAAAATAAAAGCAGGAGAGCCGGAAAAGAAAGTAATGCGCATTCTTAAGGAAATGCTGTATAAAGATGAAACAGTTATTCCTAGTAGTACTGGTCAATCTGCCAGTGATATGATGGCAGGTTTTTATGGAGAAAAGTATGCTATGGTGCCGCAAGTTGGTATTTGGATTAGGCAGCAAATAATGCAGAATGCTCCCGAAGGATTTGAGTGGGGAATAATGCCGCCGTTAAAAGGAACCAGTCAACATCAGGGGGCAGATACTCAAACTTTAAGTATTCCTAAAGCCTCCCCCCATAAAGAAGAAGCTATGGAATTTATTGAATTCTTCTTGAATACTAAAAACATGGGTAGATTAGCGCAGGGAGATTGGATGTTACCTACTAGAGAATCAACTACTCAATTACCTGAATTTCAGACGGAAGAACACGGCTGGAAGACAGTTTCCGAATCAGCTAAGCATTTGACAGTAGGACCCTGGCAGCATATGTCTGGTTTTGCTGAATTTAAAACGCGGGTTACAAATCCTATTTTACAGAAGTTATTTGCAGACAAATTGACGGTAGAAGAAGCAGCTGAAAAAATTGAACAAGAAGGTAATAAAGTATTAGATAGCTATCAAGATTAATAAGGAGTTGAAAAAATGGTAGAACTAATAGAACAGGCAAAGGGGGCAATAATTGGTCTGGCCGTGGGCGATGCCCTCGGCCAACCAACAGAAGGAAAATCAAGGGTGGAAATCAAGGAAACTTGGGATTGGATTACTGATTTTTTAGAAGAAGAGCCGGTCGGAAGTGATGATACAGAGTATGCTGTATTTAATGCTGAATTATTAATTAAACATGGGAAAGACTTAACTTCAGACAAGATTGCTCAAGCTTGGAAAGAAGAGATTATTTCTCAACGGAGTGGATTTAAGGGAGCAGGTTTTAGCGAAATGGCGGCGATTGAAAATTTAAGAGCTGGAATTTCACCTCCCCTATCCGGGAAACATATTCATTCCTGGAGTGATGGATTAGCCATGCGCGTAATTCCTTTTGGGATTGTTGCTGCCGGAAATCCTAATTGGGCAGCAGAATTTGCTACAAGAGATGGGGAAGTAACCCATTCTGGAGAAGGGATTCTAGGAGGACAAGTAGTAGCAGCAGCAGTAGCAGCGGCTATGACGGGAGCAAGTAATGAAGATATTTTTGCTATTGTGCTTGATTTGTTACCAGAAGACTCCTGGACTTATCGGGCTATCTCCCGAGGGATTAAAATTGGTTCGCAGGCTGATAATGTCTGGGATTCTTTAAAACCTTTATCACAGGAGCTAATAATTGACTATTATCCCTGGCCTGATTTGGGGCCAGAAGCTTTAGGTTTAACTTTTGGCCTCCTGGCAGCAGCCGGAAATAATTTCCGAGATGCTGTATTGGGAGGAGTAAATATAGGAAGGGATACTGATACAATAGCCGGAATTGCCGGAGCTATTATCGGAGCTAGAATAGGTATTAAAGATATTCCCCATGAATGGCGGACGCAGATAAAAGAAGTGAAAGGAATCTGTATTCATACTGTAGACGGTAAGAACCTAAGAGATATAGCAGATAAATTAGGGGAATTAGCAGAACAGTGGAGGGAGGACTCATGAAGAAATTATCAGACAGAGTAAAAGGAAGTTTAATCGGATTGGCTATGGGAGATTCTTTAGGTTGGCCGGCGATGTTTCAGCGGAGTAATTTATTACCTTCTTGGACCCGGAGATTGAGAAGAGAAATTGATACTGAAGCAGAAAGAAATGATGTAGTGCGGCCGGCAGTTCCCTTTTCTTTAAATAGGTCACAAGAGCCTTTTTCAATTGGTCCGGCTAATCAGACAGAATGGGCTGCGTTTATGATTGAACAGCTTCTGGCAGCTGAAGGAGAGGTAACGGAAGCAGAATTGCTGGCAGCCTGGCAAGAGTTAGCTGCTGAGAAAGAAAGTGTCAAAGGCGGACTTAGTATAATTGCTGCCTTAAATAATTTAGAGAAAGGTTTAGAACCTCCGGCTTCTGGACATGATAACCCTCATTATTTTGACGATGGGGCTTGTATAAGGGCAGTACCGATTGGAATTTATTATGCTGGCGTCCCTGAGCAGGCAGCAAAGGTAGCAGGGTTAGAGGCCAGGATTACCAATTCTGAAGACGGCGTCTGGGCAGCGAAGGGAATGGCTGCTGCTATTGCTAAAGCTTGTGACGGCGGACAGCCGGAAGAAATGGTAACTGTATTGCAGGCTCAACTTCCGGGTGATAGTTGGATAAATCGAAAATTGGATCAGGCTGTAGAAATTGCCGTGCAGGAATCTTCTCTGCTGGCTGCTATTCCTAGACTTAGTGATGAAGTAGCAAATAGCATTTATAGTTATGGGACGACTGCCCCGGAGACTCTTCCACTGGCTGCTGCTATTATGATGTTAGCTGGAGAAGATGTTACTACTGGGCTAATGGGAGCTACTGCTATTGCTCGGACAGCTGATTCTGTTCCTGCCTTAGTGGGAAGTCTCTCTGGTGCGTTAGCTGACGAAAAATTTGTTAGTTCAAATTGGGAAGAAAGTTTACGGTTTTTAAAGGGAATCTGTCTTCCTTCCTTAGAAGATGTTGATTATTTAGAGTTAATAGATAAGCTGACTAGTCAAGTAAAGGCAGCTAGATAGAAAGGGGTAGAAATTTTACAATGGCGGGCTATGAAAATTTATCAGATTTATTACTGCGGGAAGTCAAACAGAAAAAAGAAGCAGGCTGTCAATTCGAAGCAGAAAAATTTAAGCAAAAGATTAATGATAATCAGGAAAATGAAACCGAACTTATGAATATTTATAATGAATTAGCTGCTCTGCAAGTTAGTAATGATTTCCCTTATACAGAACCTTCTCAGTTAGCAGATATAAAACAGGAAACTCCTGAGGAAAAAGCGACGCTTCATTATAATCCTACTGAACGAGAATTATATGATCAGATGTATGGAGCGTGGCTGGGAAGGTGTATAGGCTGTGCGCTAGGAAAACCTCTGGAAACGTCACAATTTATGTTTGGTCCTGAACAGCGGTTAAGTGTAAAAAGATATCTAGAAGGAGCCGATGCCTATCCGTTAGATGACTATGTGCCAGAAAGTTCAACAGCAGAAGGTTTAGCGGTGCAGCCTACGGTATCTACTAGAGAAAAAATAAGTTATATGGAATCTGATGATGATATTCGCTATACTCTGTTAGGTTTAGAGGTGATTAAGGAACATGGTATTGACTTTACAACAGAAGATGTAGCGGAAATCTGGTTAAAAAAATTACCGTTTGATCAAGTTTATACGGCAGAAGCACAGGCTTATTTAAATCTATTAAATACCGAAGGAACCCCCAGAAGGGGCAATTTTGAGCAGGTAGATTGGGAGTGGACGGCAACTTATTTAAATCCGTACCGGGAGTGGATTGGAGCGCAGATCCGGGCCGATTATTTTGGCTACATTGTACCGGGGAAACCGGAGTTAGCTGCTGAATTAGCCTGGCGTGATGCCCGGTTATCTCATGTAAAAAACGGAATTTATGGAGAGATGTTTTTTGCTTCCGTGATAGCAGCGGCTTTTGTTGAATCTGATCCAGAGAAATTATTAAAGATTGGTTTGAGACAAATTCCGGCAGCCAGTCGGCTAGCAGAAGCAGTTAAAGATATAATTGAAATGGCTAATAAATATGAAACTTGGGAAGAATGTTATGAAGCAATGATGAATCAGTACGGAGATTACAGTGCTGTGCATACTATTAATAATGCTTTAATTGTGGCTATTGGTTTATTATATGGCGGCGGAGATTTTGAAAAAGGAGTGACAATTGCTGTCATGTGCGGTCTGGACACAGATTGTAATGGGGCTACTATTGGTTCGATAGTAGGAGCTATTGCGGGAGCGCACAGAATACCCCGCAAATGGGTAAAACCTTTACATGATACTATAGATAGTGAATTAATTGGGGTAGGAAAAGTTAGGATTTCTGATGTTGCTGCCCAAAGTGTAGAACTTTGTAAAGAAAATAATAAAAACTTACTAAATAACTAGGAAGAGGGATATTGTGCTTACAAGACAAGAGTTACTGGAAAATAAAGAGCTGCGTCAAAATTATGCTCGCGGCGCTTTAATTGGATTGGCAATTGGAGATTCCTTTGGAGATGCCTGCCGGGTAGAAGAGAACCATCAGAAGTTTGGAATTACTATGGAATTTGGCCGTGGTTCATCCTGGAGTACAGATGATACGGAATTTGCTTTACTAACCGCTCAAATATTAATCAATTGTGGAGGCGAGCTGACTCAGGAAGTAGTTAAAGAGGCGTGGATGGAACACGTAGTGACTCAAAATGAACTTCATCGGGGCGGGGGAAGTGAAATAGAAGCAGCTTATAATTTAAGAGAAGGATTAACTCCTCCCGAGTCAGGCAAATATAATTTTTATCATATGAGTGATGGAGCTGCCATGCGAATTGCCCCGATTGGAATCATGTCTGCTGGGGAACCAGAGAAGGCTGCTAAATTAGCAGAAATTGATGCCTCGATAAGCCACTGGCGGGATGGAATCTGGGGAGCTCAGGCGGTGGCAGCAGCTGTTTCGGTAGCCATGGCTGATGGAACTGTAGATGAAATTGTGGAAACTGCCCTTAATTATGCGCCGGAAGGCTCCTGGTTTAGACATAATTTCTTAGCAGCTCTTGAGCTAGTTGATCAGGCGGACTCTTTAGAAGAGGTCTGGATGCCTCTGCATACTAAATTCCGGTCTGAATATAAAGCAGCTGTTCCGGAAGCAATAGTTCAGGCGTTTGCTTTATTTAAATTATTGGGAGGCGAAATTGATGATAGTTTAATCTATAGCGGAAATTTTGGTCGGGATGCAGATACAATTGGAGCAGTAGTAGGCTCACTTTGTGGTGCGCTGCATGGAGCAGATGAATTACCTGAGCACTGGATAGAAAAGACGAGATATCCGACTGGAACTTGTCTTGAATTTACTGAGGGGTTAGATATATTAGAATTTGCGGATCAGATAACTGACTTAATGGATTAATGGGGAACGGCAAGTAAAGGAGTGAAACTTAATGTCCCTGTGGAAGAAAAAAATTGAGATTTTGGAGCCCGAAAGAGATGATTTAACAAAGGTTGCTTCTTTTTTAAGCAGTTGTGGACTGCGGTTAGAACAGGGATTAGAAAAAACTGTAGTTATTAAGCAGGAAGATAAAATAATTGGAACTGGATCAATAGAAGGCAAGGTCTTAAAGTGTATTGCTGTAGCGCCTGAATTTAGGGGTGCAGGAATTTTGAACACTATAATTACAAAACTAAAAAAGATATTATTTAAGCAGGATCAAAAGAGATCTTTTGTTTATACGAAACGGGAATATACAAATCAGTTTCAATCGTTAGGATTTAAAAAACTAGCAGGAGTAGGAGATTACCCTATTTTCCTGGAAGATGATACAGTTGCAGGAATTGAAGATTTTCAAACACAACTAAAAGGGAAAGTAGATAAAAAAACAGTTCAATGTAAGATGCATAACTGGGAAAAGAAACAAACCGCAGCCTTAGTTATGAATTGTAATCCTCTGACGAAGGGACATTTATATTTAATTAAAAAAGCGGCTGCCGAGAATGAGCTGGTTTTTATCTTTATTTTAAGAGAAGACCGCTCCTTCTTTCCCTTTCAGGTAAGGTATGAGCTTGTTAAGCAGGGCGTGAAAGAATTAGAAAATGTTCTGGTTTTTTCAGGCGGAGATTATGTTTTATCGTATGCTACTTTTCCTAATTATTTCTTAAATCAGAGTGAAGAGAAAGGACAAATAGAACAGTTTTCTGCTCTTGATGCTCAACTGTTTGGAAAATATATAGCTAAATTATTAGCGATAAATAAGCGGTATGTGGGGAACGAACCGTATTCTGAGGTAACTTCTATTTACAACCAAGCTTTACAGGAATATCTTTTTCAATATGGGGTACAGGTAAAGAAAATAAAGCGGAAAGAGTTTAAGGGACAGCCGATTAGTGCTTCGCGGGTTAGAGAATATATTAAAGCAGGTAACTGGGAAGAGATAAAAGAAATAGTCCCCGCTGTGACTTATAATTTTTTAAAAAATAAAGTAAACTCAGGAGGGGGTTTGAATGAAAGTTAAACAGACGGCAAGGGCAGGTAGCTTGGAGTCCTGTGATGTATTGATTACGGTAAAGCCGCGGGAAAAAGGAATCAAACTTGAATTAGAAAGTGATGTAGAGAAACAATTTGGAGCTCAGATAAAGCAGGTAGTGAGCAAGAAGGTGAAGGAGTTAGGAATCACCAAGGCCAGACTTATAATTCAGGATCAAGGAGCTTTAGATTATGCTCTGAAAGCTCGAACTGAGACAGCATTAATGCGAGCCAGTGAGTAGAAAGAGAGGAGGAAGCAGGATGCGCCGGACTACACTTTATATTCCCGGGAATAATCCCAGTATGGTACAGGATGCTGCTATTTATGGGGCAGACGAAGTTATGCTTGATTTAGAGGATTCGATTCCTATTTCAGAGAAGGATGCTGCTCGTAAGTTAATCAAAAATGCCTTAAATGACCTTGAGTTTAAGCAGGTGCAGGTAGGCGTTAGGATTAATCCGTTGGCAACTGAGTTTGGGCAGCTGGATTTAGAGGCCGTGGTTCCTGCCGGACCAGATGTATTAAGAGTACCTAAAGTGGAATCAGCTGCTGATATACAGGAACTTGATAAACAGCTAGGGGAACTAGAGAAGAAATCTGGATTGAAAAAAGGAGCGGTTAAAGTAGTACCTTTACTGGAGACGGCCCGAGGAGTACAATCTGCGTCTGAAATAGCTGAGGCTGCCCCTCGGATAACAGCTCTGGCTATGGGAGGAGAAGATTTAACTGCTGATATTGGATGTGCTCGAACTAGAGAGGGGAGAGAACTGTTTACTATTCGCTCGCAGGTAGTACTTGCTGCTTCAGCCGCCGGGATTGAAGCACTAGATACTGTTTATAGTAATATTGATGATATTGCAGGACTAATTGAAGAAACAAAATTGGTAAAAGAGCTGGGCTTTGCTGGTAAATCTGTGCTGCATCCCCAACAGATAAAACCGGTTCATGAAGTTTTTAATCCTACTGACGAGGAAGTTCAGGAGGCTAAAAGAATAGTTGCGGCAGCAGAAGAAGCAGAAAAAAGAGGCTCAGGAGCAACTACTGTGGATGGGAAGATGATTGATAAACCTGTAATTAAGAGAGCTAGAAGGATTCTTATACGGGCAGGTTTAGTCAAGGAGGAAAAAAAAGATGAAAACAAATGATGTCGGGCGACTAATTCCGGAACAAGCGGGCAGTTACTGTAATTTAGAGCCTTATCAGGCCACTAGAGATTCAAAACCTAATCAGAAAGTAATTGCCAATTTGGAAGAAGCAGTAGAAAAGGTTAATTTACAGGCGGGAATGACTATTTCGTTTCACCATCATTTCCGGGATGGGGACGTATTGCTGAATCGAGTAATGAATATCATTGCCGAAAAAGGAATTAAGGACTTAACTTTAGTTACTACTTCGTTAAGGAAAAAGCATGCAGAACTGATTGAACATATAAAAGAAGGAATTATTACTAACATTTATACCTCTGGTTTGCGGGGCGAATTGGGAGCCGAAATCTGTGAAGGATTGATGGAGGAACCAGTAAGGATTTATTCGCACGGCGGACGAGCGGGAGCTATAGAAACAGGGCGAATCGAAATTGATGTAGCTTTTATTGCTGCTGCTAGTGCTGATAAATGCGGTAATTTAACCGGGGCTGCCGGTAAATCGCCCTGTGGTTCTTTAGGTTATGCTAAAGTAGATGCCCAGCACGCCGAAAATGTGGTGGGGGTTACAGATAATTTAGTTGAATTCCCGCCGGAAGTTATTTCGATTGCCCAAGATGATGTAGATTGGGTAGTGGAAATAGAATCGATAGGCAATCCCGAAAAAATTGCTACTGGTTCACTGCGGGAAGTCAATGATCCTAAAAAGTTACAGATTGCGCGTAAGGCAGGAGAGATTATTAGTGAACTAGATTATTTTAGAGATGGATTTTCTCTTCAGACGGGAGCGGGAGGAATTTCTTTAGCTATTTTATCATTTTTAGAGGAAGCATTGAACAACCAGGATATTTACGGCAGCTTTTTGTTGGGCGGAATCAGTGGAGCTCATGTAGAGTTGATGGAGAAAGGATTTTTTACTGATGTATTTGATACGCAGACCTTTGGTTTAGGAGCGATTGATTCCTTAAGAGAAAATAAAAATCATAGAGAAATAAGCGGGGCGTTATATGCGAGTCCTTTTAACAAAGGAGCCCTTGTCAATCAATTAGATGTGGCAGTTTTAAGTGCTCTGGAGGTAGATACCAACTTTAATGTGAACGTAATTACTGGTTCGGATGGTTACTTTCGCGGCGCTTCGGGAGGGCATAGTGATGTAGCAGCCGGAGCTGAAGTAACTATTGTTGTTTTACCTTCTATTAGGGGTAGAATTCCCACGATTAAAGAGGAAGTAACGACGGTAGTTACTCCCGGCCAGGATGTAGATATTGTAGTCACCGAAAGAGGAGTATGTGTGAACCCGGAATCTGAAAAATTGCAGGCTAACCTGCAGGAAATAGAAGGAATAGAGATCTTAGATATTAAAGATCTAAAAGACCAAGTAGAAGGTTTGACTGGGAAACCAAATCCACCTGAGTTTAAAGAACGGGTTGTGGGTTTGATTGAATATCGAGATGGAACTATTATTGATGTGGTCAGAGAGATTAAGCGGTAGAAAATAAGAGGAGTTTATAATTATGGAGGAAATTTTAAACGGTAGAGAAGAGAGAAGAAAAGCAAAAAATGAATTCATAACTAATTTTAATTCAGAAGCAGCTATATCATTTTTAACTGTAACTATTAATCGGCCGGGAAGTAATAAGAATTCAAGCTTTGTAAAGGATTTATTTTCGGAAGCGCTGCGGATGGTAAGTCTAATTTTGCCCCCCGCTGGCCTAAAAATATTAAAAACAAAAGTTATTAATAATCAAGCTGGCCCAGCTGGATTGTTGGCTATTAGGAGCGCTGCTAACCAAGTTAAGAAACTTTGTATTCAGATTGAGCAGAATCATTTTGCCGGCCGGTTATTTGATTTGGATGTTTCGACGGGAGAAAAGATAATTTCTCGTACTCAATTAGGATTTCCACCCCGAAAGTGTTTTCTCTGTGACCAAGCGGCCCGCAAGTGTAGGCGGGAGGGCAAGCATACAAAAGAAGAAATTGAAAACTGGATAAGTAACCAGAGGGCAAATTTTTATCAAGCACAGCACCGCAGGGAAAATCTATTTGCTGAGCGAATAGAAGAAATAATCTACTGGGCAATAAGAGAGGAAGTAAAAGCAACTCCTAAACCAGGATTAGTGGATCGGGAAAACTGTGGTTCCCACTCGGATATGAATTTTTCTACTTTTGAACAAAGCAGTCGCGCCATTAAAGGTTACTTTTCTCAATTTGTCAAAACAGGTATGGATTTAGGATTAACGGCAGCAGAAATTTTACCCGAACTAAGGAAACTCGGCCGGAAAGCAGAACGAGATATGCTGCAGGCCACAGGGGGAGTTAATACACAAAAAGGAATTATTTTTTGTTTGGGGCTGTTAGCTGCTGCTGTGGGTCACTTTTATAAGTTGCCGAAGTCGAACTTTACAGCTGATTTACCTTCTAGTTTAGCTAACATAGTAGCGGAGTGGACAGCGGGAATTACTGACCGGGAGTTAAAAGAAAATGAGCTAGGGGAAGAGTTAACAAATGGTCAACGGGTATATAAAAAATATGGAGTTACGGGAGCCCGAGGGGAAGTAGAAACTGGATTTAGCCATGTATTAAATTATGGGCTGCCTGTTTTTAAGAAGGCGCGGGCAGCAGGAAGAAGTAGAAATTTTTCCTCTGTTCAAGCGTTAGTAAGTATTATGGGGCAGTTAAATGATACTAATATATTATCTAGAAGTAATTTAGAGGTTTTGCAGCAGGTTAAACAGTTGGCCCGGCAGGTGATTGATGCGGGAGGAGTTGATAGTAAACCCGGAAATAGAAAATTAAATAAGTTAATAGATTATGTGGAGAAAAAAGAAGTAAGTCCTGGGGGCGCAGCTGATTTGTTAGCAATAACTTTATTTTTCTACAAACTAGAAGTTGAATGGGAAAAATTAATAAAAGGAGTATTTAAGCAAGGAGTTGAATTATAACTATGGGTATCTGGATAGAATTCGCGGTAATGGCGGCAGTTGTTATCGGGTCTGGAATTTATTTATCAAAATTTGGAGATGTTATTGCTGAAGAAACCGGTATAGGTCAGATACTGGTGGGAAGCATCTTAATTGCGTTAGCAACTTCGCTGCCGGAATTAGTGACTAGCGTAACTTCTGCTCTGGTAGGGGCTCCTAATATAGCTATCGGGAATGTTTTTGGGTGCAATAATTTCAATTTACTGGTTTTGGTTCTGGCTGATTTTTTATATAATCGCGGACCTTTATTACATAAAGCAGAAAGAAATCATATTTTATCTGGGCTACTGGCCTCTTTATTAGTGTTAATAGTTATTTTTGGGATTATGCTGCGGCAGTTTACTTTTTTTGAGCTTAGTATCTGGGGGATTGGATTAGAAAGTATTTTATTATTATTAACTTATATTGCCGGGATGAAATTGATTTTTAAATACAAAGCAAAAACAGAAAGTGATGAAGTTGAAAAACAGGTTGAAACAGAGGAAGAAATTGAGTTAAGAAAGGCATTAATAGGATTTATAATTAGCGGAATATTAATTTTTCTTGCGGGAACGAGACTCTCGATTACGGGCAATAAAATTGCAGCAATTACCGGGCTGGAGGAAACCTTTATTGGTACTATCCTAATAGCTGCTGCTACTTCACTACCGGAATTAGTAACTTCGCTGTCTGCAATTAGAATTGGTGCTTATAATCTGGTAATCGGGAATGTACTGGGCAGTAATATTCTAAATATGACGATTGTCTTTTTTGCTGATCTGTTTTATAGATCAGGTAGTATTTTGGGGGCGGTCAATGTAACTCATATTTTCACGGCAGTAATCGGCTTATTAATGCTAGTTGTCACCTTGATTGGATTATTTTATCGGTCTCAGCGAATTATTTTTAAAGTGGGCTGGGATTCTTTAGTTATAGGAAATATTTATTTGCTAGGATTTTATTTTCTCTTTAAATTAGGAGTTAATTTTTAAAATTAAAGGTAGAGTAAGATATGTTGACACTCCTTCCAGGATATATTAAAATTATAGTACAGCTTGTATGATGTCTAACGAATAAATTAGAGGCTTCGCGACCAAAGCGAAGCTAATATCTTTGAATACTATAAGGAGGAATTAATATGCC
>CAYFUT010000062.1:0-15632 GCA_964346395.1 uncultured Halobacteroidaceae bacterium
TAGAAGATATTAGTTCCTTATCTGGGTTAACTAAGATAGAATATTTGTATCTTAATGAAAATAATATAAGTGATTTAAGCCCCTTGTCCAATTTAACTAATTTGTACAATGTAATGCTTAATCACAATAATATAGAAGATATTAGTCCATTATCTAATTTAAATAATTTATCCGGGCTAGTTCTTGATCACAACAGTATAGATAATATTGATCAATTATCTGATCTAAATAACTTATCCGCTCTAGTTCTCAATCACAACAATATATCCAATATTAGCTCGCTATCTGATTTAGATAATTTAACTGCTTTAGCTCTTAATAATAACAATATATCTGATATAAGTGCATTAGCTAATTTAACCAATTTAATCAATCTATATCTTCATGACAACAGTATATCTGATATCAGTGCACTATCCAATTTTACTAATTTAGCAAGATTGTATATGCAAAATAATGATTTAGATACTACCGAAGGCTCTGATACTATGGCATTAATTACTAGTTTTGAGGATGATGGAGTTGATGTTTGGTATTAAATTAAGTAGTCCAAAACAGTAAAAATAATTGAACCCCCCCTAAGGTTTCAATCTACAGATGAAATCTTAGGGGGTTTCTTTTTCTTCATTAATTAAATTCTATTTCGTTCAGTACATCTTCCAATTATACTAGCTCTATTCAACATCTAAAACAAGTTTATCTTCCCCATATACTGATTCCCAATCATCAATAAACTGGTTAACACTCCATTCAGTCCCAGAATGTTCTAATAATTTATCTATAAGATTTGCATTTATAGTAGCTGCTCGAGCACCAGCGAGTGTCACTTCATGCACCTGTTGTGCATTTTTAAAGGAAGCTGCTAAAACTTTACACTCTAAATTATGTAAATCGAGCAATTGAACAATCTCTTCTACTACTTTAATCCCATTAATATTTGTGTTACCTATTCTATTGATATAAGGCGCTACAAAATCGGCTCCTGCAGTAGCAGCCATTAAAGCCTGCTGTTGACTGAAAATGGCAGTAGCAGTAGTATTAATCCCTTTTTCTGTTAGAATTCTTATTGCTTTGATCCCTTCCGGAATAACAGGTATCTTAACATATAACTCCCCACCTATTTTTTCATTTAGATATTCTGCTTCTTTTACAATTTCTTCAGCAGTTGTACCTAGAGCTTGCACATGAAGCATCTTTTCGGCACCTATAATCTCCCTTATATTATTTAATATAGCTAAAAAACTATCATTCTCCTTTGCTATAATAGTAGGATTCGTTGTTACTCCTTTCAACGGATATAAATCAAAAGTTCTCTTTATTTCTTCTAAATCTGCTGTATCCAACAAATATAACATTTTTTATCTCCTTTCACTTTTTAAATTATAAACTAATAACCTTATCTTAAACATTTTTATTGCTGTAACATCAAATCATTTGCCTAAATTATTTCTAATGCCTTCACCTTTTTGAGTTGAATTTTTTATTTTTCAATATAAGCTATTTCCAAGTATATAATAAGACAAAACAACAATCAATGCTAAAGAATAAAAATTGGAGTTTTAGAAGCCATCAACATAATAATTGATGGCTTCTATATTATAAACTTCTATTTCTCATCAAGTTCTTCCCTCATTACTTTCCTATTTCCTTCTTCAGCCGAAAGATACCCCATACTTACAATTTTCTGCGCTTCCTTAGCCGCTTCAAAAGTAGGAGTTTCGCTGTATTTAATTTCTCCTGCTTTTATATTTAACATAAAGTTTAGCAAACTAGCTAGGTGAGTATTTACAAACCAGCCTAAATCAAGTTTATAAGACGGATAAATGTTTTCTTGATACTTACTATATTCACTAGTCCGCTCTAAATCACCGCGGTGGAGTTGTCCTTTGTTATGCACATAAATCTCTGGATAATTCGGCTGGTTATCAATAATTTTGATACTTCCTTTTGTCCCGTAAATTTCTAATGCTGCTTCTTCTTTTATTTCCGAAGAAATGCGGGAAACTTCTAAACTGCCGTATCCCCCATTTTCTAAGATAATATCTAGTTGAGCCCAGTCATCTACATCTACCTCTACCTTTTCCTGCCTTTTTTTAGTTTTATACCGCTCCGTAAAATAAGTATTAGTCCGCCCCTGAACTTCCTCTACTTCTCCTAACAAAAATCTAACTAAATCAGCCAGGTGAATCCCCAAATCCATTAAAGCTCCACCTCCGGCTCGATCCTTCCTTAATCTCCAGGAAATAGGCCGTTCACTATCGAGATAACTATTATGATATAATCTAAAATTAAAATTAAGTATTTCTCCTTTATCAGCCAACTGAGTCGTCGTCAAAGATTCCTCTGCTTCCAGTAGATAACCCAATATTTGCTGCTGCCGAAATGTTAAAGAAATAATAAACTAACCACCACCTTCTTACCGTGTGTACTTAATTATACCACTGAATTACTTAAATTCCTAGAGCTAAATGATTACAATTTGTCTTCATTAACCACGACAAAAATAAAATAATTTCAGGTCTTCCTACTTTAAATAACCTGAGCTTACAAAAGTTAATTCTTCACTCACATCGCCAATTCCCACCATTGCTATTGTTAGTTGTTCCATCTTTTCTAATAATTCTTTTATCTGCCCATCAGACATAATAGCTTCTTTTTTTTAATAATCCCACATTACTAATACTAATTATTAACATTATAACTAATATTATCATAAAATATATTAGCAACCACTTTAAAAAAGGAGGAGATAAAAATGATTACTCACAAAAGTATATATAATAATCCAGAGGCATATAATCTATTCTTAATCCTCATTCTCCTTTTATTAAGCTCAGATAAATTATTCAATTAAAATTCTTATGATATCAACTATTCGCTCACTCATCCCCTCCTTTTAATATCGAACTAAACTACATATTCTTCTACGCACCCTGCGGTTTATTTTATGAAATTGAAATTTTTATTAACATTTTTATGAAGATTGAATATTATATAACAAATTTGAAAGGGAGGAGTGAAAGCAATGGGAGACTATGGATATGATGATAATATGGCCTTTGTTGTATTCTTGGTTTTAATTCTACTGTTGTTAGGTGGAGAATATTAAAGTAAACTCCCACTTAAAGCCATCAACTTAAAAAGTTGATGGCTTATATTACATACTTTATAAACGTCTTTACTCATTTTTTATCTTAATTAGTTGTTCATCATAATCTGCTAATTTTACAAACCGAAAACCTCTGCTTCTAAGTTCAGGTACTGCTGCCCTAATTCCTTCCGCAGTATCAGATTCAGGATGGTTCATATGAGCCAAAATAATCGATCCCGGGCCAACACTCAAACAAGCCTGTTTAACCTGCTGTTTACTAAAGGTGGCTCCTGCATCCCCCAAAGTATCATAGCCGATAACTTTTTCTCCCAGTTCATTAACAATTCCAACTGCTACCTCATCATAATAAGCCGTCCCCGCGCGGAAATACTCCGGCTTGCGCCCCGAAATTTTCTTGATCTTCACTTCATTATTGATTACCTCGTCCACTACTGCCTCTACACTGGTAGTCCCTTGGATTCCATAAGCCGATTTGCCAGTAACCGATAACGGAAGATGCCGGGTACCGTGATTAGCAATCGTAAATAAAGAGTCCTCCGCTAATTCCCTGAAAATTTCTGGCTGATCATCTATCCACCTTGAATTGATAAATAAAGTAGCCGGAATTTCTTCCTGCTTCAAATAATTTATTAACTTGCTGTCATATCCATCATTGGGCCCTCCGCAAGCATCTAAAGTAAGAGCCACTATTTTCTTATCTGTATCTAGTTTAGTAATTACACCCGAGACATTCTCTCCCCATTCCTGCGGCTTCCGATTTTGATATTTATCTACAATCTCCTCTTTTCTCTCTTTTAATTTGGCTGGAAGCCTGGTTGATCCCAGCTTTTTATTTAGTTCATTATCTCCTTCTTTCGTCTGATTTTGCTGCTCCTCCTTCTCATCTATACTGCAGCCGGTAATAATAACCGTTATAAGCAAACCTATTATTATCAGTTTCCAGTATTTTTGGCTAAAGTCTATCATTACTTTTCCCCTTTCTAGATTGTTAGATGTAAAAGTTAATTGATACTTACCTCTAAGTAATTACTTCTGATTAAGTCGTTTATTAGAATACCCAGTAAGGTAAACAATATAAGACCTTTGCTTAAAAAATGAATTTTACCTTCATTAACCAATATAATGGATTTACACATATACTCCTTATTTCCGGCTTAAAGGAAATATTCCCTTCCTTTAATCTAATACTAATTTGATTCTGAAAGGCAATTTCTTTTCTAACTGCATTGGGAAAATCCCTCCCCTCTGCCAAAACACTAGCTTACTTCAAAAAATATTAACAGGCCAACTATTAATAGTTGGCCCAGTTTACAGAACGATATCTAATTACCCTGTATCCAACATTCCTTTACCCGCTGATAAACTTCTTTTAACGATAAATCAAATTCACTAGCTAGAGCCTGACAATCTTCATATTCCGGCGCATAATTAATGACTTCCCCGTTTTTCTTAGCTACCTTAACTGTCACCGGCCCCCAGTCAGTTTCTACCTGCTGCAATTCCCGCTCTAAAATTTCTCGCTCTACTTCGTACTTCCTAATTCCTAACGTAGTAGTTTCTTTAAATAAAGTTTCTTCAATACTTTCTACATCTTCTTTTTTAGCCAAGACACTAACTTTAACTGCTGGCCGATTCTTCTTCATCATAATATTAGTTACATAAACATCTAAAGCCCCGGCCTCGAATAACTGCGGGTATAAATAAGAATATATTTCCGGATTCATATCATCAATATTTGTTTCCAGCATAACTAAGCTCTGCTTACTTTTTTTTTACCTTTCAATACCCGTAATAAATTAGTAATACCTAAATCCTTATCCCCTAACCCATAACCTACTGCCTCTATAGTCATTTTGGGCAGCGGGATAAACTTATCGGCCAAAGTCTTAATCACTGCTGCTCCAGTAGGAGTTACTAACTCACTTTCTACACCTTTCGAATAGACGGGAACACCTGCTAAAATTTCTGCCGTTGCCGGCGCCGGCACAGGGATAGTACCGTGCGCACAGTCTACAAACCCAGTCCCAATATGTAGTTCGGAAGCATAAATTTTATCTACACCCAATTCTTCAATACAAATAGCTGCTCCTACAATATCCACAATAGAATCAACTGCTCCTACTTCATGAAAGTGCACTTCGGAAATATCTTTATCATGCACTTTCGCTTCTGCTTCGGCCACTAATTGAAACATATTCAAACTTAAATCTTTAACCTCATTACCTAAATTACTATCCTTAATTAAGTGTTTAATATCATGTAAATTCCTATGTTGATGATCACTACCGTCATGTCTGTGTTCTTCCTGTTCCTCATGCCCGTGATTATGCTCATAGTCAGCATGATTATGATGACTGTGGTCATGTTCATGGGGTTGGTTATGCTCGCGACTATGATCATCGCGGGCATCTTCCTTATGATTGTGACTGTGATTCTGCTCTATCTGAACTTGAAAATCTGTTCCTGTAATCCCACTTTTTTGAGCTTTACTAACTTTTAACTGATACCCCTCTAAATCAATCTTATTTAATTCATTTATTAATTTATCTTCTTCTACTCCTAAATCTAATAGCGCTCCAATTGTCATATCTCCACTAATTCCTGCTACACAGTCAAAATATAGAATATCCATTGTTAAATCCCTCCCTTTCTCAATAAACGAAAACAAATTAAAATTTTAAATAAAATAGCTGCTTATCTCGCCTGTTCAATCTGATTAACAATTGAATCTGCTAAATATGCTGCTCCAAAACCGTTGTCAATATTAACAACTCCTAAGCCGCTAGCACAGCTATTAAGCATAGCTAATAATGCTGCTAACCCATCAAAGTTAGCTCCATAACCTACACTAGTCGGCACAGCAATAATCGGCTTATCTGTTAAACCACTAACTACACTAGCTAGGGCACCTTCCATCCCGGCTACCGTAATAATTACATTAGCTTCCTTCATCTTATCGCGTTGGGCCAACAGCCGCTGAATCCCCGCTACTCCTACATCATAAGCCCGCTCTACTCTATTGCCCATTACTTCCGCCGTAATCGCTGCTTCCTCTGCTACTGCTAAGTCAGATGTACCGCCGGTCATGATTAGAACCTTGCTTTCACTCATTTCTACTTTTTCCTTCTGAATCACTACAATCCGAGCCCGCTCATGATATTCCAAATCAGCAGTCAATTCTTGTAATACTTCATACACATCTTCATCTGCTCGAGTAGCCAAAATATTTTTATTACGTTCCATCATTTTTTCAACTATACCTTTGATTTCATCAGTAGTCTTATCCTCACAGTAAATAACTTCCGGATAACCATTTCTTAAATCGCGGTGATGATCAACTTTAGCATATCCTAAATCTTCAAATGGTAAATCGCGCAAATTATCCAGTGCTTGCTCAACTTCTAAATTTCCCTCTTTAACATTTTCTAATATATCTTCAATATCTTCTTTCTTCATAAATCCTCACCTCCCCTATTATTAACGATTAGACTGATGACTTGAGATGAATAATTTACTCTTGAACATGTTCAATTGATTTTAACCCTCGGCCGTCAAGCTGCAGATAAGTACTTTCCAGACAGGGCACACAATAATCTTGACCCTCAATTGTTACTTCTTTCCCAGCCATGATTTTCTCTCCACATTCAGCACAGAATTTATCTTCTTTAATTGGAGCATAATCCGGCAGCTCAATCTCTACTTCTGCGATTTTAAATAAATCCTCAATTGGATACTCTAATAATTCAAAGGCAATCTGCTGCCATTTTTTATTCAACCTCTTTTCTTCTTCTTTAGTGCCCTGCCGCTTAGCAATTACTTTTTCAAATAACTGACTGGCCTCAGGATAATTCTCATCTACTACCTTATAATTCTTTAAATATAATCTAAGCCCTCTTCCTCCGCGCTCAGTAACTGTTACAGCAGTCTTCCCATAGTCACGATAAATCAAAGCATTGTTGCCAAAAGTACAGCCCGTAACATATTGAATGCCGTCACTAAAACAGCTATTGGTCTCTACAACTGCTACTATTTCTTCCATCCCTTGCGATTCTACTTCTAACTTCTGTATAGCATACGCTGCAGCTTTAACCCCTAAACTTAAGAAAGGACAAAAATGTCCGTGTAGTTCTCCCGCTTTCAATAACAACTTTTCTAAATCATTATCAGCAATCAACTTCTCGATTTCAGTCCGCGGCTGGGCTTGATGATGACTTTGATAATAATCATCCTCTTCATCAATTTCATCCATCAATTTAGAATAAGGCTTAATATCTAAAATTGGTGTACCGTCAACAGCATCAAGTCCTTTCACCCTTAATTGATTACCATCTTTAGCAACTAATTCTACTGCTGTCACCCCTAACCCATTCGGCCGTTTAGGACTGCGCGAGGCAAATACACCACGGGGTTCACCAATTCTTTTCGAGCCAAATAATTGATAATCATCGCTAGCTAATAAATGAAAGTTAAAAATCACCTGTAAATACTGACCTGCTTCTAAGCCCTCCAAACCTTTTGCATATTCTTCAGCTATCACAAGTGTGCTTTCATATTCTTTCATTTTTTCGGGATTAGCTGGTTTGTCAAATTTACTCTTTACTGTTCCAATTGCTTCCATATTCACGATATCGCCTCCATTATTTTTTTAATTATCTCTATATATAGATTAAGTTTCGATGGGCGCCTCCGGAATAATAACCTTCCGCCCCCCAACATCTGCAACACTAACTTCCACTTCATAAACTGCTTCTAAATTCTCGGAAGTTAAGACTTCTAATCCCCCGGCTGCAAAAATGCTGCCTTCTTTTAAAATAATAATCTTATCACTATAGCGCGCTGCTAAACTCAAATCATGCAGTGCAATCACACTTGAAATATTATCTTTAACTTGAGCTTGAATTAAATTCATTATTTCCAGCTGATGTTTCAAATCCAAATTACTCGTCGGCTCATCTAATAATAAAACTTCCGGCTGCTGAGCCAACGCCCGACCAACTAACACTTTCTGCTGCTGACCGCCGCTTAAATTATTGATGTTTTTTTGAGCTAGCTCTGTTAACCCTAACTCTTCTATAATATCCGCTACTATCTCCAAATCTTCATTCTGCGCCTTAAAATTTATGTACGGCTTGCGGCCCATCATAATTGTTTCAAACACAGTAGTGGGGAAACTCTTAGATTCCTTCTGCGGCACATAACCTACACACTGAGCCAACTCTTCTTGTTGATAAGCAGTTGTTAAATCGCCCTCAATTAAAATACTCCCGCCTTGGGGCTTTAAAATGCGATTAATACACTTCAACAAAGTACTCTTCCCGGAACCATTAGGTCCAATCAAAGCTAAAACTTCACCGTGAGCTAATCTAAAATTGACATCTTCTAACACCGGCTGACTCTGATAACTAAAATGAACTCCATCAATCTCTAATTTCACCAGTATTGCCTCCCTTTAATGATCAAATACAGAAACAGCGGCACCCCTAAAAAAGAAGTTAAAATTCCTACGGGCAATACTACTGGAGCAATTACTGTCCGCGCTGCAGTATCAGACACAAGCAGCAGTAATCCTCCCGTCAAAGCTGATAAAGGAAGTAAATATTTTTCATTACCCCCGCTTATTTTCCGCACAATATGCGGCGCCACTAAACCTACAAAACCAATAATCCCCACTAAAGAAACTATCAACGAAGTTAGTAACGAAGCAATAAACATACCACCTAACCGCACTTTATCCACTGCTACGCCTAAACTTTTAGCCGTTTCATCTCCAGCATCTAAAGCATTATAATTCCACCTATTATAAATAAAATAAATACTACCACCAGCTACTAACAGAAACATAAACCCCAATTCACTCCAAACCACACGGCCTACATCACCAAAAGTCCAAAACACAATAGAAGCAATTTCCACATCACTAGCAAAATACTGTAAGGCAGTAGTCCCCGCAGTAAACAACGACCCTAAAGCTACTCCTGTTAAAATCATAGTTTCTGTAGCAGCATTACGATACTTGGCTACTGCAACAATAAGGGAAGTAGTTATCACTGCACAAACAAAAGCTGCTCCCGACGTAAGATAAGGATTATTTACTAATACTGCATCAGCACTACTACTATGTACTGCTCCTGTACCAAAAACAATAATAGAAAAAGATGCTCCAAAAGCTGCAGCATGCGAAATCCCCAAAGTATAAGGAGAACCAAGAGGATTACGCAGCATACTCTGCATCACAGCTCCAGCAATGGCTAATCCTCCTCCCGCTACCAGAGCAGTTAAAATTCGCGGCAGCCGGATATTCCAAATGATAGCCTGGACTTTATTACTACCTTGCCCTAATAGAACTGAGATAATATCTGCTAAAGGGATTTGAACTGCCCCACTAACTAGCGACCAAATCACTGCTGTAGCTATTAAAACACTCACAATTACTGCTAATAATAACCTTTTATTTTGACTCTGTTGATACTCATCTATTATCTGCTGTTGCTTCAATCACTTCACCTCTTATTTACATTTAATTCTAAGTTTAATTTTTTAAAACCACCATATTCAGCAGCTAATTCATCATAAACTTGAGCCCCAACAAACTTTTGATAAATTTGCTCTGCTTTAGCAGCAGGATTAATATCCTTAAACTGCTGGGGATAAATTATCTTGCCCATATAATAGCTATTAGCTAAAATAGTCGACGGATTGCGGTGGTAAAAAGAATAAGGTAGCAAACCATAAATTTGATTCTGCTGGACTGCAGAAATAGTTTGATACTCTGCATTTTTTTCTAAATCTTGTTGAACTAAATTTAAATTCATTTCATCCACAAAAATAACCGCTGGATCCCAATTTACTAACTTTTCTTTACTAATCATTACTGAACTAACTTGTTTAACCTGTTTTTGCTCACTAAAATAATCTAAGTTTAAAAATTCAAAAGGAGGAAATGGAACTTTAGTCGATACAATCCCGTGGCTGCCGTGATAAGAAATCCCGCCCGCATAAACTTTCTTTTTAACCGACTGAGAGGCGTTTTTAGTCCGGTCATTAAGATCAGTAATTAATTGTTCAGTATAATTGATTAATTCTTCGGCTCGTTCTGTTTTATTTAACAATTTACCAATCAACCGCCACGATTGGTAAAGATATTTCTCTCGGCTAGGACCTAAATCAACATACTTAATCCCTACTACCGGAATCCCCGTCTTTTGTTCTAAACTTTTGGCTGCTCCCGCATCTCCATAAAAGAAAATTAAATCTGGGTTCTGAGCCACTATCAATTCTGCTTCACCGCCGTGCGGCGGGCCAACTACCGGCAGTTCCTGCAGTTCGGGATGAGCTAAATTATACGGTCCACCCCAGTTTTCCCGTTTTTCTGCTTCTTCGACGCCCACTACTTTATCTACTGCCTGCATCTGAGTTAGCAGTCTTAAACTCCCCGGGCCAACTGCCACCACCCGCTCTATTTTCTGCGGTACTTTTACTTTTCTGCCCAACATATCAGTAATGTTTCTTGTCGGCTGCGAATTCATCTTGGCACATCCAACTGATAAAAGTAATAAACATCCTAACAAACTAATTACTAATTCTCTTTTAATCTGATAATAATTCATTTTTAGTCCCCCTAATTTTCCTTATTACCAACTGATTTATTCAGCTTTCCTGTTTGATAACCGCCTAAATCCATGGTCACATAATCAAACCCAAATTCTTGTAACTGCTGATTAATCTGATCTAGTTTATCTAAAGCAAAAAACTTATTTCGTTCTTCCGGTGCAACTTCTATTCTAGCTATCTCTCCGTGGTACCTAACCCTCAGCTGCTCAAAACCTAATTGTTGTAAATAAGACTCCGCCTTTTCCAATAGCTCTAATTTATCACTAGTAATTTCTTCCCCATACGGAAACCTGGTTGCCAAACAGGTAGTAGACGGCAGCCCCCAGCTAGATAAACCTAACTGCTTAGATAGTCTTCTTATTTCAGCTTTGCTCAGTCCTGCTTCCTTAAGCGGGCTGTGGACTTCTAGTTCTTCGATTGCCTCCATTCCCGGGCGATAATCCCCTAAATCATCAACATTAGTGCCGTCAACAACCAGCCAATCTCCCGCAAAATCCTTTACTTGGGAAAAAATCATCTTTTTACAGTGATAACATCTATCAGTGGGGTTATCTTTGACTACTTCCATTAAATCACTTTTAATACTTACTAACTGATGCTGGATACCGATTTCTTCTGCCATTTTTTTAGCCCGTTTAATTTCCCGGGATGAATAAATAGGTGCTACAGCAGTCACTGCTAAAGCATTATCTCCTAAAACATCATAACTAACTTTCGCCAATAATGAACTGTCTACGCCCCCGGAAAAACCAATTACTATCTCCTCTAAATCAGCTATAATTTCTTTTAATTTATTATGTTTAGCTGTTAAATCCATTTTTACTCCCCCCTAAGTATTATATCTAGAATGAAATTTGATGTTGCAATATTTAATTTAGGAGCGTTAACTCGGGAGCGACATGGCATGCCATGTCGCTACATAGTGTTCTCTATTACTCTAGAAAAAACTACTAACCTAAATTTCATTTTAAGGTTACAAATCTAGATCACAAATTCTGTTGAGCTGTAGTCAGATTTAACTTACTGTGCTTGACCCCTTTTAAACCACTTAATTTGCGGGCTACTTTCTGAATCTTATCAGTTGGCCCTTGGATGACAACTACTTCTAAACAATACTGTTCATCTAAATACAGATGGAGATTAGATTTAAATAAACAATTATAATCACACTCAATCCCTACTAATTTATCCGGCAAATTACGCTGCTGATGATTATAAATTAAAGTCAAAACCCCAATCACTTCCTCTAAATCCTGCTGGGCCTTATCAGTTACAATTTTATCTCGAATTAAATCTCGAATTGCTTCCGATCGATTATCATAAGTTCCTTCAATTAATTGATCAAACTGCTCTAATAGGTCTTTCTCCACAGAAACTCCAAATCTTTTTAAGTCAGCCACGCTTCACGCCTCCTTTAAATATATAAATTTCCAATGCATAATTGAATATGTTTTCTAATTGTATTCGTAACACACAAATAATATTCATGTTACTATCTTTTAATTCTAGACTCAATTATTAACTCCTTTTATTAATTATAATCAACTTTAAAATCATATTTACCTTTTACAACTCGCTATTTTAATTTTTTCTTAAAAATAATATTTACAATCCAAACAGGCCAACCTTTAAAGGTTGGCCTGAACAATTACTAATATAATCAAATTTTTAATAAGCCTATACTTATTACTTAGGATTCGCCGGCTCAATATCAATATTTTTGCCTTTTATTTGATTATTCTTCATTCCCTCTAGTACTTCTTTTGCGTGCTCTCTAGGAACTTCTACAAAGGTATATCGATCATAAATATCAATTAGCCCCACTAAATCCCCAGAAACACCAGTTTCTCCAGCAATAGAGCCCACAACGTCTCCCGGCGATATATTATTCTTCTTTCCGGCATTGATAAATAACCTAACCATCCCCGGCTCTGCTCCTGTATCACCAAAATGTTCTATTTTTTCTTGTTCCTCTTGCTCCTCTTCGTCCATCAACAACTTTAATAAAGCTGCTGCAATATCAACAGAAATATAATCTTCGGCAATTAATTCTTCAATTAATTTACTCTCTCTTGTTAGATTTTCGTTTTCTATAATTTCCGATACTTCATTTAAAATTAAATCCATTTTTATTTCTTCTACATCACTAGCCGAAGGAACTGGTTTTCTTTCAACCCTAGTTTTAGCATACTTTTCAATTGATTTTAACTTGTGAATTTCTTTTCCGACTACAAAAGTAAAGGCGCGACCTTTTTTCCCAGCCCGACCTGTCCTTCCAATCCGGTGAACATAATACTCTTCATCCTGGGGAATATCATAATTAAATACAATTTCTATATCATCAACATCAATCCCGCGGGCCGCTACATCAGTGGCTACCAGAATCTCTATTTTTCTATTCTTAAATTTATTCATTACCCTATCCCG
Organism: uncultured Halobacteroidaceae bacterium; assembly: GCA_964346395.1. GTDB lineage: Bacteria > Bacillota > Halanaerobiia > Halobacteroidales > Halobacteroidaceae > CAYFUT01. The sequence goes on from CAYFUT010000062.1 coordinate 13,151, forward strand.
CTGCCGCTGATTAAATCCGCCGTGTAAACCATCAGCAAAATAACCTCGAGCTTGCAGATGAAGTGTAAGCTCATCCACCTTTTTTCGGGTATTACAAAAAACTAATGATAATTCCGGATCATACATATCAATTAGCCGCGATAAAACTTCTAATTTATTCCCTCTCTTCACCTCAAAATAGGCTTGTTCAATATTCGGGACTGTTAGTTTTTTATGGGCTATTTTTATTATTTCCGGATTGTTTTGATATTTCTTTCTTAATTTTAAAATAGACTGCGGCATCGTAGCAGAAAAGAAAACAGTCTGCCTATCTCCCTTAACGCCCTTTAAAATCGTTTCTATATCATCTCTAAATCCCATATTCAACATCTCATCTGCTTCATCTAAAACTACCATCTGCAAATTATCTAATTCCAAAGTTCCCCGCCGCATATGATCCATTGTCCTGCCGGGAGTTCCAATTACAATCTGCACTCCTTTATTTAATGCTTTAATCTGTCGTTTGATCGGCTGTCCGCCGTAAACCGGCAGCGACTTAATCCTTTGTTTATACTTTCCTAATCGATTCAATTCTTCCGCTACCTGAATAGCTAATTCTCGAGTAGGACATAAAATTATCGCCTGCACATCTTTATTCTTAGGATCAATCTTTTCTAAAATCGGAATCCCAAAGGCTGCTGTCTTCCCAGTCCCGGTTTGTGCTTGACCTATTACATCCCTTCCCTTTAATATATAAGGAATTGCCTGTGTCTGAATGGGAGTTGCTTCTTCAAAACCCATATCTTCAACTGCCTTATTAATCTCAGTGGACAAATTCAACTCTGCAAATTTCTTCTTTTCCATGTAATTTCACTTCCCTAATTTAATTAATGATCTTCTCCACTATAACATAGTATACTTTAAATTACTAGGAATATAAGCTAAGTATGGATTATATTGTTCCAATTACTATTAAGCTTAAGCCAGGAAAACTACTTTTTTCAATTTTTAATATAATCTTTATATTTAACAATAAACCAATTATGTTCAAAAGAAAAAATCCGCACCAAAAGTTGGCCCGGATTAAATATTAAGTTTATGTCTCTGAATCATCGTATAAACTGGTACCGTCACTATCAATAGCTACAATTAGCGGTAAATCTTCCACCTTAAGTCTACGGACTGCCTCCGTTCCCAAATCATCATAAGCAATTACTTCTGCCTCCTTGATTCTCTGGGCAATTAAAGCTGCTGCTCCGCCGATTGCTGCTAAGTAAACAGCCCCTTCTTCCTTCATTGCCTCTACTACCTCATCACTTCGGTCTCCTTTACCGATCATCCCGCGCAGACCTTGTTCTCTAATTAAGGTCGGCGCAAAAGGATCCATTCGATAACTGGTAGTTGGCCCGGCCGAACCAATCACTTGTCCGGGTTTAGCCGGCGCCGGACCTACATAATAAATCACTTGGCCGTCCAGATCCATAGGCAGCTCTTTCTCCGCTTCCACTGCTTCTACTAAGCGAGCGTGAGCAGCATCGCGACCAGTATAAATGGTACCTGATAACAGTACGTTATCTCCTGCTTTTAGCTCTCTAACTTCCGCTTCAGTTAAGGGAGTTTCTAGTTTAACTTCACTCATTATCTCCACCTCCCAAAACTCGTTCCCGATGGCGGGTTACATGACAGTTAATATTCACTGCTACCGGCAGACCAGCAATATGCGTTGGATAAGTTTCTATATTAACTGCTAAAGCAGTAGTTTTGCCGCCGAAACCCTGCGGGCCAACATCCAGCTGATTTACTTCGGTTAAGAGCTCTTCTTCTAGTGCAGCTATCTTTTTCTGCTCACTGGCAGTGCCCACCGGCCTTAACAGCGACTTTTTCGCCAGCAGAGCTGCCTGCTCAAAGGTACCGCCGATGCCTACTCCGACTACTACCGGCGGACAGGGGTTAGGCCCTGCTTCTTCCACCGTCTTAAGCACAAACTCTTTAACTCCGGCTACACCGTCAGCCGGCTTCAGCATCTTAATCTGACTCATATTTTCACTGCCGAAACCCTTAGGGGCTACCATTAATTTTAATTCATTCCCCGGTACAATCTCCGTATGAATCACCGCCGGAGTATTATCGCCCGTATTTTCCCGCTCTAAAGGGCCGTCAACTACCGATTTGCGCAGATATCCTTCCTGATAACCTTTCCTTACTCCCTGATTAATAACCTCTTTTAAATTACCTCCTTCTAGCTCAGCATCCTGCCCTAACTCCACGAAAACCACCGCCATCCCTGTATCCTGGCAGATAGGCACTCTTTCTTCGCGGGCAATTTCAGCATTCTCAATCAACTGCTCCAAAATCTCTTTAGCTACCGGAGACTCTTCCCGCTCTAAAGCCTGGTGATAACTCTCAACTATATCATCACCTAACACATAATTGGCCTCCTGACACATTTCTGCTACTGCCTCCGTAATTTCCTCTGCTTGAATAGCCACTATCTAACCCTCCT
>CAYFUT010000063.1:0-15446 GCA_964346395.1 uncultured Halobacteroidaceae bacterium
AGAATATTTTTCCGATACAGTCTATAAAGCAGATTTGGCAGGAGAAGAAAGTTATCTTTGTTTTTTATTTGAACACAAAAGTTACAATTATGAGGAGATTACGCTTCAATTATTAAAGTATATATTGAGAGTATGGGAACTAAAAAAAGAGCAAGGGACAGAAGAACTGCCTTTAGTAATTCCGATGCTAATTTATCATGGACGAACTAACTGGAATATAGGATTAAAACTGAGTGATATTGTGGCAGAAATCCCAGAGGAAGCAGAAAAATATTTGCCTGATTTTAAGTATCTTCTATTTGATTTGTCTAGTTACAATAAAGAAGAAATTAAAGGTGCAGGACAGATGAGAGTCTTTGTGGATGTTTTAAGTGCAGTTTTTCAAGATAATTTTGAGGAGAAATTACATGATGCAATCAAAGTATTAAAGAAATTAGAAGAACAGAATAAAGGAATAGGTTATTTCCAGACTGTAATTAGATATTTAACTGAAACAGATGTAATTGATGTTGATATTAATGACGTAGAAAAAATAGCTAAACAAGTTTCAAAAGAAAAGGGGGAAGAAGTTATGAGTATTGCTGAAAAATTGAAAAAAGAAGGAAAAAAAGAAAAAGAGGTAGAAATGGTTAAGAACATGTTAAGTTCAGATCTTAATTTGGATAAAATTTCTGAAATAAGTGGATTAGCTAAAGAAGAGATAAGGAAGATACAACAAAAAGAAGGAATGAAACACTAAGTAAATAGCCTAGATAAAATTCAAATTCACACTACGCCAACTTTCCTCAGTGGAGGTTGGCTCTTTTTGTGTGCTTCGTAAACTATAGAAATAGCAGATGTGAATTCTACCCTTACTGTTTTCGTCGTATCGGTGTGTGAAACCGACAAGATAGGGAAAAGTAATCTAAAGCTACATTAGGGTTTAGATGGTACCATAGTAGTGATGAAGATTAGTAAAAGCCTCTATTTTAATAAAAAGATAAAATTTTTATTTTCGACAGGAGTAGACTAGGTTATCGAGAACTAATAGATAGTATTTTGGAATAATACATCATTTAATTTAATAATGAGAAGGAGGACACTATGTTGTTAGAAAGTTTTGCGCAGGCAATTTATTTTGCTCCCCGGGGCAAGAAAAGGCTGATGAGACTGGGGAATCAGCTTGCTCAGCGTTATTTAGACCCCGAGGATCTATTAATTGGTTTAATTGGTGATGCTGGAGCCGGTAAGTCGCTGTTAATTCGAGGTATGTTTCCCGGCTTAACGCTAACTAATGATGACAGCGGAATTAATATTCGGCCTCTGCCGGTGCTATCAGATGTAGAAGAAGAAGATTTTTCTAGTCACACTTATCATGTTGATGTTCGGTTTGAACAGGCTTTCCATCAACCCTGGGAATTGGCCTCAGCGGTGGAGGAAGCAGTTCAGAATGGTAAGCGGGTGGTAATTGAACATTATGAATTGATTGCTGATCAGATTGACTGGCGGGCAGATTTATTGATTGGAGTAGGAGAAGAAGTATTAGTTACTAAGCCGAGTGTCTTCGGGCCAACTCCCGAGGAAATTAAGGAGATAGTCTTTAAATCAATCGTCAACCGCCGGATGGCTCATACCTGCGAAGATCTGACAATTCAGGTGTTAGAAGGAATGGGTATTGAACATGAGGAGCGCCACCACCATAGTGATATCAAAAGCGGCTTTGTACTCCAGTTTGAAGAAGAAATAGATATTGATGAAGGGAAAGTAGAAGCAGAAGTTAAGCAGTATATTGACCGAGATATACCGGTGGAACCGCATGATGAAAACCAGATTAAGGTGGGAGAAACGGTGTATCCTTGTACTGGTCCCCGAATTCACGTTCGGAGCACCGGAGAAATTGAGGGGTTTAGGTTGAAAAAATTAAGGTATGACTCTAAATCTGGGCTCTATTTGCTAGCTGGATTAGTAGGAGAAGAGCGGAGCCAGTTTGAATTAAGCCATACTTAAAGTCAATTGAAAAGAGAAAGTGAAAATTGATATACTGATAATTTCAGCTTCAACTAAAGTTGCCAGCCGGCAGCTTTTTTCTTTTTTTGATTTATGAAAAACATATGTTATAATAAACTTAAATCCATTTTTTAGAATTGATTACATATATTTAATAAAAAAACTAGAGCAGAAGGAGGCGAAAAAATTATGGATAAGTTAAAGGAAATATCAGAAACTTGGCCGTTAGCAGTAGGAATAGGAATTCTATTTTTAGCGTTCTTAGGCCGCATTAATGATATTTTTGTTTTACACCTTGATGAGTTATGGGGGGAACTTTTATTATCTAAAAGTTTTGGTTTAGGATTAGTGATTGTTTATGTGGTAATAGTAAAGGATAGCTTGCGGGAAATAGGTTTTCATACTGACGAGTGGGCTCTAAATTTATTATTAGGGATGACCTTGTTTGTAGGGGTTTATTTTTTTGCTTATGGATTGGAATATATGTTACTTACTTTGCTTGCTAAGGAACCGAACTTAATAATTAAAGTGATTACTTCTAAACCCGGGGTAGGATTTTGGTTTATAATCTGGATAATTCTTGGGAATTTAATTACTGCCGGGGTGGAAGAAAGTCTGTTTAGAGGGCTGTTAACTTCTAAATTGCGGACTAGTTTTTCTTTCTGGACAGCAAATTTTTTTCAAGCTTTATTATTTGGATTGTGGCATTTAGTATGGCCGATAAAACGGCTGATGGGAGGACAAGTAGGCGGGCAGACGGCGGCATTTACCGGCAGTATGTTATTATTGGTAGCGGTGGTTAATGGTTTTGTGTGGGGTTATATGTATCTGAAAACAAATAGCTTATGGGCTTGTTGGATGGCAAATGTGGCAGCTAGTACTATATTAAATTTAGTCCATATCGAATCACAATTTGGGTTAGATGGTTTACAGGCTGTACGGGGCACCGGGATTATGCTGGGGGCTATTGTTAGTATGTTAGCTATCAAATATATAGCAGAAGAATTCAAATTAGAAGAAGCTGCTGCCTGGTAAGCAAGAATAATTTTTCCAGAGAGGAAAGGAATTAAGTGTAGGTAGGCAGAAATGTTATATTTAAAGGAGATATTATGAATTATTTAGGTTTGAGTGCTGAATATTAATTAGTGAACGAGATGGGGGGAACCAACTTTTAGCTGTCCGGTTGCTATATGATATCTTATAGGAAATAAAATTGTGTGAAAATTAATACTTTTAACCTATACTTGTATTTTTATTCATTTATGTGTATAATCATACTAGAAAAGTAGATGATAAAAATAATTCGCTGATAAATTTTTAAGGAGGAATAGTGTAATGAACAAAGATATTAACAAGGTGGTAATGGCTTATTCAGGAGGACTTGATACTTCCGTAGCTATCAAATGGCTGCAGGATAAGTATGATGTAGAGGTAGTAACTTATTCAGCTGATGTCGGACAGAATGAACCGCTGGAACCAGTAAAAGAGAAAGCACTAGAAACAGGAGCAGTTGCTGCTTATGTAGATGATTTGAAAGAAGAATTTTTAACTCAGTATGCTTTTAAGGGGCTGCAGGCAGGAGCAGTTTATGAGGATAAATATCCGCTGACTACGGCTTATTCCCGGCCGCTAATTGCCCAAAAGATGATTGAAGTGGCTAAGAAGGAGGGGGCAGATGCTGTAGCTCACGGCTGTACCGGCAAGGGAAATGACCAGGTGCGCTTTGATGTTTCTTTTCAAGCTCTAAGTCCCGGGATAGAAATTGTAGCTCCCCTGCGGGAATGGGAGTTTGAATCGCGGGAAGAGCAGATTGAGTATGCAGAAGAGCAGGGTATTCCGGTAGGAGCCACTAAAGAAAGTCCCTACAGTATAGACCGCAACATGTTAGGCGTTAGTATTGAGTGTGGAGTATTGGAAGATCCGGCAGTAGAGCCGCCGGAAGAAGTTTATCAAATTACTACTAAGCCGGAAGAAGCCCCTGAGGAGCCGGAGTATGTAGAAATTGGTTTTGAACAGGGAACTCCGGTTGCTTTGAATGGAGAACAGTTAGATCCGGTTACTTTGGTAGAAGAACTAAAAGAAATAGCAGCTAACCACGGAGTAGGTAGGATTGATATGGTAGAGAACCGCTTAGTGGGCATTAAATCGCGGGAGATTTATGAGGCACCGGCGTATACTGTTCTTATGACAGCTCATAGTCAGTTAGAAGATCTGGTATTAGATAGAGAAACAGCCCATTATAAACAGTCAGTAGCCGATAAATATTCAGAACTTGTTTATTACGGTCAGTGGTTTTCACCGCTTAAAGAGGCATTAGATTCTTTTGTTGAGTCCACTCAAAAGTATGTAACCGGAACGGTCAAGGTTAAATTATATAAAGGCAGCTGTACGGTAGTAGGCCGCGAATCAGACGAATCCTTATACCAGGAAAATCTAGCTACGTATGATAAAGCAGATACTTTTGATCATGAGGCAGCGGAAGGATTTATTGAATTATTTGGGCTGCCGTTAAAAGTAAATGGAAAAGTAAGGAATCAATAAGTGACTAGGCGGAGAGAGAAGATGAAAATTAAAACAGCAGAACTTACAGATAGTAAGGTAGTATATGAAATTACCAAGCAGGCTTTCCAGGATTATCTGGATCCTGCTTTTTCCTCTTATGTAGCTGCTTTGCAAGAGACTGAAGCAGAGGTGAAAGAAGATATTCAAGAGAAAGAAGTTTTGCTAGCTTATATTGACGGCCAGCCGGTGGGCTCTGTGCGCTTTTATCCGCTTGAAAACGGAGATTATCACCTCAGCCGATTAGGAGTAGTAGCTGACCATCAGGGCCAACAAATAGGTTATAAACTGATTGAAGAAGTTGAGCGGCGGGTGAAAAAAAGAGGTGGAGAGCGAATTATTCTTTATTCTGCCTATCAGCGGCAGGAACTGCTGGATTTTTACCAGCGGTATGGCTATGAAATTAAGACAGTGACAGATGATGATGACTATCGGCGGGCGAAACTGGTTAAACAATTGACAGTTGACAGTGGATATGGTTTCTATGGTTATCACAGCTAGGCTTTGCCTAGATGGGACAATTAACAATTAAACTCCATCTAAATCTGTGATTTGGGTAGAGAGGTTCAAGGTGTATAATTGTCAATTGTACATTGTAAATTATAAATTAATAAGGGGCGGGGTTAAAATGAAATTATGGTCGGGGCGGTTTGAACAAAGTACTGATCAGCTAGTAGAGGAGTTTAATGCTTCCCTTGGATTTGATTATAGATTGTATCAATATGATATTCAGGGGAGTATTGCTCATGCTAAAATGTTGGCGGAATGTGATATTATTTCTGAAGCAGAAAAAGACAAAATAGTTGCCGGTCTGCAGGAAATTCTAGTCGAAATAGAGGCGGGCGAATTTGAATTTAAACAGGAACTAGAAGATATTCACATGAATATTGAACATAATTTGACAGAGAAAATCGGTTCTGTAGGAGGTAAGTTGCATACTGCCCGGAGTCGAAATGATCAAGTGGCGCTTGATGTCCGGCTGTATGTAAAAGACCAGATTGAACAGCTAACGGATCTAATTACTCAGCTGGAGGCTGTTTTACTTGAGTTGGCCGAAGAGAATATTGACTTTATTATGCCGGGCTATACTCACTTACAGCGGGCTCAGCCGATCCGCTTAAGTCATCATCTATTGGCTTACCAGCAGAAATTAAGCCGCGATAAAGAGAGATTGAAGGACTGCTATCAGCGGGTAGATGTTCTGCCGTTAGGTTCCGGAGCATTGGCCGGGACTAAATTTAATATTGATCGGGAATTTGTAGCCGAAGAGCTGGGTTTTTCTCAAGTTAGTTATAATAGTTTAGATGGAGTTAGTGATCGGGATTTTGTAATTGAATTTTTAGCTGCGGCTTCTACTATCATGATGCATTTAAGTCGGTTAAGTGAAGAATTAATTTTGTGGGCGACGAAAGAATTTGATTTTATTGAGATTGCTGATGCCTTCTGTACCGGCAGTAGTATTATGCCGCAGAAAAAGAATCCGGATATTCCTGAATTAGTCCGGGGGAAAACCGGTCGAGTTTACGGCCATTTAATTCAGATGTTAACTACTATGAAAGGACTACCGCTTGCGTATAATAAAGATATGCAGGAAGATAAAGAAGGTTTATTTGATACTGTAGATACGCTGCAGATGAGTTTAGAGGTAATGAGTCGAATGCTGAAGAATACTGAATTTAAAGAAGAAAAATTAAAGGAAGCAACCGAAAAGGGATTTGTAAATGCAACTGATGTAGCTGATTATTTGGTGGAGCAAGATATTCCGTTTCGCGAAGCGCATGAGATAGTAGGAGAATTAGTTTTTTATTGTTTAGAAGAAGATAAGAAATTGGCGGAGTTAACTCTCGAAGAATGGCAGGAGTTCTCCCCAGTTTTTACTAAAGATATTTATGAAGTGATTGATATAGAAAATTGTGTTGATGCTCGTAGTATAATTGGAGGTCCAGCTCGGGACAAAGTTTTAGAAGTGATTGAGCGAGAAAAAGAGACAATTAATAAATTTTGGCTTTAGACCAAGCCGCTGTTGAGCAGTTTTTTAATAGTTTATAATCTCAATCTGGGCAGCTGAGAGGCTGCTTTTTTATTTTGGATTGGATTTGGATAATCAGGAATTTTGTTATATAATGATAATAGAGTATAAGCTAGTAAATGCAGCAGTTAGGTAGGGAGAGAAAGGAGGATTAGGATGGCTAAAGATAATAAATATCGAATTGATAAGATCAAGCAAGAGCACACAATTATTGAAGATGTCTTACCTTTGTTAGAAAATGTAGCTAAACTGTCTAGTGTGAAGAGTATTATTCCGGGCCGCATTAACCGCCGGGGTGGAAGTGGAGTACCCCCTCATTTGAAGTTGAAGTATAATACCCCAAGCGGAATTAAAATTCTGGCCAAAAATAGTTCCTCGGTACAAGAAGTTTTTGTAGTTACTGATAATGCTGATCAGACGATGCAGGTTATGAAAGATAAAAAGTTGGTCAAATAAAACTTGCAAAATATAAATAAATTGGACAGTTTAGGGAGGAAATTGATTGTTAATTATAGAAGAAACTAATTATAAGAAGAATTATAATGAAGAAACGGGAGAAGGGGGTTATTATTCAGGATGAAGAAAAAAATATCACTTATTTCCTTATTTATTATTGCTTTGTTAATAGTTTCTAGTTCTCCATTATTGGCTCGGGATTTAGCAGTTGAAAATTACAAATTAGCTGTAAGATCTCTAGAAGCAAGAGAGTGGGAAGAAGCTCAGCATTATTTAGACGAAGTTATTCTTGATGATTTATCGCAGTCTGAATTTTTTGCGAAAGCAATTTATTTAAAGAGTGTTTTACTAGCTGCTAAAACTGAGCGGAATATTAAGCTAGCGGAACAATTTTCTGTTGGGGAAGAAAGAATTGGTATTGATAACCGGGAGCAGCAGAAAGAATTTAAATTAAAAGCAGAGAATTATAAACGAAAAGCCAGGCAAAATGTGGATACCATAATTGGATTGGCTAATTATTTAGTGGCTAATCTACCCCCCTTGCAGGTTAATTTGGATTATTTATATAAAAATTCAGGCTATAATCAGACCGTACTTTCTACTATTGAATCAGGAACAGTTCCGGCGGAAGAAAAGTTGGCCCAGTTAGAGTCGGATTTAATGGCAAAACAGATTAATAAATATCTACAGCTGACGCTAAGTGTTAAAGAATTCAATAATTTATCAGTTATTAGAGCTCGCGAAGGAGATAATTTGTATGACCTGGCTGAAGCTTACGAGGTTCCTTTTTATTTAATGCTGAGTGCTAATAGTCATATTGAAGATCCTAATAAAATATATCCCGGGGAAAAGATTTATGTACCGCAAGTTACTAGTTCTTATGTCAGTTATCCACCTTATTTTTATTATTTATCGCAGTTAGCTTATGCTGCTAATCCAGAACGAAAGCAAGATATTATGCGGTTAGTCGAAAAAGCTTATCAATTGACAAATGCAGAAGAAGCAACGAGTGAAGAATATGTAAGAAAGAAGAGTAAAGAGCTAGGGTCAGAAATGGAGCAAGAGGATTACAAGCAGCGGCTGCAGAATCAGGAGGAAAAGATCGAAACCCAGCAAAAAGAACTAAAAGAATTAAGGGATAAATATGATAAGTTACTAAGCAAACTTCAGAAGTTAACTTCTGACTCGGAAGGAGAAGAAGAACAGCAGGAATCAACTCCCGAAGCAGATGATTATAATCCAGAACAAGACCCCTTAACTTATTGATTGAGTTAGAAAAAATAGAAGCTTATGTTTGTAATTAAAAATCAATATGTTATGATAAATGATGGATACTCAATAAGTGGTTAGGGGGGGGAGCATGAAAAAATATATTGGGCTATTATCTATAATTTATATAATAGCCATAGTTATTCGTTTGAAAGATACGCAAAAAAGCTTTGAACGGTATAAAGAAGAATTTAAAGAAATGAAGGTGCAGTTAGAAACAGTAAGCCAGCGGACTAATCCCTTTTTAATGATGAAGTTTACTAACTTTGTATTCTATTTCTTTTTGATTTTGTACTATGTAGCTAATATTTTATTATTTGAAAAATATTTACTGATTGATATTATAAGTTACTTGCTGATTTTTGTGGGAATAATAAAGTTAAAACAGAAATTAGGGATTAATTCGGTGGCTGACTTTAGGCAGGTAGCCAAGACAGACCGCCAGCAGTATCATAAACAGAAAAAAATTGATTTTTATCTAGGATTATTAGAATTCGGATATGCATTTAATGCTCTATCCCTGATTAGTTTTTATTATTAAAGGAGGAAAGGTAGCCTAATGTTTAGGCTACCTTATTTTTTCGTTAAATTCCTTTGTTTCAATAATTGCTTCCAGGAGGTTGATTACTCCATCTAATTCGTCTTCTCTTATATAGTGGATATCTGAAACTTCATCTGTTTTAATTTTTTCTAAATCAGTGACTATTTCTTTTAGTCCATTGATGTTGGTATAATCTAGCATATTGTGGCCTCCTCGAAGGAATCAGATTAGCTTTAGTTTAGTATTTGTAGAATTGAGGCGAATGATGTTAGAAAAAATAGTTAGTAAGTTTTAAAATTAGAGAATTTGTTAACTGCAATCGGGGATAATAATTTAATATCAGGGAAAACTTATAGATTGCAAGGGAAGGAAACAAGGAATTTTTCTATTAATGTTGAATACTTTTATTAGTATTAATTAATTATGTTAGCCTACTAAAAACTAAGATAAATAGGTGGAAAATTTTTATAATTTAATAAGTTAAAATAAGAGAAGGGATGAAAAAAGAAATGATTAAAATAGGATTAATAACTTTAGGATGTGCTAAGAATGAAGTTGATTCAGAAATCATGCTTGGTTTAATAGCAGCCAGGGAAGATTTTAGTTTAACCGAAGATTATCAGCAGGCGGAGGTATTAATAGTTAATACCTGTGGATTTATCGCGGATGCGAAAGAAGAATCAATTAATACTATTTTACAGTTAGCTCAATATAAAGAAGAGGGAAATTGTAAGTTATTAATTGCAGCGGGATGTCTAGCGCAGGGATATAATCAAGAGTTGGCAGAAGAGATTCCGGAGGTTGATGCTTTTGTAGGAACAGGTGATTTTGATAGGATTGTAGAAGTTATTGACCAGGGCTTAGCAGGGAGAAAGAAAGTAGAAGTTAGTGAGCCGGGATTTAATTATGATCGTCAGTTTCCTCGCGGGAGTGTAACGCCTGATCATCTGGCTTATGTAAAAATTGCCGAAGGCTGTAATAACAATTGTTCCTACTGTTTAATTCCGCAGTTGAGAGGCTCTTTACAGAGTCGTTCTCTGGAAAATATAGTGCAAGAGGTAAAGAATTTGGCTCAAACTGAAGTAAAGGAAATTAACATTATAGCACAGGATATTACTCAGTATGGAATTGACCGGTATGGAGAATCTAAGATAGTTGAGCTGCTGGGAAAATTAGTTAAGATAGAAGGAATTGACTGGATTAGGCTGCTGTATGCCTATCCGACGCGGATTAGTGATCAGTTAATTGATTTGATTGCCTGCGAAGATAAAATATGCAGTTATCTGGACCTGCCTGTCCAGCATGCTGATGGAGAAATCAGGCAGAAAATGAATCGGCAGGGGACAAAAGAAGAGATTTTACAGGTGATTAATAAATTACGGGATCGAATTCCGAATATTGCTCTGCGGACTTCCGTGATTGTCGGTTTTCCTGGTGAAACAGAAGAGCATTTTGCTAACTTGCTAGATTTTATTGAACAAGCAGAATTTGATAGATTAGGAGCGTTCACCTATTCTCAGGAAGAAGGTACTCCGGCGGCTGAACTGCCCTGCCAGATTCCGGAAGCTAGAAAAGAAGAACGCTATAATCGAGTTATGGAACTACAGCAAGAAATTTCTTATCAGCGCAACCAGCAGTATGAAGGACTAGAAATGGATGTTTTACTGACAGAAGTACAGTCTCAAGAACCGAAAATTATGGTAGGTAGAAGTCAGCGGGAAGCACCGGATGTGGACGGAGTTATTTATGTTCGGGAAACTGATAAAGAAACTGGAGAGTTTGTGTCCGTAAAAATAACCGAGGCTTATGAATATGATTTGATAGGAGTGGAAAAACAATGAAATTAAATTTACCTAATAAGTTGACTTTGGTGCGCATTGTTTTAATTCCTATTTTCATGGCATTTTTATTAATTAAACCTGGGGGAGAGTATCTAGCTTACGGAAGATATTTTGCCCTGTTTGTATTTATTGTGGCTGCGATTACAGATGGGTTGGATGGATATTTGGCGCGAAGTCGGGATTTGATCACTAATTTCGGTAAGTTCATGGATCCGTTAGCTGATAAACTATTGGTTTCAGCTGCCTTGATTGCTCTGGTAGATATGGGAACTATTTCTGCTTGGCCGGTGATTATTATTATCGGCCGCGAATTTGCTGTTACTGGGCTGCGCGTTTTAGCTGCTGGCGAAGGAATTGTAATTGCGGCTAGTAATCTTGGGAAATATAAAACTAATGCTCAAATTTTTGCTATTATTGCCTTAATTCTTGATTTGCCGTTTGCTTTTGTTTTATTATGGATTGCAGTAATTTTAACGCTCGTTTCCGGAATTGATTACTTTATGAACTCTAAAGAGGTTATTAAGGAGGATAGCAATGAAGAAGGTAATTAAATTATTAGCTACTGGTTTTAAAACGGGTTTGACTCCCGTAGCACCAGGTACTGCTGGAACATTAGTAGCAGTGGCTGGTTTGTGGTTAGTAATGGTACTGGGATTAATCAAAATAGTTGATTTTCCTCTACTATTTATTTTGGTCGTGGTAGGAACTTATATTGCTCAGGAAGCTGATAAGTTGTATGAAATTAAAGATGCCCCCCAGATTGTAATAGATGAAATAGTAGGGTTTGCGGTAGCAATGGCTGGTCTGCAGATGAATATGTTAGTTCCGGCCTTTGTCTTATTTCGGTTTTTTGATATTTATAAACCGGATCCGCTGGATAGGTTACAGGAATTTGAAGGTGGAATCGGAATTATGCTGGATGATATAGGAGCCGGAATTGCTGCTAATATCTTGCTGCGGATTGTTCTTTATTTTGTTTAAGTGGAATATTCAAAGGTACTTAAGCTATGCTTTATTTTTCAATATTTGTGATAAGGAGCAGGTAAAATGAACGAAGAGAAATTGGAAACTGTAACTAATAATTTATCAGAAAAACCAGGTATTTTAAGAAAAGAAGAGGATTATTTTAATTCAGCTGTATTGATTGCTTTAATTCTGCAAGCGGGAGAATATCATTTTTTATTTCAGAGACGCTCTTCACGGGTAAGTCAAGCAGGAGAAATCTGTTTTCCAGGTGGAAAGCCAGAACCAGAAGATGCAAATTATCAAGAAACTGCCCTGCGCGAAACCGAAGAAGAATTAGGAATTCCTTCTGAAAGGATAGATCTAAAAGGAAGATTAAATACATTAGTAACCCCTATGGGAGTTACTATTGATTCTTTTGTTGGTATCTGTAGAATAAATGACTTAAATCAGTTAGATATTAATTATTTAGAAGTAGAAGAAATGTTCACTATTCCTATATCATATTTTTGTGAGAATAAACCGAAAACTTATCAAACTCGAGTGGAAATTAAGCCTAATTATTTAAATAAGCAAGGTGAAAGGGTAAATTTACTGCCGGTAGAAAAATTAGGACTACCTGACCGCTATCGAAATGCCTGGGGTGGAAAAAAGCATAATATTTATGTTTATGAGACAGATCACGGAGTAATTTGGGGCATGACTGCTCAATTAATTGTAGAACTTATGGATAATTTAGCTGCAACGTGGGGTTAGCATCTCCGATAAGAATTTTATTTAATTTAGGAAGGGTGGGGTCAATGGCTGTTGATGTTATAACTAAATTTAATTTTCAGACCTTTTTATCTTCATCTGATGTCTATAAAGCAGGGATTAGAAACCGCGGTAAAGCTCTAGTTAGTATTGAGGAATTCACTCCTGTAGATAGCGATCAATTAGAAGTAACTTTAGCAGTAACTCGTCGCCTAAATCAAGAAGATAAGGAATTTGTACTTGTCTTTCGGCAGCCAAATGAGGTTTATAATATTCCTGTGGAGATTAAATCCCGGGAGGAAGAAAGAGTTTATATCTTAGAAAAGAAGGGGCAAGTGGTTTATATCGAAGACAGGCGTGATTATGAGCGAGTAGAAATAGGGAAAAAGGTTGAATATTATCCAGCTCAGAGGAATCGAAATGTAAATCATTTATATACAGGAGTAATTAAAGATATAAGTGCTTCCGGAGCGCAGTTGGTTACTACCCGAGAGTTGAATACAAGTAATCCGATAGTTTTAGATACCACTTTTTTAGAGTTATCGCTTGATGAATTAGTCGGGAAAGTGGTGTGGAAAGAAGAAATGAAGAGTAGGAAATATGCTAATGGAATTCAGTTTAAGTTTTCTGAGCCCGAAGAGAGGACAGCTCTAATTGATTATTTATATCAAGATGAAAAAGAAGATGATGAAGCGGAAGAATAGAACTGTTGAATTCTCATTCTCAAATAATGTTAGCTATTATTTCTGCTGCAGGCTGAATAAGCCTGCAGTTTTCAATTTTGTTGTTTAATTTCTTTTTAGGAATAAATTACATTCTTTTTACATTAGATTACTAATCTTAGTTATGGTATAATTATTCTTGTCGAAAATTGATACGGGGGGGTTCAACTACATGAAAACTTTCAATTACAAATTAGGAGTACTGGTATTAGTTATTTCTCTGGTTGTTTTTTTTGCTGGGAATTATTTTTTTGCTAATTATAAAGTGAATTATTCGCTGCAGAATGATTTAAAGCAGGTTTCTGGGGTCAAAGAAGTAACAATTACCTCTTCAGATGGAAGTCATGAATTAAACTTAACTTTAGAACAGGTAACAGATTTGCAGCAGGTATTTACTCAGGTTCAAGATAGGGTAGCTAAATCTCTAGAACCAGGGTCTTATCAACTAGATTTTGCAGTGCCGGGAGGATTTTCTAGTCAGCTGGAAACTGAAGTAGAATTAGCACTACATGAAGCCTGCCAAACGGGAGAATTTGTTGAGTTAGGAGAGAGAATTAAGGAGTATAAAGACAAATATAATTTACAGGAAACGATTATTCAGGTAGATGATGATTATATTTATCTTAGTTTAGTGAAGAATGAACAAGCTTTGTATAAGGTAATTAACCGCCAGAGAAAGGGGTGAAGTAGATGATTAAGGAAGTAGGACTAGGAATTGGATTGGCTTTATGTATATTTTTGAGTTTTCAAGGGATTAATTTATTTCCCGTGTTAATATTGGGCGGGATAGGCTATTATTTTTTCCGAGTAATTAATAATCAAGGTTTGGGGGGCAAACTGTCTTCTGGACAAAAGCGGGAAACTAGCATTCCTGAGGTGGATTTTTCTGATATTGGGGGCCAACAGACAGCTAAAAATGAACTGCTGGAGGCCTTGGATTTTGTAAAGAGCAAGCAGCAGATTAAGGATTTAGGGATCAGGCCGCTGAAGGGACTACTGTTGACCGGTCCGCCGGGAACCGGGAAAACCCTGCTGGCTAAGGCAGCAGCTAATTATATTGATTCTGTATTTTTGGCTACTTCCGGCAGTGAATTCGTAGAGATGTATGCGGGAGTAGGAGCTAAGCGGGTACGACAGTTATTTGATGATGCCCGCAAGCAGGCCAAACAGGCTAATAAGAATAATGCAATTGTATTTATTGATGAAATAGATGTTTTGGGCGGCAAACGAGGTCAGCACAGCAGTCATCAAGAATATGATCAGACCTTAAATCAGCTGTTATCGGAGCTGGACGGTATGTCTGTTGATGACCAGGTTAATATTCTGGTGGTAGGAGCGACTAATCGACTGCAGGTACTGGATAAGGCTTTACTGCGGCCGGGGCGGTTTGACCGTCAGGTAAAGGTTGATCTGCCGGATAGGGAGGGCAGAAAGGAAATTTTAGAGATCCATACGACAAATAAGCCGCTAGCTGACGATGTGGAGTTAGGGAAGTTGGCCCGGGAAACATTCCGTTTTTCAGGGGCAAAGTTAGAAAGTTTAACTAACGAAGCGGCAATTATGGCTTTACGGGAGGAAAAAGAGAAAATTACGAAGGAACACTTTGCAGAAGCAATTGATAAAGTAATGATGGGTGAAAAGTTAAACCGCAAACCAAAAGAAGAAGAACTGCGGCGGATTGCTTTTCATGAGACCGGACATGCTTTATTGGGTGAGCTGATCAATCCCGATTCTGTCTCCAACATTACTATTACTTCTCGCGGGCGTGCTTTGGGATATGTGCGGCATAATCCGGAAGATGACTTTTATTTGCAGACAGTCGATTATTTAAAGGATCAGATTGCTGTGTTGCTGGCGGGAGCAGTAGTAGAAGAAGAACTGTTGGGCAGTCCGAGTACCGGAGCAAAAAATGACTTTCAAAAGGCAGTTCAATATGGAGAAAAGATTGTGTACTCCGGTATGTCTAAACTAGGAGTAGTCGGTGAAAAAATAGCTAAAAGCAAAGTTCAGACTGTAGTCAGTGAAATTATCGAGGAACAGAAAGAACAGGTAAAGGAAAAAGTAACTGCTAATCAAGAATTTATTGCTCAGATAGCAGAGGAATTACTGGAAAAGGAGAGTATTCCAGGGACTGAATTTAGAGAAAAGTTAGCAGCGGCAGCTTCTGAGACAGATGAGGTTGCTTAAAGCAGGCCGGCAGAAGCTGGTCTGTTTTATTTTTTTGCTCTTAAAGTAAATAAATGTTATAATTTAAATAAAAAAGGAATAATAAAAGGAGTTGGTATAAGAAGTGAAGCAGATAAGTAAAGTTTTATTGATAAGTTTAC
>CAYFUT010000064.1:0-9714 GCA_964346395.1 uncultured Halobacteroidaceae bacterium
TCAGCATGCTGTAAAGTTGTTTCCGTTAAACTACCATCTAACATACGGGCCAACTCTTTTTTGCGCTGTTCTTGATTAAGCGGAAATAGATCTACAAAAGTAGTTTCTGCTTCTACTTTCTTCTCAATTAAATAATGATGATCCGCCTGAGAAGCAATCTGCGGCAGATGAGTAATACATAATACCTGATAATTAGCAGCTAACTCCGTCAATTTCTGAGCCACCAGTTTAGCAACTCGACCGCCAATCCCGGCATCTATTTCATCGAAAACGAGCGTAGATAGCTGGTCAAGTTCAGCTGTAATCGTCTTGAGTGCCAACATTACCCGCGATAATTCTCCGCCCGAAGCTATTTCAGCCAGCGGCTTTAAATCAGAACCAGGATTAGGAGCAAATAAAAATTCTATTTTATCAATCCCCAACTGACTAAACTCTTCTCGCTGCTGAAACTTCACTTTGAACTCAGCTTGAGTAATAGCTAAATCAGCCAATTCATCGACAACTTTAGCTGCAAAATCAGCAGCTATTTCCTGCCGCAGAGAAGATAATTTTTTAGCCTGCTTACAGTATTCTGCTTCTAATTCATCAATTTCAGCTGTTAACTCTTGTTTTCGCTGCTTGCTGTTTTTTAAAGTTGTTAATTCTTCTTTAATCTCATCTCGATAAGTAAGGATTTCTTTTATATTATCTCCATATTTACGTTTTAAATTATTAATTTCGTTTAATTTTTCTTCTACAGCTGTCAATTTCTGCGGATTAAGTTCAATCCGATCCTGATAATCACGCAATTTATAAGCAACATCTTCTAACTGATAATTAGTTTCCCGCAGCTGCTCAGCTATCTCTTCTAGCTCTTCGTCTAAATCAGACATTTTATCTATCTGCTTAACAAATTGACTAATTTTATCTATTATTGCTGACTGTTGAAAATCACTCTCATAAAGTTGAGTGTAAACATCCCCCAAGGTTTCACTTAGTTCCTCAGCATTACCCAACTTTTTCCGCTTAGCCCGCAGTTCCTCTTCTTCTCCTATTTCCAACTCGGCTGATTCAATTTCATCAAGTTGAAATTCAAGTAAATCTATCCGGCGTTCCCGTTCCTTTTCACTCTGATTTAATTCTGTTAACCGCTGCTTTTTTTCTTGTAACTTATGATATAAATCCTTAACCTTCTGTTTTAAATCAGCAGCTTCTTCTCCTCCTAATTCGTCTATAATTGCTAACTGATCAACAGAAGATAACAACTTTTGGTACTCATGCTGCGCATGAACATCAATCAAATATTGACTCAATTTCCGGGTTGTTTCCAGGTTAACAATCCGGCCGTTAATCCGTGACTTATTATTAGTAGTATGACTGATTTCTCGAGTCAAAATTAAATTATTATCCGCTGATAATTCAATCCCCAATTCTTCTGCTTTCTCTTCAATTAAAGGATTATTACTAATATCAAAGCAGGCTTCAATAATTGCTTTCTCCTTGCCCGACCGAATAAAATCAGTCGAAGCTCGTCCACCCAGCAGCATATCCAAAGCTCGGGTAATAATCGATTTTCCAGCTCCCGTTTCCCCCGATAAAATATTCAGCCCGGTAGTTAACTCCAGTTCAGCTGCATCAATAACAGCAAAATTCTTGACCATTAAGTTGGATAACACAATCTCTCACGCTCCTTAAGTTCTTAGTTCCTCCAGACGTGTTTTAACCGCTTCTACCTTTTCCTGTGGCTTAACTACCAGTAAAATAGTATCATCACCAGCAATCGTCCCAATTACATTATCCAGTTCACTATTATCAATTAAAGAAGCAATTCCCTGAGCAGTACCCGGCAAAGTGCTAATTACAATCAAATTTTCACTATAATCAAGCTCCGTCACTGAATCCTCAAACATCCGCTTCAAGCGGCTTTGAATATTTACTTTTTCTTTATGATCCGGCGGTAGCGAATACTTATAACCTCCCGTCTGCATTGGCACCTTAATCAGCCCCAACTGCTTAATATCTCTAGATACCGTAGCCTGAGTAACCTCAATTCCTGCTTCCTGTAAGCAGTCTGCTAACTCCTTTTGGGTCTGAATATCTTTTTCTCTTACTAGTTCAATAATTTTTAACTGCCGTTTGCTTTTCACTATTAGTCCTCCTCATTTAAAATTCGTTCTCCTTCAATCTACTCCGCAACACCCGATAAAAATTATAACCGTCTAATTTAATCAGATGAGTTACCAATTCTGCTTTAGTAACTTTAATCGTATCGTCAGGCATTATTTCTAAGTTCTCTTGACCGTCCACCGTTAACATTATATTACGGTGATCCGCTTCTACCTGAATAGTAATTTCTTCATCCTTATTGACTACAATAGACCGCGAATGTAAAGTATGAGGGCAAATAGGAGTAATAATCAGAGAATCTAACCGCGGACTAACAATTGGCCCGCCCGCTGATAAAGAATAAGCAGTAGAACCAGTAGGACAAGCAACAATTAAACCATCAGCTGGATAAGTAGTCAAATATTCTCCATCCACAATCGTTTCTAACTTAATCAAACGCGAAAAGTTCCCCTTATTAATTACCAAATCATTAACTGCCCGTACTTGATTAACTACCTCTCCTTCTCTAATTACTTTTCCTTCCAGCATCATGCGGTCTTCAATCATATATTTGTCATTTAATAACTGCTCTAGGCCTGCTTCTAATTCTTCAATATCAACATCAGTTAAAAATCCCAGCCGCCCGAGATTAATACCTAAAATTGCTACCTCACTAGCAGCAAAATTACGGGCTACCTTCAGTAAAGTTCCATCACCGCCCATAACAATGATAACTTCCACTTCCCGAGCCAACTCATAGTAAGGAACCGTTTCTACTTCACATTCTAAAACTTCAGCACTTGCTTCCGTAAGAACATAATCCTGATCCCGAGCTTCCAGCAAACCACACAATCTGCGTAAAATATTAGGGACTTTTTCTTTTTCATTATTCACTATTAAGCCGATTTTATCCACAAAATCCCTCCCCAAAATTACAGTTTACAATTGACAATTATAAATCAAAGTCGTATAATCCTTTGCTGTAAGCTATTTTAAAGGTATTAATTTTCAATTTTAAAGTTGCACTTTATATTTATAAAAAAATATACATTAAGTTAACGCACATGACCTAAGTATACGTTCCCAATTAGTTTAGTGTTCAAGTAAGTTGGAAATTAAGTTTCGGGGTAAAACCACTACAACCATTGGTTTTCCGAGTTGCTCAACCTCAATCTCAACTTCAAGCTTTTAAATCCCAATGGGCTTCACTAACTACTTGCTCTATTTCAGTTTTCCAGTCAATATCTGATTCAGTTTGCTGACAAGTAAAATGTGCCAAATACTCAATGTTGTGTCCTTTCCCGCCGGTAATAGGAGAATAAGAGATAGCCAGCGGAGTTAATTCTATATCTTGACTAAAGTCTATTATTTTCTGAATTACTTGTTTATGTATTTCCGGATCAGTAACTACTCCTTGATTATTAACCTGCTCGGGGCCGGCTTCAAATTGAGGCTTAATTAACGTTATCACTTCCGCCTCCTGCTGCAGCACTTTTTTTAGCGCCGGCAGGATTTTAGTCAACGAAATAAAAGCTACATCTACAGTACCGATATCCCCAAATTCAGCAATATCATCTGCTTCTAAATAACGAGCATTAGTATTTTCCCTACAGACTACCCGATCATCACTTCTTAACTTCCAGGCTAATTGATTATAGCCTACATCTATAGCATATACTTTTTGAGCCCCATTCTGCAGAGCACAATCGGTAAAGCCGCCTGTAGAAGCTCCTATATCAACCAATATCTTATCTTGTACTGATAAGTCAAATATTTCTAAAGCCTTCTCTAATTTCAATCCGCCGCGGCTAACATACGGGTGCAGTTCTCCTTTTACCCTAATATCTGCTTCTTTATCTATTTTAGTACCTGCTTTATCAACTAATTGATCATTGACATATACTTCCCCCGCCATAATAGCTCGTTTCGCCTTAGACCGACTGGGAAAGTAGTCTCTTTCTCGTAAAAGTATATCTAACCGCTCTTTATCTGCCATATTATCCCTCCACTATTGTCAGAACTTGTTCCTTAATTCCCTGCTTATCAAGCCCGTATTTAGCCTTTAATTTTTCTTGAGCCCCATGTTCAATGAACTTATCCGGCAGTCCTAAGCGATATAGTTCAGCATCGACTTGCTGATCAGTAATTAATTCACTAACTGCACTCCCAAAACCGCCCTGTAAAATATGATCTTCAACCGTTAATAACCAGTCCTGCTCCGCTGCTAACTCAAGAATTAACTCTTCATCAAGCGGTTTCACAAAGCGGGCATTGACTACTGTTAAATCAATACCTTCTGCCGCTAATTCTTCCGCTGCTCTTAAAGCAGGGTGCACTAAAGCTCCAATTGCTAAAATTACACCTTGGTTCCCAGTCCGCAGTTCTTCAGCTCGGCCAATTTCTAAACTAGCTGCCGGAGTTGATTCCACTCCTTCTACTTCGCCGCGCGGATAGCGGAATGCTATCGGCCCTGCCTCATATTCAGCAGCAGTTTTCACCATCGATTGCAGTTCTGCTTCATCCTTCGGCGCCATAACTATCATGTTAGGTAAATGCCGTAAATAAGCAAAATCAAATACGCCGTGGTGCGTCGATCCATCGCGGCCGACAAGTCCGCTGCGGTCCAAAGCAAATTTCACTGGTGCTTCTTGCAGACATACATCATGTAATACTTGATCGTAAGCCCTTTGGAGAAAGGTTGAATAAATGGTTACAAACGGTTTTGCCCCGTTTAATGCTAACCCGGTACTAAAAGTTACCGCATGCTGCTCAGCAATCCCCACATCATAAAAGCGATCCGGGAATTTCTGTTTAAATTCTCCTAAACATTTGGGCATTGCTGCCGTAATAGCTACAATCTCCTCATCTTTCGCTCCCAACTCAGTTAATTGTTCAGCATAAGCTTGCGTATAAGTGATTTTTTCTTTCTTACTTTTACTTTTTCCCGTCCGAATATTAAATGCTCCCACTCCATGATAAGAAGTCGGATCCTTTTCCGCTGGAGGATAGCCTTTTCCTTTTTTCGTAACAGTATGAATCAATACTGGACCTCCATGCTGTTGAGCATCTTTTATATGAGTCTGTAGAGCTTCTAAATCATGACCATCGATGGGACCTAAATAGGTAAAACCTAGTTTTTCAAATAAAATTCCCGAAACTACCAGATATTTAACAGCATCTTTGACCCGCCCTAAGGTCTGTAAAATCCGCTCTCCTACCGCCGGAATATTATTCAAGATCTTCTCCAGTTCCTGCTTAGCCTGATGTAAATGAGGATTAACCCTTAATTTATCTAAATGATTGGATACTGCTCCAACATTTTCTGAAATAGACATTTCATTATCATTGAGGACTACAATTAAATCTTTATTTAAATGGCCGGCATGATTTAAAGCCTCAAAAGCCATTCCTGCCGTTAAAGCCCCATCACCTATTACTGCTGCTATCGTTTCGTTCGTATTCTGTAAGTCCCGTTGGGCAGCCATTCCTAAAGCTGCCGAAATGGAAGTACTAGTGTGGCCTACATCCAGATGGTCATATTCACTTTCCTCCCGTTTGGGAAACCCACTTAATCCTCCCCGCTGCCGAATGGTTTCAAACTCTTCTCTCCGGCCAGTAATTATCTTATGCGCATAAGCTTGATGGCCTACATCCCAGATGATTTTATCTTGAGGGGTGTTGAGAGCCGTATGTAATGCTAAAGTAATTTCTACTGCTCCTAAAGAAGAAGCTAAATGCCCGCCAGTTTTAGACAAAGTAATAATAATTTCTTGCCGAATTTCTTCAGTCAACTTATTCAATTCAGCAGCCGATAATGACGATAAATCCGCAGGAGACTTTATCCGATCAAGAAGTTTACTCATAATATACCACCCTTAAATAAAGTTTACAGTTGATAGTTGACAATTAAAACAAAAGATAAAATAAGACTCATAAACGTTAACTTAAATCAAATTTTACTAATTTAAATCAAGAAATTATAAGGAGTTGCCCTCTAATTGTAAATTGTTTTTAGTATTCTCGCTCCACCACATAATCTGCTAACTCCTTCAACAGCTCAGATTCTTCTCCAAAAATTGCTAACGCCTCTTTAGCTTCCCGACAGAGATCAGCAGCCATTTTTTTAGATTCTTCCAGGCCATAAAGAGCCGGAAAAGTAGTCTTATCCTGGTTTTGGTCGCTGCCTACATTCTTCCCTAACTTTTCCTGATCTCCTTCAATATCCAGTACATCATCAACTATCTGAAAAGAAAATCCTAATTTTTCTGCATAAGTAGTTAAGGCGGCTAATTCCTCTTGCTCTGCTCCAGCTAGAATAGCTCCCAGACGCACAGAAGCTTTTAATAGAGCACCCGTCTTATGCTGGTGAATATAATTCAGCTCTTCCTTGCTTATCTCTCTATTTTCTGCTTCTATATCAGCTACCTGACCGCCGATCATTCCCTCATTCCCAGCTGCCTCGGCCAACTCTTGTGTTGCCTGCAAAACTCGTTCTGCTGGTAAGTAATCAAGATCTGCCATTATCTCAAATCCTAAAGTTAACAGAGCATCCCCAGCTAAAACAGCCATCCCCGTTCCAAACTGTTTATGATTAGCCGGCTGACCCCGCCGCAGATCATCATCATCCATACAGGGTAAATCATCATGGATTAAAGAATAATTATGAATTAATTCTACCGCACAAGCAGCCGGCAGCACTTCTTCTTCCTTACCTCCTACTAAGTCAGCCGCTGTTAACGTTAAAATCGGCCGCAGCCTTTTGCCGCCGGCTAACACACTATAGTGCATTGACTGCTGTAATTGAGCCGCCTGATCGTCTTCTTTAGAAGGCAGATAATCTGCTAGGGCTTGATTAATTACGTCTGCTTTTTCAGCAATTACCTGTTTTATTTCCATTGCTATTCCTCACTTTCCCGCTCTAAACTATAAGGTTCTACTTCAATTTCATCCGCTTCTTGCTTGATAATTTCTATTTTTTCTTCTGCTTGGTCTAATTTATTAGCACAAAATTTAGCCAATTTAACCCCTGATTCAAATTCTTCCAGCGCTTCCTGCAGCGATAAATTCTCGCTTTCAAGTTTGCTAATTGTTTCTTCTAATTGATCTACCGCTGTTTCAAATGATAATTCCTCCTGTTGACTCATAAAACTCAACTCCTTTGGAAGTCTGAGATTAAGGCTGAGTTTGAGTAAACCATTGCTTCTGCTGCTTTACAGGCTGCTCAGCCTCAACCTTAATCTCAAACTCAATAAAGTTAACACCTAAGAATTAATCATTAGTTCTTTCCTTATGCTTTATTTCTGCTACCTGCGAAGTAAAACTACCGTCCTTAACTTTGACTTCCACTACTTCCCCCAAACCAACTTGCTCAACAGAAGTTACCTTTTCTCCAGTCTCCGGAAGAGTAGTTAGGCTATAGCCGCGTTCCAAAATCTTAAGCGGCGATAAAGAATCCAACCGGGCACTCAAATTCTTTAGTTTTTCTTCTTGCTGAGTTAAATATTGATCAGCAGTCTGATCTAACTGCTGGCGCAGTTCATCTATCTGCTGTCTATATTCAGCAAGCAAATCCTGCGGCAGCCGAAAAGCCCGGCGGTCAAGCAAATGAGCCAACCGCAGTTGAGAGCGGTGTAATTTATTCTTAATCGCCTGGTGTAAATTAGCCTGTAAACGCTGCAAATACCGCTTTAACTCAGTTCTATCAGCCACCACTTTTTCGGCAGCAGCGGAAGGAGTCGGAGCGCGCTCATCGGCTACATAATCAGTAATTGTATAATCTGTCTCGTGGCCGACAGCTGATATAATCGGCAGGCGGGAATTAAAAACAGCTCGAGCTAATTTTTCTTCATTAAAAGCCCAAAGATCTTCTAGGGAACCGCCTCCCCGGCCGATAATAATCACATCTACCTCATAACTATGCAGCAGCTCTATCCCCCGTATAATACTATCCGCAGCCCGATCCCCCTGCACAGTCGCCGGGGCAATTAACAGCGAAGTATTGGAAAATCTCCGCTGAACCACGCTGATAATATCTCTAATAGCTGCTCCCGTGGGAGAAGTCACCACCCCTATCCGGCTGGGAATCTCGGGAATCCGCTGCTTATACTGCTCAGCAAATAATCCTTCCCGTTCTAACTTCTGCTTTAACTGTTTAAACTTAATATGTAAGGCCCCTTCGCCCCCCGGCTGTAAATCCTCCACTTGAATTTGGTACTCTCCCCGAGGGGAATAAATAGTTAGTGGGCCTTCCGCTACTACTTCCATCCCGCCTTCCGGCTTAAAATCAAGTTTTTTTACCTGCCGATTAAACATAACTGCCTGTAATTTAGCCCGGTCATCCTTGAGAGTAAAATAAATATGCCCCGAAGCATCGTGGCGGTAGTAATTAGAAATTTCTCCTTCCACCGCCACCCGCTTCAAATTAGGATCTGACTGCAGCAACTGCTTAACATAATTGGTCAACTGCGTAACTGATAGAATATCATCCACTCTTTATCCAGTCCTAAACGCCGCGGCGTTTTCTACAGGCAATTAAAGTATTCTCCAGCAGAGTAGCAATTGTCATGGGGCCTACTCCGCCCGGCACGGGAGTAATCGCCTGCACTTTATCAATCACATCTTCAAAATCAACATCCCCCGTAACTCCATCTTCAGTTCGGTTAGTACCAATATCAATTACAATCGCATCTTCCTTCACCATATCAGCAGTAATATATTCCGGCTTACCGATAGCAACTGCCAATAAATCTGCCCGTTTAGTATGGGCCTTTAAATTTTTTGTCCGGCTGTGACAGGTAGTGACCGTTGCGTTTGCTCTCCGCAGCATAGTAGCTAGCGGCTTACCGACAATATTGCTCCGCCCAATCACCACTGCATCCTTTCCTTCTAAATCTATATTATACCTTTCCATGATTTCCATTATTCCCTTCGGCGTACAAGGAGCTAAATCTGTTCCGTGAATAGTCAGTTCACCGACATTTTCCGGATGAAAACCATCTACATCCTTTTCCGGATCAACTGCCTTAATAATTTTGTCTTCATTTTCTACACTATCCGGCAAAGGCAGCTGAACTAAAATTCCATCTACTTCCTCATCATCATTTAAAGCCTCCACTTCCGCCAATACTTCCTCTTCAGTTACCTCATCCGGAAGATCAATCACCCGCGATTCAATTCCTACCCGCTCACAGGCTTTCTCCTTATAAGAAACATACACCTGCGAAGCAGGATCATGCCCCGCTAGAATTACCGCCAGCGTTGGATAAATCCCCTGTTCCTGTAAGTTATCTACCTCTTGACTGATATCAGCCTCTACTTTATCAGCCACCTTACTCCCATCCAACAGCTTGTCTTTACCTAGTTCCATATTAATCGCCCCCTTATTTTAAAGCATACTTTTTTACACTTGCTGCTTGCTTTACATATTTATTATTCTCTTAGTCAGTTATATTATAGCATAAAACTCCCTAACAATCTAATTAATGCTCCAACTTAAAAAAATAAAAAATGAACAGTTACTTTTAATATCTTAATCTAAAAAACATCCATAATATCATCGACAGTTTCTAACATTTGATTAGCCTTTTTGACATTTTCATCTATATCTTTAAACTCCATCTCTTTTTCTTT
>CAYFUT010000064.1:9814-15345 GCA_964346395.1 uncultured Halobacteroidaceae bacterium
GCCATCGCCAAACCGGCATTGCCTTTTAAAGAGAAATAAGTATCCCCCTGACTAATTGGAAATTCTTTCCCCAATTGATAGCCCACATCAAAAGTACTCACTCCTCCAACTATATTGAGCCCACCGTAAAAAGAGCTTTCCGAATTATAGGGTGTTTCCCAGCCGTGGTGTAACTTAACAAGCAAAGTTCCCCGGTTATCATCGTACCCATCTTCTGTCAAAGTAACAGTTCGCCGACTGATATCAAGCTTAAACTGATTATTACTAATACTAACCATTTCTTTAATTAAATTCCCCGCTTTCACCTCTTCAGAATTCCAGATAATGCGCCCCTTGGAAACTCCACCGGCCACCTTAGTAACTTCTATAACGCCTATTTTCTTCCACAGTTTATCCTCAGGCTCTAAATCCATCTCCTGCGAACCAGCTTCCTCTGCTAAAATTTGATAGCGGGATTCTTCCTTAACTCCTAGCTCCTGACCGTTAGCAAAATAAACTGTTTTGCCGTCGACTTTTGTAATCCGGGAGTATAAAGAATATTTCTCTCGTAATTTAACCAAAAAACTGTGGCCGAAGCAGTCTTTTAACACCTGCTGTTTAGCTGCTTCTCTATTACTTTCTGAAATTGTGAGGTCATTATTGATAGTATGCTCTAACTCGCCAGTTTCCACATCAATAAACTTAACAGTTACACTGGCACCGGCATCATAATAGTCACCTACATCCGTATCTTGCCTTTCTACTGATACATTATTAACTGTCCCGGTCACTATTAGATTAGCAGAAACCAATTTACCGATCTCCGCGGCCGTTGATTGATCAGTCAACCCGCTTTGCTGAAGCTTCTGCTCTTCTAATACCTTCCCCACTTCCGACCGGTCAAGTACTCTAAACCGACCAAAATCATGCAGCGTCTGAACTAAAATATTAGTAGCTGCTTTTTTATATTCCTGAGCTACATCCCCTTCAAAGTTTACTACTGCTACTTTTTTCTTAGCAGTAGTATCTTCAGCTTCTATAATCTGACCCCCGCAGCCAATAAGTAAGAAAAACATAATTATTCCTACTATCCACAATTTTCTGGTTTCTATCATTTTTTATTTCCTCCCTGCTAATAATCATCAACTCCTCAGCAAAGATATTAGCTTCTCTTTGCTCACATCACAGCTAAATTTAATCCTGCAGTCCCAAGAGTTATCACTTTTCCTCTTTAAAATTGCTTTAAAAAACTTTTTTATCTATATAAAATTACAAATTCCATTTCCTTTCTTACTATATTAAAGAAAAACTAGTAATTCCCTTTGGTTTTCCGCCAAAAATCGAGTAGGAGACGGGGTTTCCCCGCCGACTCACACCACCACCCGTACCGTTCGGTAAGTGGCGGTTCGCACAAGTTACTTACGGTGCTCTAAATATGTCGATACCAGATTGATAAGCCCTAGTTCTGACCAGAACTCATTGTTTAAAACATAGTGTAATTGTTAGGACTTCGACAACCTCCAGTAATCTTTTCAAGAGTTACTGAATTTAATAGCTTCTTCCTCTTTAAGTCCCAGCTTCCTTCAGATTCTACCTCACGGTAGACCCCCTTGCTGTTTAGCTAATGGTTGGCACTGCTGACTTCCATTCTAGACTTTCACCATATAGCAGGCAATCATGCCGGGCAAACAATAGAGTGGGACCAGCCTTCGGGCTGGCCCCCTCGCCAAACTGCACATACGGTTTTCCCGTAAACAGCTTACAAAGTAGGTTATCAACTCTGCGTTACCACAGATGTATATTTTACTTCTGATTAAAGCACATCGGTAAGTAGGAAAACTAAACCCTTTTCTCTTAGTACAGCATTAGGAAGACGATAATTTTGTCTCGCCGACTTTTTACCTTCTATGAAAGTTCTGCCCCGCATTCTTATCCAACCGTCTAGACTATCAAATATTTTTCGGCTTACCTCTAAAGCTCGTTGTTGTCGCTTTTTATCCAGAGCCACCTGCATCTCCCAAGCTGACCTCGGGCTTCCCCAAATTTTGGGAGGGTCGCCATTATTACATGCCCTCCGGGTTCTACAAACCACTCCGTGTAAACTCCGACGGTTAACATATTGTTTTGAGCTAACTGCTCACCTCAACTTCTCCAGATTCCATCTTACGATAGACACCCTAGTCTTGTCGGTTTCACACACCGATACGACGAAAACAGCATGGGCAGAATTCACATCTGCTATTTCTATAGTTTACGGAGCACACAAAAAATCCTCCACTTAATCTAAGTGGAGGAGATACGAAAATATTCGAAAACTATAAAAACTAATTATTCATCATCTAAAGCCTCAAATCTATCAGACATAGGTACAGATTCGGTTCCCCCAGTATTTAACTCGATTACACAGGGGCCATTTAAGCCAGATACAAAATCTTCAATTTTTTCTACATCACTAATAGAATCAATTTGCATTGATTCTATTCCCGCCGTTTTTAACATCTCAGCAAAAGAAATCCTTTGTTGAACAAATTCAGGAATAGTCCGACCATATAAATAATCATGACCGTGTTCAACATACTTCATCATAGAATTATTAACTATAAAATAGATGATAGGCATATTATATTCTTTGGCGGTGAAAACTTCCATGCCATTCATATAAAACCCACCATCACCAACTATCACCGCTGTCTGCTGTTCAGGAGTAGCCAAATGCACTCCTAACGAACCACCAACACCAATTCCCATAGCTCCATAATTAAGACTAATATTAAAATTCATATCTTTTTTTAATGGTAAATATTTAAATAAGTAGTTAATATATTCTCCAATATCAGAAATAAAATAAGTGTCGTTTGGTAATACTTCTACTACTTCTTTTACAAAGTCTTTCAGTAATAGCTCATTTTCACTACTTTCATAAGGAGCATTTATTAATTCAGGCGGCTGAAAATCATTATCTTTTCTAGAAATTTTCTCTATAAATTCTGGTAAAACAACGCCTAAATCACAGTGAACTCCCACGTCCGGCTTAAATACTTTACTTAATTCTTGTTTATCCCAATCTACATGGACTACTTTCCTATCTTTCACAAGTATATCATTATAATTTCTTGTAGCTGATTCTCCAAGACTAGAACCTAAAACTAAAATACAAGTAGCTTCTCCATCTTCTATATAATCTAACGCTGCATCGGTACTACTATGCCCATAATTGCCTAAATTAAGGTCATATTCTGATGAGATTACTCCCTTCCCTTCAGGAGTTGTTATAATTGGCCAGTTCAAATGTTTACTAAGTTCTTTAACCTGTTGAGCAAAACCTTGGCAACCCCGGCCCACCATAATAATTCCTTGTTCTTCTTGGTCAATCAATTGGATTGCCTCACCTATAGAATTAAAATCATATTCATCTTTAATATCTAGATCACCTATCGGTTCAGGAATTTTTCCAGTATATTCAGAAATTTGTAAGTCAATTGGAATAGAAATATGCACAGGACCATAAGGAGGAGTTAAAGCAATCTTAATTGCTTTTTTTAATTCCGATATAACTTTATCTTCTTTTAAAACTGTCTTACTATATTTAGCTATAGGCTCAACAATCTTTTCTGTATTTACTTCTTGCACTGCTCCTTTGCCAATCTGCCATCTATGTACATAACCACTTATCATCAATAAAGGTGCTTTAGATCTCATCGCATCTCCTATCCCATTTATAGTATTATTCAAACCTACTCCTCCAGCTACTACACAAACCCCTAATTCATTAGTGATTTCTGCATATTTAGTTGCCGAATAAACAGCTCCTGCTTCATGCTTAGTTATTATCGGTTTAATATCGGTATCAATAATTGAATCATAAAGTGAACTTACTGTACCAGCTGAAATTCCAAAAATGTATTCTACTCCACTTTTCTCTAAAAACTTTATAATTGCATCTGAAAATCTCATTTTTTACTCCTTTCTTTAAGATTATAATTTCTAGCCCCCTAAATTTAGGGGGCTAGAAATTATACTAAAAATTTACTATATTTTTCTACCAATCTCTGACATTTATTCACTTCTGTTTCAGTAAAATCATAAAAAGAATTAATAGAGGGAATTACCACTAACCCTTTAGTTATATTTTTATATACCACCGGAAAAATTAAAACACTCTTTATCCCAAATTGTTTAAATTCTTCTGGGGACCGTTGATCTTGATTGACATTTGCAATTGCAACCGGTTCTTTACTTTCAACTATTTCAGTTAATAATTTAACCTGATCAACATATACAGGATCTTCCCGATGAGCTTGTTTCCATTCTTCTATACTTAAATTATCAGTAGCAACCTTATGAACCGGTTTTAATCTATCATCTTCCAACTTATGATAGCCCATTTCTTCAATTTCAACTATCTGCTGTAAGTTACTAAATAACTCATTCAATTTTTTCTTCATTACTTAAAAACCCTGCGATTTTAACCATTCATCTGCTTTTTCTTTACTTGTAAATGGCTTAGGGGCCAATTGTTTATTACTTCTTTTCATCTGAGATTTTTTTATCGCACTTTCGACAATTATTGCTCCCTGTTTCATTCCATTCTCGGCTGCCCACTGCAGGTGTTCTCTTATCTCTTCAGTAATATTTGACGTTCGATATCCTCTCATATCAACACATTTTGTCCAAACTTTATTCTTAAAAAGAGGTAAAATTTTATTAACATAATCATTGTGATATCTTTTATAATCCTCTTTTGTCCATAAACCAGTTGGATTTTCAAATACAACTCTTCTTTCTTCATCTGCTGTTAAAGTATACATTCCTTTTTGGTCTTCAATTAACATTAGAGCTCCCCCTTGTAAATTTGGTTTTAAAAGCTAAGATTTATTCTAAGTCAACTCCTCCTAACTAAAATTAAATATCACCTCCCTAATTTTTTAATTAAACAAATCAAATTCAAAATTATGTATTTAAAATAAAATAGTCCTATCCCTTCATTAATTAGAGATAGGACTTATATAAGCCACTATCTTTCGGTAGTTTGACAGTCTTAGCATAAATAAAACTATGCTTTAGACTCAAAAACTTTGCGACCTTATCTTTCAATAAGTGTGCCGTTTCGAGAATGAATAAATTTATATTTTATTATTATAAATTCCAATCAATCGCAGAAATAAACTAAACTAGTTTAATCATAACATACATATAATACCAAATCAAGATATTAATTTATTTCTGTGTGAATTAGTTTGTAAAATTATGTTTAAACTCTTCCTATCACCATCTTACTGACCACTGGAACCGGACTCGGCGGAGCAGTAGCTTTCAACGGAGAAATCCTGCGGGGTACTACCGGCTCAGCCAGAGAATTTGGACATATGATTCTCTATCCGCAAGGCAGAAAGTGCAAGTAGAAAATCAAACTGAATATCTGGCTGAAATCACTGCTAGGCTTGACTACCTTAAAAAGACCAAAGGAATTGGGGTTATTGTCGGGGAACCAGATAGCGGAAAAACTTCCACTTTAAGAGCAATGGCAGATAAATTAAACCCCCACTATTTAA
>CAYFUT010000065.1:0-15197 GCA_964346395.1 uncultured Halobacteroidaceae bacterium
ATTCTGCTCATTCTTCAATATCACCTGCAACCATTTCTCTAATCTCCATAGTCCCCCTCCCTAATAAGATTTACTAGCTGTTGATACAAGCGATTAAATCTATCTTTTTCTAACTTCTCTTCATCATTCCAACTAGCCGTAATAAAGACTTGATCATCGCTTTCAGTTTCTAACCAGATAGTATAGTTTAACACACCTGGCTGGGCACCGCCCTTATAAGCAATTTTCTCCCCCTGCCGCGGTTTAACAACCCCGGGATTGATCCTCATTAATTCTAAATCTTTAACTGCTTTCATTAATTCCTTTAGTTCATAATCACTAAACTGCCACCCGATATCCTGAGCCCTTACCTGATCAAAAACATTAGCTGAAGGTAAAGAACAATCTTCCGTCTGCGCTAGTATATTATATTTTCCTTTTCTTGTGGCGGCTCGATACTTTTCCAGCAAATCACTATTTTGGGGGGCTTTGAGAACAAAGAACTCACGTGTTTTTAGTAGTGGCTCATGGCCAGTTTGGGACTCGACTTTTTCTCGACCCAGATGTTCAATTAATACATCAGTAGCGGTATTATCACTAACCGAAATCATTAAACTAGCTAAAGTGTGAACTGTCAGCGGCGCACCACTCGGCCACTCCTGAAGTTGGCCCGACGGAAGGCTTTTGGTTTTATCTTTAAGTTCAATCACATCTTCCCAGCTCAAATCACCGCTCTCTATCTCACTTTTTACAGCTTGTAGGACAGCAAGTTTAAAAGTCGAACCTACATTCATCTTCTGATCAGATTTTAAAGCAGCCAATTTTTCATCATTCCGAATAACCAACAAACTCACTTCCCCCGATAAATCTGAAAACTTTTCTACTATCTGCTCCAAATCCATTCCTTCTTCTCGAACAGAGAGAAAGCGCAGACCGGCTATCTCTCCGGCTGGATTTAAAATCATCAATACTTCAACTACTCCTTTTTCAAAATAAACATTAAACGTATGTTCCCCCACCAACTCAGCTCCAGTATAAGAACCTAAACCTTCGGTAAAATCACGGCGGACAGCTTCTAGTTCAGTTACCGATAATTGAGCTAACACTTGGCTAGAAAAATATTCTTTTCTTAATTCTTCTGTAAAAAATGTCTCTAACATATCCGGAACTTCCGCTTCAGCCTTAAACGAAAAACACAAAATGACACACAAAACTAGAGCAGCTAACAGTAGTGACAACTGAATATTTCTAATTTGTAGCTTTTTACCCATAAATACTACCTCCATTTCACTCTAAACTTTTAGTTGCTCAGTTTACTCTTCACCTGCATATAATTTTAACTCACCCACCTTACTATCATGTTGAATCCCCTTAATTGGATCTGTTGGTGAATGAATATTATACAGAAAACCAAACTCCTCTAACCTTTCTTTTGCATCCCCCGCAGCAAATTCTTTTCCCAAAGCAATCTGCTGGACACTACCCGCTAGCAGTATCCACTGGCTGCCGGGGTGTAATTCTTTCTCCCACTCTAATTTGCATTCCAGATTCAAAAAAGCTTCTTCAATCCGAGGAGCAGATACAGCCTGGCCCTCCTTCAGATTAAGTCCGCTCTCAGTAATTTCATCAGTTTCTTGTTCATTATTCTGAATAGTTTCTTTACATTGTTCCCAATATTCAGGGGGCACAAAGTTTAAACAAAATTCTTCCTTGCGGCTAATATTCGTATAAGTATGGGTATCCTTTAAGATAGATAAAATACAGTAATAATCTTCCTTTTCGCCAGTGAAAGTTGACCAGGCGTGCAGACAGGCATTAGGAATCTCTCCTTCTTTATAAGTCGTCACCAAAAACATCGGCTGCGGTATCGCACTCACATATTCCATCCAATTAAAAACACTATACTGTCCAGGCCAACTTTCCTCTAACTCGTCGGGTTTATCTTGACCAAACTCAACTTTCATCTTAACTCCCTCCCACTAATAGTTATTAATTCCGCGTTCTTCTATCAGCTACTAATTCTTTTAGCTCCTGATTAGTAACTATCTTCTGCTCCTGTTCTTTTCGGATCACTTCAAACATTACTTCTTCGTGTTTCGGCCGGTCACTGAAGGTAGCATCCGTAGAAATGACTGTCCGAAAATCTTTTTGATAAGCAGTAATAGCCGTCCGCCCTACACAGCCGTGAGTAAATACCCCAGCAAATAATAAAGTATCAATCCCTTCCTCCCGTAACTGCTCTTCAAAATCAGTCCGGATAAAAGTATCCTGTCTAGTTTTCTTAATTAAAGTCTGGTCCTCATCGTATTCTATTCCCGCTACTAACTCTGCTTCTTCCGTGCCTGCAATCAAAGCAGCATAATCATTATCCTTCATCATTAAATTCCAGGTTGATCGATCAGCCTGGTGAATAGTTACTACCTGATAGATAGGAATTTCTTCCTCCCGAGCCCAGTCTATTAAATCATTAACTGCTGCCACCAAATCAGGCAGTGCTTCTTTTCGCGCTTGGTTATTAAAGAAAAATTTCTGCATATCGATAACTGTTAACGCCGGTCTCACATTTCCCCTCCTCATATTAATCAAGCTGAATTAAATTATAGTCTAACTCATCTTCTCCCCAGAAGCTAAATATTTTACTCTTTGTATTACCTATATTTCTATAAATTATATTATTTTTCCCTCTAACTAACATAACTCTTTTGCCTCATTACCAAACCCGGGCCAACTGCATAATTTCCGCAGTTGGCCCGGGTTAGTATCCTGTACTCTATTTGCCAGAACCTATCTTCACTCCTTTAGCTTCTAACTCCTTAATTACTTTATAATCTTCAGCTTCTTCCGCCAAATCTAATTTATTTCCTCTTAACCCTATCTCTTTTAACTTGGGCAGTTCTAATAATGGGGTTATCTCTTCTACTTGATTGTTATTTATATGCAGTACCTTTAAATTTTCTAATTTAGTCAGTGGACTAATATCTTTTATGCTATTATTTTCTAAATAAAGACTATTAATTTTAGTTATATTTGCTAATTTATCTACCTTTTCAATCTGATTGTGATTTAAATACAAAACCTCTAAATTTTTCAGCTTCTGCAGTGAACTTATGTCGCCTATTTGATTGCGGGAAAGGTCTAGTTTCCACAATTCAGACAGGTCAGTTAACGGTTTTACTTCACTTATTTTATTCTTAGCCAGATTAAGCTGTTTTAACTGTGTTAACTGGGATAAAGTATTAACCTCATTAACCTGATTATTCTCTAAATTTAATTCTTCTAACTGCTTTAAGCCCCCCAGCGGAGTTATATTTTGAATATTATTATTCTTTAAATTAAGGGATGTTAATTTTTTAATTTTAGTTAAGGGAACTATACTTTCTATTTTATTATTACTTAAGTCCAGTACTTCTAATTCCGTTAATTTAAATAAAGGAGAGATATCCCCTATTTCATTAGCAGGTAAATAAAGTTCTTTCAGCTGCTCTAACTCAGCTAACGGACTTATATCTTCAATTCCATAGCCTTCAGCTAAACGAAGTACCTTTAAATTATCAAAATGTCTAAGATCAGTTAAGGTAGATAAGCTTTCTACATCAATAGTTAAGTTCCTTATCTTTTTTAAATCACGTTTGGTTATTTTACCGGAAGATTTATTTATTTTATTTCTAATTAAACTTTCTAAATTTTCATCTGCAAAGGAAACTTCAGCCGTCTTATTAATAGCAAGTTCATACAATCGATTATCCTTTTTGTTCAACAAAAATAGTCTTCCCTCATTACTGATTAATTTCATATTTTCTTTTTCTATCCTATCTTCAATTAAATCTTCAATATTACTTAAAAAAGGATTTTCCAGTGAAATAATAGACTTATCTACAAAGTCTGTGACTGTCATATTTTTATTATCCATAGCTACTAACATATCCTTATAAAATATATATTGTGGATTAGCCGTAAAATCATCGATTGCTGCCACTAAATTTAATTTATCATTGAATACAAGTAATTTGCCGTTCTTTGCTCCATAAATATGATCTTTGTATTCTAATAATTGTGCTAAATCTGCAATTTTATATTCCTCAAGTAAATTTCCTTCAAAATCATATTTCTGCAGAGCATTATCATTAAGAAAAGGATTAAAAATATAAAAATAATCATCTTTAACTACTAACTTGGCTTCCCTGAAAGAAGGGTCGGTTTCGTTTCGGCGGCTTGTTATTTTGATCTTCTGTTTTAGCTTACCACTTTGGTCTAACACCACCAGTCTTTCTTTTTTATGATCGACTATAAAAATTTTATTACCAGCCACTTTACTGACCGGTAAGTTAGAAAACTGCGGAGTATAATTATAATTAATTTTATTTTTTAATTTGTTCTCCAGGAGAGAATATACATTAATGGTTAATTTTTTATCTTCTAGTTCAGGTAAATAAAGCTGGTTATTATCTACATCACTATACTGATTCAAAGTCAATCCCTTTCCTAAATTAACCATACCTTTAAAAACTAACTCTTCTCCAGGTTTAATATCCTGAGAAGCCTGACTTAACTTATTAGAAATTGCCGTTTTCAATCCAAAATTTTCTAAAACAACTATTCCCACTAAGACTGCTATTATCAAGATAAAAATAATAAATTTATTCCTATTGCTCATTTGTAAAAACCTCCTCTTATTATAAAACATATTATAATTAATTAAACATAAACTTCCACTTACCTCCTCAAAACAAATTTTTTTATCTAATTTCTAATGAATTGAGCTGACTGTTCACCTTACCTTCTCCAGATTCTACCTCACAATAGACACCCTAGTCTTGTCAGTTTTATACACCAGCATAGGCAAAATTCCCATCGGGCCCATCCTTTGTTCCATTGCTAGCTTTTTCCTCAGAAAGTTATTGTATCTCTTCAAGTTTCCGGGGCGTGCTTCTGTTTCTCCCCCAGCGATTATTAGTCCTTTTTCTAGCAAGGGGGGGGAGCTGAAAAATACCTAATTTAGCCGAAAAGCCTCTCTATATTTAGGAAGCATAAAAATAAGCCAACTCCTGCTAGAAGTTGGCCCGACATTGCTATTTAAAGTTAGTCTTAATCTTAATTTACCAGTTACTCATACTTAATCTCTTCTACTATATTCAACCCGGCTGCTTTAAAGGCCGGCCGTAAAATAGCTACCAACGAAACAAGAATCCCACCTAAAAAACTAATTCCAAATATAGTTAGTGAATAATGAAGAGGTATCGGCATGTTAAGTGCTTCTAATAACATACTTAAGATAACCATTAACAGCCGGCCAGCTAAAAGTCCGATAACCCCACCAATTACTCCGCCGCTTAATGCTTCTAAACAGACCATTTTTCCTAACTGCCATTTATCCATTCCAATCGAACGAAAAACAGCTAGTTCCCGCTTGCGGGTTAAAAAGTTAACCATGAAATTATTAAAAACTCCAAAAATCCCAATTAACAAAGCCAACACTGAAAAACCCTGCAGTAAAATAAACAATTGGCGATTCGACTGGCGATTTCTAGCTTCTAATTCTGCTACTGTATTAGTCCAGATATTCTCCCGGGAAAAACGGCTTTCAATTCTTTCTTTAACTGGCTCTGCAGCTTGATAAGTCTTAATTGAAATTTGGGTGAAATAGTTTAAATTCATATCCTGTTTCCAATAGCGAGCCGGCGCATAGGCCATGTTACCATTACGCCAGAGAGTGTTCGTAAATCCTACCACCCGATAATCGCGCGAGCCGCGTTCAGTCTCTAGTTGAATCGTATCTTCTACTTGCACAGCAAACCTTTGGCCCAGTACTTTATTTAAAATAATAGTTCGGCCTTCACTAAATCGATTTAAAATCTCGTCTTTATCTCCCATTAATTCCGGCTCTTTATAATTAAAAAACTGGTCTGCTTCAATTCCCCGCACAAGGCCAATTTTTTCTTCCCTATTAGCTAGTTCTACTCCACTCTTCTCGTAATGACCGTAAGTGCTTTTTACTCCTGGAATCGCCCGCAGTCTCTGTTCAGTAGTACGGTCAGCTCGGCCAGACCTAAACATTATTTCATAGTTCTCTTTGCTATAGACATCTACTACTTCTATTCCTACACTATGACTTAAAATACTAATCATCAAAATACTGCCGATCCCAACTGCCAATAAGGCAATACTGTTAAAGATACTTTTATTTTTGCGCAAATTTTTCGCTGCCAACAGCCCCTCATTCCCAAATAAAACGGGATAAATCTTCTCCAAACCGGTGATGAAAAATTCACTCAACCACGGAACTAACATAACTATCCCTAAAGGAAATAAAAACAAACCTACTCCGCCGATAATCATCACCTTATCACCAGAAACTAATCGGGGAATTATTAGCGCTCCCGCAGTTAACAATAAACCTACTGCTAACTTCCAAACTTTTTCGTCTGCTCGCGTGTCAACTAAATCCAGGATAATATCTTTAATTGAAATCTTAGCCGTCCGCCAAATGGGCACTAACGAACTCAATACCGCCAATAAAATGCCGCCGAAAAAGGCGCCCAATAGCTGAGGCAGACTAAAGGCCAGTTCAGCATCCATCGACATCTCCATCCAGGGGTTATAGGCCATTACTTCTTTCATCACATACAGAATCCCCAAACCTAACCCACAGCCGAAAAGACCGCCTAAAAAACCATACAATACACTTTCGCCGAGTAAAATTAAATCAGTTGCCCGCTGGGTAGCCCCGATACTGCGGAAGGTCCCGATTACCGGTAGCCGCTCAGTAGTAATCACCTTAAAAGAAGTGTAAATGATAAAAATACTGATGAAGACTACTAAAATCAA
This sequence comes from uncultured Halobacteroidaceae bacterium, assembly GCA_964346395.1. Lineage (GTDB taxonomy): Bacteria > Bacillota > Halanaerobiia > Halobacteroidales > Halobacteroidaceae > CAYFUT01. Next base: position 6,805 of record CAYFUT010000065.1, read on the forward strand.
GATAAAGAAGAATGGGACTGTTATATTGCCCAACATTTCTTCCACTTCTGCTTTAGTAATTGTTTCTTCTACGACAAATCTATTGTATTCTGCCGCTAATTTATCTTGTAGATCTTCTAGACTTACCCCCGGAGCTGACTTGACATAAATCCGAGACACTAAACCGCGGTTGCCGGTTAAGCCAGCTAATGTACCCAAAGGTAGCAGGCCAGTAAAGCCGCTGCCCGGACGCGGACTAAAAATCCCTTCCGGCTTAGCAATACCAGCGATTATAAACTGTTGGCGGCTGCCGGCTAAAGCCAATTCTAAACTAGCTCCTACTTCCAAATCATATTCTCTTGCTGTCTGCTGGCTAATGACTAGCTTACGGCCGGTAAAGGGCAGTAATTCTTTTTCTTCTATAGTTTGAACCGGATTCATCTGCTGCAGCTCTGACCAGTCAAAACCGGTTAACTTCACATCAATCTGTTCTCCCTGCTCTGGTCTATACTCAGCCTGAGTTCTTAAATTGCCAGCTACATAATCTAGCTCCTCACTAAACTGCCGCGCCCGATGCGGCCGAAAGAAATGACTAGGAGAATCTTCGCCAGCCCGCACCATCAGTTCAGCGCTGCCGTAGTTGGCCCGCATCTGGTCAAGATACATCTCTGCTATGGTATCAGAAAAAGCCATCGAAGCAAAAAATAAAGCCACCGAAAGCGCAATTGAAAATAAGATTAAAGCCGTCCGCGGCTTATTTTCTTTTATATTCCGCCAGATAAATTTAAGAATTATTCGCACATTTAACTTCCTCCTTCAACCTCTAGAATTTCTATCACAGCTATTAACTTTTAAATGTTAACTAATTTTGGTCTGGTTCAATCGCTACATCAACGTTAAAGTTAGGCAGTAAAAATTCATCTTGGTCTGCAATAGATATCTCAACCGGCACAACAGTTTCTACATCTTTATCTACCGCCTTGTTAGCAATCCGAGTTACTTCTCCCTCATACTCGCGGGAACTGTCAGCTAACGGAACAATCGTCGCCTTAGCTCCTAAACTTATGTCTTTAATAAATTCTTCCGGTACTTCGACTTCTACGACCAACTCTTCTGTAGACATTACTCGCAATAACGGCTGCTCTTGATTTATAGAATCACCAACTTGATAACCGATATCATATACCACACCAGTTTTCCAATCAGCCACTAGCTGATCTTCTTGTAAATAATCGGCTTCTAACTCAGCAGCCAGTTTTTTAACTTGATTCTTAAGTTCTGCCACCTCAGCCTGTTTAGCTTTATAGTCCTGCTTACGGTTAAGCTTCAGTTCGGCTAGTTCTATTTTTAACTGCTCTAACTGCTGCTCCTGACTAATGAATGAACTTTTTAAATCTTCAAGTTCCCGCTCTTTCTTATAGCTTAATTCTTCTATAGATAACTTGATTTCTTCTACCGCTTCCTTTTTCTGCTTTAAAGCCGCTTCCATTTCTTCTACTTCTGATTCAGTTACTGCTTCTTGCTCCAGCAGTTTCTGCTTTTTCTTTAATTTCTCCTGGCTTCGTTTATATTCCCGCCGAGCCGCACTAAGCTTTTGAGCCAACTTCTTAAAATCGGGACTATCTTCCGCCGCCAGCTCTTCTTCTAACCGCTCTAGCTGCTTTTGCTGCTGGTGGTAAATCTCCTTTTCAGCCGCTAATTGGTTCTTGATTTTCTCGCGCTTAAGTTGAAATTGTTCTTCTAACGATTCCAGCTCAGTTTCAACCTGGTCTAATTTCTGTCGCTTAGCCGCTAATTCAGTTTTTGCCTCTTGCAAATCAAACGTCATCAACTTAGTTCCGTTTTCCACTTCTTCGCCTTCCTCAATATGTACCCCTTCTATCTTCGCCGGAGCATCTAACCTAATACTTCGCTTTTCTTTGGACTCTACAGTTCCGTAAACATCCACCGAATCTAATTCTTTTTCGGCTGCTGCCTTCTCTTCTGGTTCAGCAGTTGCTTGCTTTGCCTTTTCTTCTGCATTTCCATTCCTAAAGACTATTACTCCTCCCACCAAAAGAATGACCGCTAACACACCAATAATTATCTTCTTCTTCATTCTTACTGTACCCTCCCGTCTTTTAAATTAATAATTCGATTCCCGTACTCGGCACACTTTTCCGAGTGAGTCACCTGCACAATCGTATTCCCTTCTTTTTGATTTATCCGCTGGAATAACTCCATAATGTCCGCTTCCGTCTCACTATCTAAATTTCCCGTCGGTTCATCAGCCAGAATAACCTCGGGCTCATTAATCAAAGCCCGGGCAACTGCTACCCGCTGTTTTTGGCCTCCGGAAAGCTCGCGCGGAGTATGTTCCCGACGCTCAGCTAAACCAACTATCTCTAATATTCTAGTTAACCGGCGGCGGTAATTATTAATCTTCTTCCCGTCTAATAAAATAGGCAGCATAACATTTTCCTCTACATTTAAATTGGGAATTAAATTATAAAATTGAAATACAAACCCCACTTCTCGTCGGCGCATAATACTGCTTTGCTTATCATCCATTACTGACAACTGTTTGCCGTTAACTTTAACTTCCCCGCTAGTGGGATGGTCTAACCCCCCAAGCAGATAAAGAAGTGTGCTTTTCCCCGAACCTGACGGCCCCATGATGGAAACAAACTCACCTTCTTCTATCTCAAGATTAACCTCCTTTAACGCTTCTACTTCCACTTCGCCCATTGCAAATGTCTTATTTAAGTTAGTAGTAGTTATTACCGCTGACAAATTCAACCCCCCCTCTTGATAATTGATAATGTACAATTGACAATTAAGCAATAAACAATGTACAATTGACAATTAAAACAATTAAACCCTATAACAACTGACACCCATAAAGAAGACTATAAATTAATCTATTCCCGCTTGAATTTTTAGAACTTGACTTTAATTGTCAATTGCCAATTGTCAACTGTCAATTGCTAAAAGTTGTTTCAACTGATATACCTGGCGATTATAGTTTAATAAATTTTCTATATAACCCTGCTCTTTCTTCTTTACTTCCAACTGAGCTGTAAGCAAATCACTAAGCGTAATTGTTCCCTGCTGATACCTTTCTTTTGCTATTTTTAATGATTTTTCAGCATTAGCAATCTCTCGTTTCGAAAACTCTATCTCTTGCTCATAATTGAGCAGCTGCTGATAATTCTTTTTCACTTCTAAGGTGAGCTCTTCCTTTAGGTCAGCTTCTTTCTCCTTTAGTTTCGCCGCTGTCAGTTCTGCCTGACTTAATTGACTAGCCTCTTTTTGGTTTGTAAAAGTATTGAACTGATAATTAAAATAAAGTCCGACTCGATACTCATCATCAAATTCTTCCTCAGTCCAATCTACCTCTCCTACTCCCTGTAAACTAAAATCACTCTCGTTAGCCAAATAATCAACTTTCTGTTCCTGCCGCTCAATCTGTTTTTCCACTACTGCTAACTTCCAGCTATTTTCTCTTGCCCGCTGCTTAATTTCTTCTTTCTCATAAGTAAAGTCCAGTTTTTTCGCGGCAGCTAAGTTCACTTCCTCACCTAGCTCTGTATTTAAAGCATCAGCTAATTCCAGCAGCGCTAGTTCATAATCTGCTTTTATCCGCTCTAAAGCTAACTCCTGTTCTTCAACTTTCAGCTGGGCTTCTTCCTCATCCACCCTTAATGCTTCTCCAGCCTCTACTTTTGCCTTTACCATTTCTAAAGTCTGCTCTGCCTGAGCTAAACTATCTTCTGTAATTGCATTTTTTTCTTTCAGCTCTAATAAATTATAGTAAGTATTAACTACCTCAAACTCAATCTGCTCCTTAAGCTCTGCAACCTCTCGCTTTTGCTTCCTAACCTCTATCTCTTTAGCTGCTAATTTTAGCTTATAATTCAGCCGACTGTCAGATTCAGTCCAGAAATCATGTTCATAACGGAGACTCCCGCCGGCAAAAACATCTGTGTCCTCATCATCTAACACTTCATTATATTTATAGTCAAACAGCTGTTGGGTTAAAAAGAATCTATTAACGGGAGAAAACTGATGACCAATAGTTAAATCAGTTTTACTAGTCGCTAAGTATCCTTCCTCACTGCCGCCGGTTTTCTGTTCCACTTCTCCTTCCTGAAAATCTTGATCACTTCCGACAGAAAAATCAAATTGCCAATTATACTTCTTTTGGTAAAGCTCAAGTTCACTTTTTTTCTGTTGGTAAAGTTCTTTCGCCTGCTGTAACTGGTTATTATTAGCTACAGCCGTCTCTATTGCTTGCTCTAAAGTTAATACTTCTTTAGCCTCTGCCGTTGTCGTCCAGGCAGTTCCGATTAAGGAAAAAATAAGTAAAAAGTAGATAATAATTTTTTTCTTCACCTTAAGCCCTCCTCATTTATCCTTCCTGATTATAATTAACAAAAGTTAAGCAAGCATTTTAAAAAAATTATTAACCAAACTTCGTTTGCCTTTTCACAATATTATAACGGTAATTGCTTCTAATTACAAATTTATTCATCAGTTACAAGTTAATACTAGGAAGAATAAATCTGTTTTTACCCATTTTTAAAACAAAATTGCCCAATAGTGACTTAGCTAGCAGTTAAATTTGAGTTTCAGTAAATCATCACACCTTAACTCTGCTTAGACTCAATTCAGTTCCTTGCTAAACTTAATCTAAAAAATTATTTCCAGCTCTACAAAAATATATCTCCTAGATAATAATAATTCCGGGCCAACTCCCAAATTAAAAGGAATTAACCCGGCAATAGCAATCATATTATTTTTATTCATCTAACAGAATACATCTTTTCATCATTATCACCCCTTTTTAGTCCTAAAAACCAAAACTCAATCTAGCAGTAGCAGTTGCTCCCTGAGTATTCTCTAACGGACCTCCCGTAACCTTGCTGCCAGTTAGCGTCCAATTTTCTCCAAAATCATGGGTCAATAAATAACCAACTCCTAAATCTAAACCTGCAAAAGTACTAAATTGATAATGAAAATTAACCCGCGGCTCAAATAAGACAAACTCTTTCTCCAAGGTAGCATAATTACTTTTAGCCTCTGCTATATCATTAACTATACCTTCAAAACTACCTGGATTATCACTGGCCAGATCGAGTGTCATAGTGCCTCCCCCCATCAAAGCTCCAATTGCTAAATCAAACTTCTTTCCGGCCCAGATTCCATTTTCATACAGAAACCCGCCGTAATCAATTGCTAACCAGGCTTCATTGTCATCCTTAGTTGTTTTTACTGTCCCAGACAGACCATAACCACCAAAGCGGCTACCATCTTTCATTCCGCCAAGACCGCCGCCGCCCATTAAAATCATATAATCTTCAAACTGACCAAAACCATTCCCAATAATTTCATTTAAATCCTCAATATCCAGTTCTAAAACCCCTAATTGTGGACCGCCACCCCCACGAATACCAGCATCACCAGAAACTCCATAATCATTATCTTTCAGCTTTTCCTCATTAATCTCAACTGCTGTTCCTTGCTCCTCTTTCTCCTCAGTCTCATTTTCCTTAGCCAAAACAGTTCCACTAACAACTAACAAGCTCACTACAAGAAATAAAATTATTACTCTTTTCACTATTAATCACTCCCTATTATTAAGATTTATTACAACTTATCTAAAGTATATCATATTTAGACTTTTTTGCATCCGCCAAAAGTACTATTTTTATCTAATAAAAGTTAACTAACCCTTTCTAAAATCTTAAGAATTTATTAAATTACCCTGGGCAAAAAATAAAAAGCCCAACTTTAAAAAGTTGGACTAAAAATTAATCGCGTCTCCTATTGTTAAAATTTAACCTTTACTCCCGATAAAACAGAAACTGCTTCCCCGGAAATATTAATTTCTCCTTCAGTTGTCTCTTCCCTATCACTCACTATTTTTGTATATCTGCCCATAGCAGTTAGCCGCACCTGCTGGTTAATGGGAATCCCAATTTCAGCCGAAATCACTCCTGCTGGCCGGATACTAACTTCGTCTAAATCAAGAGCCGGAATTTCAACATCAGTTACATTCCAGGCTAAACCGGGCTGAATCTGAACAACCCCCACATTTACTGGAAAAAAGAATATATCCCACAAATACCGCCTGAAATGTCCATCTCGATCAGCACTTAACTCATGTTCGCTGTAAGTAAAATCTACTCCCGCCCCTACTGCACTAACTACTGGTACATCTACTTCGGCTCCAATAAATAAATCAGTTCGATAGGAGATCCCTTCTTCTAGGTAAGAACTCATCGTCCCCTGCGGAAAGACTCTTCCTATCTGTAGAGCAGCAGAAGTAGCTAGTTGATTGTTTGCTAATCCTATCTGGCTCATAACCAAAATAAGTAAAATTACTGTTAAAATTACTATTTTTTTAATTTTAACCCCTCCTGGATAAAATAAAATTAGTTATACTTTATTTTAATACAAAATTTTAAATTAAGCAAGTATAATCTAATAATTATTAGATTATAAAGTAAAGAGTATAATTACTACTTTTTAATATCCTCTTTAATAATCTTCACTACTTCTTCCCTATCTTTCTCACCATCAAACTCCAGCTCAATATCAGGCTGAACTCCTCTTTCGGTAGTCGACTCCTCGGTCCGGAGAAAAAAGGCATTCGCTATTGTAATCTTTAAGCCTGAATTAGGCAGTTGCCCGGAAATAGGATTGCCGTGAGTATTCGGGGGACCACCAGTTGGCTGGCCAATTAAAGTTCCGGCCTCATAACTTTTAACCATATCTGCAAAAATAGCCGCGGCAGAAAAAGTAGCCGAATCAGTTAAAACATATACCGGCCCCTCAAATCTAGCTTCTTTCCCCTCAGGTTTTATCTTTTCCCTCAAATTTTTTAATACTTTATCCTCCATATCTTCTACTTGACTTAATCTCGGATGGAACCTGCGTTCTTTATAGTCTATTGCTTCCGATAACTTAATTCTTTGTTCTTTAAAAACCTGAAAAGAGCTATCGTAGATATATTCAAAAAGATGGTTAACCAAGCTTAGTTTGCCGCCGGTATTATTCCGCAGATCAATAATTAAAACTTCTCGCTCCATCCCCTTAAGGGCACCAAAAGCACTATCAATGAAGCTATCTAGACCCTGGGAAGTGAAATTATCAATTGTTAAAACCGAAATGTCATTCTCAAGATGCTCCAAATCCCAATTATCGTAAACTAGCTCATCAGAAAGAGCAATGTTATTTTGAGCCAGAGCATAAACACCTGCCCTTACACCTGATATTACTGTTTCTTCAACAGCTTCCCCCTTCAGTTTATATTCAATAACATATTCTTCTTGCTCCCCATATTTAGCCCAGAAATACCTGGGAAATTGGGTTTCAATTATATTCTCTGCCCAACTTTCCTCTTCGCAACTGATCATTGTCTTTAAATCCGCTATGATCTGTAAACTTTTCTTTCCATTAATCGAAATAATTTCTGCTCCTTCTGGTAAAGAATCAGAACCTGCTGTAGCGAGTAATTTAAACCTATTATTCTCAATTTTTACTAACAGAGGAATTACTGTTCCCCCCGACTGGGTGTAATTCTCATACACATCACCAAGGCGTAGATAAGTATGACCCTCTTTAAAACTAGCTACAAAAGGAGCCAAAATACTATAAAGTTCACGTTTGCTGAAGCTATCGCCAGCCTTAATTTCTTTTTCAATAGCTGCAAAATCTGCTTCCGTCTGCTCCTGGCTGCGGAAAAAGTATATATCAGGATGAACAGATTCTAGCCTATTTTTTAAATACCTAGCATCTTCTAAAGCCTGCTCTGCTGTCAGCTCCCCCTCTACTATCTCCTCTTCTGCTTCCTCCTCTTCCCAAGTGAACAGTTCAAAGGAATCTAACATTCGTTCAGCAATTTTAATATTGTTTTGGTACTCCTCTTCCTGCCCGCTAAACTCTAATTTAAACATAAACCCATCTTTATAAATAAAATAAGTCATCCCTTCTGATTTAACTTCTGAAGATTCCTGCTCTTTTTCTTCCCAAACCAATCGATAAGCCGGTTGGCCGTCAACTTCAGTTTTTTCTTTCAGCTTTTGGTGTTGATTTTTCAGCAAAGTTAAATGTTCTATCCCCCGCCCAAACTGTTCTAGCGATTCAACCTCAAACAAAGAAATATCAAAGCCTAACTCCTCCCGCTCCTTCGGAGCAAATCCCGCCATACTACCTAAAGTATTTTTCTTCCATTGAGCTGGGTAAGAAATCCCATAGTAATCATTCTTATATGATTCCCAGACAAAATTTTTATCCAACTCTTCTTCCGTAACGAAATCTCCATTGCGGCAGCCCATAAAAGTTAATACCAAAACCAAAATTAAAAACACAACCAAACTCTTTTTCCTACTCTTGAACACTCTACCAGCTCCTTTTTCTCCATTTTATTC
>CAYFUT010000066.1:0-5255 GCA_964346395.1 uncultured Halobacteroidaceae bacterium
GGTACTTAATTTAAATAAAGTAGATCCCTATACTTATGATGATTTGGGGCGCAATGGTTATTTTGCAGTAACTGACGAGGAAGGAAACAAGGAATATAAATTTAGTTCCGAATTTTTTCTGACTGGATTCTACAACTATTTTCTGGACTGGGATCAAAAAGTAAAAAATGAACATCAATTAGTTTCTTTCCGCAATAAATACGCCCACGGAGCAGTGCCGGCTAATGAAGAATGCCGCGCCGATCTGAAAGCAAAGAAGCCGGTGGTGGAAAAGCTTTTAGCTGCTGACTGGCTGCGGGAGACGACGGTAGTAGTAGTCGACCGGAAGGGACAACAGGTGGCCCTGGAAGGGTATCCGCCGGCAGAGGAGTTCGAAAGTCGGGAGGAACTTGCACCGGAGACACCCTATCTTATTAATAGTGAGGGAGCAGCACTTAAGTTGTTCCCGGTATTAAAATATGAAGCGAAAAGCGACTCAAAAACTGAGGAAAATAACTTACTAATGTTTTTTAACGAATACGATAGGCAGGATGATCAGCTTGATCTGCTTCATTATCCCTGGTTTAATCATCTGCGGGGGGATGAAGAAACTTGCAGAGATTTCAGGGAAGCTCTTGATTGGGAGCGCTGGGAAAAGGAGCGAAAAAAAGATGAATTTATGCCCCGGATTGAGGAACTTAGTTCGGTAGTTGTCGGTCGGGAACGGGAGAAAAAATATCTTGAGCAGTTTTTAAGTGATAAGCAGAGGGGTTATTATTTTGTTTTTGGCAACAGCGGTTTGGGCAAGTCGGCTTTTCTAGCTTATAGCTATAATCAATTACAGCAGGATAAGTTTAATTTAGAGAGTGTAGGGTTTGAAGAGTTCGCCTTTATTATTTATTTGTTTGCTGCTCCCGAGTATGCCAAGCCGGGTAAGTTTGTAACTTGCTTAAATAATAAACTAGAGGAAGTAAACAGAACCAGTCTTGGCCAGGGCAATAATTTAGCCGAAAAAAGAGAAAATTTACACAAGAGGTTAAAGAAATTTGGCGATAGTGCCAATAAAAAGGTGGTTATTTTTATTGATGGATTAGATGAGGCCTTTAGACACCAGCCGAAGATTAGTTCTTACCTACCTACCGGCTTTTATGACGGGGTGAAGATTATTTATTCCGGGCGGCCGACAGTAGAGGTTAATAACTTTTATCATGCCCTTCCCTTGGAGGCGAAAGACAGTTTGGAGTTAGACAAGTTAGGGGCGGCAGATATTAGAGCAGCTTTGCTGGGTGTAGTTAGTAAGTATGATGAAGATTTGGGGCGGGACAGTCAATTAGTAGACAGAATTGTGGCTAAATCCGCTGGACTGCCCCTTTATCTAAAGCTCTTGCTGCGGGAGCTAAAGATTAGCAAAGATGTAGATGAGGAATTGCCCCTGGAAGTGGTCGATGATCTGCCGGCGGGGATTGAAGATTTATACGGGCAGAAAATAAGCGAGCTAAAAGGAAAACCGCCCTTTGTATTAGCGGCGCTTTATATCTTCGGAGCAGCGCGGGGTGGGTTAGGCAAAAAACAGCTGCAAATCATTCTTGATTTGGAGGCGCAGCAGGCAGAAGAGATAATTGACGATCTGCAGGAGTTTTTAACACTTCTCTCCCCTGGGGAATACTTGATTTTTCACGAGTCATTCCGCGATTATTTAGAGCACCACGCCGGAGATAACTTAACGGTGGCTCGAGAGAAGTTGGCTGCTTACTGCCGTTTGGTCTGTAGAGAATGGAAGGCGGAGAAGAAAAAAAGCTGGCAGGATACGGCAGTAGTTACTTATCCGCTGCGCTATTATGTTGATCATTTAATTGAACTAAGGCAGGAGCAGAAGCTCTGGGAGCTATTTAGGGAACCTATTTATCGCCAGCCAAAAAAAGCAATCTCCTATCTTAAAGCGCAGATTAATGGCTTAGAGGGAGGAGAAATGAGGGCTTTAGAAAGTTTGCGCAAGGGGCTTTCCTTTTATGCGGATAAAGCGGAGGGACTAACCAGGGCAGAAAGAAATAATAAATTGGCTAATTTGTTATTGCAGACCGAAAAAATGCTTAAAAAAACGCAGGAGAATATAGAACAGGCCTTCTGGGCCGAAGGAGAAGAAGTGGTTAACAGGTTGGAAGTGCTGGACCAGTTTGATTATTTGCTGGTAGTTTGTGTATTTTTAAGACAGCGCGTTCACCAGTTAAAAACGGGGGCAATGAATCGGGAGCGGGCGGAAAGTTATCTACGAACTATTGTGGTTAATCTAGAGCAGCGGATAGAAAATGGATTGCATATCTGCTATTGGCTGAACAGAATGGATGCCCGGTTGTGGACTTTTGCTTTGCTGTCAGTAGTGGAAGCAGAAGTGGAAGTAGAAATCAACTGGTTGCTGGATAAGTTAAAACCGGGGGCGAGCTTAATAGGTGAAGATTTACTAACTACTTATTTAGAGGAAAGCTGTCGGCTGATAGAGAAAACTAGAATCAGTTTAAAACAGGTACTTGATCATTTGTTGGCAGTAGTAGAGCTTAGGGCCGAATCAGAGACACCGGGATTGTTGGAGTTAGGATTTGATCTAGATGCTTATTCAATAGCTGCTGAAGAGGATACGCTCCGCCCGGTATCTCATTTGTTGGAACTTTTAGTGAGGAATAAAGGTCCTCTGCAGGCTAAAGGAATAGTAAAGGATAGTTTCCACGGCAGGTTAAGAGAGGAAGTGTCGATTCTGCTGGCTGAGGAGCTGCGGAGAACGGGTTATTGCAAATCAGCCTGGAGTTTGATCGAGAAAGTAACTGCGGGCAATAGACGAGGTGATTTCTCGCTTGCTTCCTGGGCTCAGGCAGTAAAACTTAGATGTGCAGTAAACTTAGAGGCAGCAAATTGGGAACAGGAAACTGAAGAATTTTTGGGGGCTATTAGATCTTTGGGAGGTTATCAGAGTCTGAACCTTTTAAAAGAAATGGAGAATTTTCTTATCGATATGGACAAGTTGGAAGCAGCGGATAAACTGCTAACGGAAGCTTTTGCTCTTTTAGGGCCGGATGATTTAACTCTTCAACTACCACATCTGGTGGCGGAATTTAAAATCCGGGTTCAGCGGGCTGAGACTGGAGAAGAAGAGCTGGAAGAAATACTAAAAAAACTGCTGGTAGTCTACCATAAAATGCAGACAGGACAGGAAATGGATAATAAGCTAAAAGCAATAGTAACTGAAGTAATAGAGGCCGGCGCCGCAGAAAAGCTGGTCAAGTTGAGCTTAAAAGTAACAGATAAACAGTACCGCACTCATATATTTATGTGTTGTCTGCCGCTTCTTTTCGAGAAAGACCGCCCTGATCTGATAGCCAAAATTCAAGAAGAGGTAGCTGAGTTGAGGGCAGAGGGGCTAGAGGAGAAGAGGGCTCCTGAATTTGAAGATATTAAGTCTGATAAAGCCCTAGGAGTACCGGCGATGGGGGTTGAGATGTTAGATCAATTTGCTGAGCGTCCTGATTACCAGTCATTTTTAGAGCAGGGCGATTACAGCAAAGCTTTAGAAGCCCTTCAGGGCCGAGAAGCTAAAGCAAAAATTAAAGGGTATTCGCAGATAGCAGTTCATCTGGTTGGCCAGGAATCACCTCAGAGAGCAGTGCGGTTTTTACCAGAGTTGGTTCAGGCTGAAGAAGAGGGGCTAGGAAGTGACTATCTAGTATTAGTGGCGCCGCTTATAAAGAGGGGGCTGCTAGCGGAAGTAGAGGCGCTGCTGGATAAGTTTAGCTCACCTGTACTTCGAATTGAAGGCTGGATAGAAGCTTTGGTTAACTGTCAATCTCGTAATCAATATAAACGTATATACCAACAGCTAATTTCTGAGCTAGAGAAGCAGCTGCCGGATTTAGAGCTGGTTGAGCGTCTGATAGAAGAGTTGGCCCTGCAGGGTGAACTGGAGTGGGGGTTGGAAATAATAGGTCTGGTTGATTCTGAGTATGAGAAGCCGCATCAGCGGCGGGAGATAATTAATTTACTGCGAACTTTACTTACTAATATTACCTTGGATAAATTAGAGGAAGTAGAGGGGCTTTTAGTTCAAAAACTTACTGAGGAGAAGTTAGTACTCCGGGGTCGGGAGTTGACTGCAGCCCTTTATCTAGAAGCAGATAAATTAGAGCTAGCTGAGCGACTGCTTAAAGAGATAAAGCAGGAGGCGCCAGCGGATTTTGATCTTCGTTCGGTGATTGAGAAACTGCTGGAGATAGAAATTGACCGCTGTCAGAGCCGGCGCGAAATAAAAGAGGTGGCCGAGCGGATAGAAAATCTGGACTATAATTTGGAGAAAGCTGGTCTATATGCTGAGCTAACGAGGCAGTGCAGTGATCTAGATTTTCAAGAGCAGGCTGACTGCTATCTTGAGGAGTTGGCCCGGGTAAAAGATACTTATAGTCAGGGTGTTCACCAGAGTTCTCGTGAAGAGGCTCGGGATCAGATTACAGTTCATGAGCAGCTGCCTCTGCTTTTAGATCTAAATTTGAGAGAGGAAGCCTATCATAAACTTCACCAGTTGGAGGTTCCTTATTATAAGCTGTATGGCTATTATCTTCTCCTGAAGGATGCTCTTAAGCAGAGAGCAAAGGGGAAATTTATTGTCGGATTAGAGCTCTTAAAAGAAGAATTTAACTGGGAATGGGAGGCAGAAAGAGAGTCAATGGTAGAGATGATTACCATTAAGGCAAGGGAATATCAGCAAAAAGAGGAACTCTGGCTTGACCTGGCGCGGCAGGTTAAAGAATTAAACAGTGAGTATTTAACTGATCTGATGTTAGATGAACTGGAAGAAATTATAGCTTTAGCTGCTGGTGAGGGAGACAGCCAACTGTTGTTAGAGCATAAAGTTAGACTGTATTATGCCTGCGGTGCTGGTGAGAGACTGGAAGAGTTAGTTAAAACGAAGGAGGAAGCGGTTAGTTACGGTCAGATTTTAGCAGAGGAGCAAAAGCAGGCCAACATCAATTATGATCTCCTCTATAAACTGATTCCCGCCGCCCGAGAGCGCGAATATTTAGCCTTCTGGTTAGCTTTATTTCTTCTGAGTCGCCAAATAGCAAACGGAGAGACTAATAACTGGCAGGAGCTTATAGAGGCTAATCCTCAACTTGAGCTAGAGTTTTTACTTCCTGAAGCTGAAGAAGAAATTTTGGCTGACAAATCAGAAGCAGATTTGAAGGCTATTTTGCAGAAACAGATAGAGGAAGGTAAGTTAGATCCGGAAGATTTAT
>CAYFUT010000066.1:5355-14517 GCA_964346395.1 uncultured Halobacteroidaceae bacterium
AAAAGAAATAATTATTTCCAATTATCTCTTGACAGTAAGTATACTTCTTGATATACTTTTATTGGTCAAAATTGAGATGATTCTTTTTTCTTCCTCTGTTTTTCTTTCCTAAATTTTTTTACTATTGGCTTTAGACTTCAAAAGAATCAAACTTACCGATCGATTTCATTCCTATTTAAAAATTTTTTAAACTATGGCAAGTTTCCTAAAGATATTTTCTATTGCCTAAAACTATTTTCTATTGTTAGTGATTCAGTCCTGCGTTATTCTTTGCTCTTTCTTTCTAGTTATTTACTTAAAAGTTAATAAAAGCTATTTACCAGGGGCAGACTAGCCCCAGAGAGGAGGGATACCTATGACTTGGTTTCCTTTTCCACCTGAGCATATTCCTCCGGTGGTCAGATAGTGACTCAGTTTAGCGGCCTATTGGTGTCCACTGAGCCTGTTAGGGCTAACTATACCTTCCTGGGAGGTGATTATCTATGTTAGAGGAGATTTTAATTGAGATCATCTTCAAGTAGATTTTTTGCTTAACTTAGATTATTCTGAGAGGAGGTGATTTGATGCTGGATCAGTTTTTAGCTAAGGTGCTCAGGGATCGCTTTCAGTAGAGGTTGCTTACTACCGAGGAGGAGGTGATTGTTTATGTTAGGAGGTCTAGTAGAGGCCGGCGCAGGAGTGGCGATGGTAGTTACTCCGGAACCGGCTACAACCGGCGCGGGAGTAGGTTTGATGACTGACGGCGTCCGCCGGGTAGCTGAGAGTCTGGACTAGAGAGTATCTTATCTTATTTAGAGGAGGTGTTTTATATGTGTGTAGGTCCTGAGTGCTCCCGGTTGGGAGGGGAGAAGGTTGTATGTTTAGCCCCTTATTGTAACCAGCGATATTTTTCCTTTAACCGGTGATTTGTGCTGGATTAGTTTCTGGTCAGGGTGCTCAGGGATTGATTCCAGTAGTGATTGCTTACTACCGAGGAAGGAGGTGGTGATATGATATTAGGACCTGGGGTACCTGATAATCTCACTCCGGTACCTTTTCCGCAGCCGGGTCAGCCGGTGTTGAGCTAGTTTTTTATTTTTTTACTTAGGAGGTGATTAGAGATGGAAGTTTTCAGGAGGCCAGATTCTGGTCTGTACTGTCTAGAATCTGGTCATTTTTGTATGCTGTGTGAAATAGGGAAATAGAAAATGTAGAAGGTTAATTTATTTTGAAAGAAAAAACTTCTATTACTTAAGAGAATGAAGGTAGCCTACATTAATTAGGGCAGAGGAATAAAGATATGGGGTGATTAAACATTTGTAAAACAAGTGATTTATGATATACTAATAAACGAAGAGGACAAAATTTTTTGCGCTAGTATGAATAAAAAATAAAGATATTCATATAATCATTTAAACTATAAATAAGTATCTGGAGGGAGGTAGAGAATATGCCGCGTGGATTTACTGAGCAAGAGAAAGAAAAAATTAGGGCCAGTTTGTTATCAGAAGGGGCCCAGTTATTTGCTAGATATGGTCTAAAAAAAACTACAATCAAGGAGTTAACTGAAAAAGCTGGAATTGCCCAGGGAACATTTTATAAATTTTTTTCTTCCAAAGAAGAACTTTATTTTGGAGTCCTTGAACGTAAAGAAGAGCAGATAAAGGAGGAATTGTTAACTAGCGATCTGGTAGCAGGAGAAGTCAGCCGAGAAGATTTTCGCCAGTTTTTAAAAAAAGCTTTTAATTTGGTGGAGCAAAGTCCACTGCTTAAAAATCTGTATCAAGAAGGTGAGTATCGGCAGCTGGTTAATAAAGTTCCCGAAGAGAAAATAAAAGATCATATTAGTAATGATTTAGAAACTTTAGCTCCTCTGCTTAAGAAATGGCAGGAAAGCGGCTCTCTGAAGGAATGTGATCTGGAGGCTGTTTCTGGTCTATTGCGGGGGTTATTTTTGCTTACTCTGCATCGTAAGGAAATAGGAGAGAATTACTTTGAAAAAGCAGTTGATTTGCTAATAGACTTAATGGCCGAGGGTTTGATTAAAGAGTAAAAAAGATTTAGAAAGTGAGGGGCAAAGATGACTGATAAAAAAGGCAAACAGGTTAAGCCGGCGGTAGAAGTAAAAGATTTAAGTTATACTTATCCGGGTAATGAAAAAAAGACCTTAAAAAAATTAAATTTTACTATCCAACCGGGAGAAATATTCGGCTTTCTCGGACCATCAGGAGCAGGAAAGAGTACTACTCAGAAAATAATTACGGGAATTTTAAAAGAATTTCAGGGTGAAGTCAAGGTGATAGGAGAGAAGATTGAAACTATAACTAATGATTTTTATGAAAATATTGGAGTTTCCTTTGAAACCCCTAATCTGTATGAACGGTTTAGCGGGCGGGAGAATTTGGAGCATTTTGCTTCCTTGTATACGAAAGAGACTGAAAATGTGGATAAGCTTTTAGAAATGGTAGGACTTAAAGAAGCCGCTGACGTAAAAGTTAGCAATTATTCGAAAGGGATGAAGATGAGGTTAAATCTCTGCCGGGCTTTTCTCAATCAGCCCAAACTTCTATTTCTGGATGAACCAACTTCGGGTTTGGACCCGGCTAATGCACGGCGGGTTAAAGATATTATCCGTAATTATTGTCAAGAAGGGAAAACGGTCTTTTTAACTACCCATGATATGAAGGCAGTTGATGATCTCTGTCATCGGGTGGCTTTTCTCGTAGCAGGCGAGATAGTTTTGATTGACTCACCGCAGCGGTTAAAGAAAGATTACGGTTCCCCGCAGGTAGAGGTGGTTTACTTTAACGGCGATATTACCGAGAAGACTACTTTTCCCCTCCAGGAACTAGGGGCTAAAAAGAAATTCTGCCAACTGATAGAAAATTACCAACTAGAGTCAATTCACAGCCAAGAGGCTGATTTAGAAGAAGTATTTATCGAAGTTACCGGGAGGAGATTACGGTGAGGCTGCTTCAAGCTTTAAAACAGGACCTTAAGTTTCAGTTTCGCCACGGTTTTTACCACGCTTATCTGGTAATTAGTGCTTTATATATCGGTCTGCTGCTTTATATTCCAGGTGATTATAGAGCTCTGGCAGCGGGGATTGTTGTTTTTTCTGATCCGGCCATGTTGGGTTTTTTCTTCGTGGGAGCACTTATTTTACTGGAGAGAGGAGAAAATATTTTAGAAGGACTATTTGTAACTCCGCTGAGAGTGGGGGAATATTTAGCGGCTCGGGTAATTTCGCTGACAGTATTGGCGGTAGGGACTGCTCTGGTGATATCGGTGGCAGCGTTGGGGTCAGATTTTAATTTTCTTCTTTTCTTTATCGGAGTAGTTTTGACAGCAGTCTTTTTCAGTCTGTTAGGAGTTACCTTAGCTGTGAAGGTGGAGACAGTAAATCAGTATTTAATGGTGTCTATTTTGTACTCCATCATTATTAGTCTGCCGCTGTTTGAATTTTTAGGGCTATTTGAGACATTTCTTTTTTATTTGTGGCCGACTAGAGCTTCGTTGGTTTTAATTTTTGCTGCTTTTGGATTTGGGGTAAGCTGGGGGGAACTCATATTTTCGGTTGTAATACTTTCAGTCTGGATTGTGATTGCTTTCCGCTGGGCTTATGATTGGTTTTATAAATACATCATTTTGAAGATAGGTGATGAGCAGTGAAAAAACTTTTAGCTCTTCTGCAGGGTGATTTAAAGAACATTACCAGAGATAAGATGCTGTTTTTTATTTTACTGTCGCCGCTGTTAATGGCAGTGGGGTTTAAGATCATCATTCCCGTGGGCGAGGATATTTTAGGGGAGAAGTTTGCGTTTTCGCTGACTCCCCATTATCCATTTATAATAGCTTTCATTTTAATGTTAATCCCTTTAACTTTAGGTACTTTGATCGGATTTATGATTTTAGAAGAGAGAGACCAAGGAATCCTCTCTTATCTGTCAGTAACTCCTTTATCGCGGATTAAATATTTAGTTTATAAACTTTTTAGTATTATCTTGCTAAGTATTTTGGGTTCAGTTTTTGCACTTTGTTTTTTACAGCTTCTGGAGATTAAATTTTTAAGTTTGCTGCCGGTTTTTTTTCTGGCAGCCCTGGAAGCTCCAATGATGGCTCTAGTAATTGGAGCTTTTGCGGATAATAAAGTAGAAGGTTTTGCTCTCGCTAAAGGTTCGGGATTGTTCTTTTTTGCGCCCCTCATTGGTTATATGTTAGAAACTAATTGGCGTTATTTGGCTGGCGTGTTCCCTACTTTCTGGATAGGAGAAGTTGTAACTACAGTCTATAGTAATTTTTCTTTTTACTTGTTTAAATTGGGGATAGGGTTTGTAGTTCATTTGTTATTTATTTATTTACTGGTAAACAGATTTAAAACTAGAGTTGATTAAAACCCCACTTCAGGATTTTTAGATAGTGAACGAGAGTGGCTAGATATTATTTAATTAATTTTATTTTAGAGGCACAGACCTATACTGGGAGGTAGGAAGCATGCAATTAACCAATTTAGAGGAGCAGCTAACAAAAGAACCGGGTAATTATATATTAATTTTAGAAGCAAAAGCGAATAAAGAAGTTAGCGTTGGTAGTGCTGGAAAATTAATAGTAGAGCTTGGTTATTATCTTTATGTCGGCAGTGCTCGGGGCCCTGGGGGAGTGTTGGCCCGGGTTCGCCGTCATTATCAACAGACAAAGAAGTTTCATTGGCATATTGATTATTTGCGAGCTGAAACCGAGCTAGTAGAAGTATGGTATACCTATAGTACTAACTGTTATGAACATATGTGGGCTAATTACTTTCTTGACCGGGGAGGGGAGATGCCCTTATCCGGCTTTGGAGCCAGTGACTGCGACTGCCCAAGCCATTTATTCTTTTTTTCTACTCTTCCTTCCTTGATTGAGTTTAAAAAGTGGTTTGCAGAATCGGAAGATAGGATCTATAGTCTTTAGGGCCAACTGTCGAGCAACTTCCCTAGGTAGTTAGGCTCTGAAGTAATGGGGTAATAAGTTTTAAGTTGGCCCTTATACCAATTGGACTTCTTAAACCTCCAATGAGAAAGCCCTGTTTTATCTTGTTAACTCTGGTAGATGATTTTTTATTTTAACTCCAATAAAAGTTGCAATGATAGCTTTAAGTAAATCTCCAGGGATGAAAGGAAGACTACCTGATGTAATTGCTTCTTTAATTCCCATTTTAGTAATATAGCTTAACCAGCCTACTCCCAGTAAATGAACTACAATAATCCCTCCCAATATAGTAGCTAAACCAACTTTTAGATAATTAGTTTCCTGCTTAATTAATAGGCTAATAACTACAGCTCCGGCTAGATAACCAATTAAATATCCGCCGCTAGGCCCAACTAAAATCCCAATACCAGCTCTGCCATTAGAGAAGACGGGAGCTCCAACAGTACCTAATAATAAGAAAGTTCCCATACTTAATCCTGCTTGTTTAGTAGTTAAAATAATTCCGGCTAACATAACAGCTAATGATTGGCCAGTCACCGGAACCGGACTAATGGGAATAGGTATTGAAATATAACTTAACACACTTATTAATGCAGCAAAGATTGCTGCATAAACCATATCCTGAGTTGATATCTTTTTAGAAGAACTTACATTTGTTGTGGACATAATAATTCCTCCTTTAAATTTAGTTTAAAACATAGTTGTTGATTAACCAGACCTAATAATTTTTGATCAGACCACGCCAAATTAAACTGCAGGTTCAGAATATTTTTCGGCTGTAGAACAAGCTTTATTATCAACTGGATAAATTTAAATCTTTAATCATCTGCAGATCATCTTCAATCTTACGACCGTTAGTAGTCAGATAATTCCCGATTAATAACCCATTAACTCCTGCTAGTAAAGCTAGCGATTGTAGACTGCGCAGATTGTTTTCTCTACCTCCACAGAGTTTAATTGTTTTTTCGGGTAGTATAAATCTAAAAATAGCAGCTGTTTTTAAAATTTCTAAAGGAGGTAGGGGTTGATTATCTTCTAGAGGAGTACCTTCTATCGGAGTTAAAATATTAAGCGGCACTGAATCAACATCCATTTTTTTCAGAGTAAAGGCTAACTCAATTCTATCCTTAAACTCCTCTCCTAACCCGATAATTCCCCCACAGCAGACTTCTATATCTTGTTTCTTTAGCTGTTCTACTGTTTTTTTACGTTCCTTATAGCTATGGGTAGTACAGATTTGCGGAAAATACCTCTGAGAAGTTTCTAAATTATGATTATAGCGAGTCAATCCTGCTTCTGCTAAAGCACTGGCTTGTTTGTGATTTAAAGTTCCCAACGAAGCACAAACATTGAGTTTGGTTTCTTTATTAATTTTTTCTATTGCAGCAAGCAATTGATTAAATTCTTGGTCAGATAATATCTGTTGTCCACTAGTTACCAAGCCAAAATGGTGAGCGCCTTTAGCTTCCATTTGTTTAGCTTTAGTTAATATTGTTTCCTTTTCTAGCAGCGGATAAGTATCCACTTTAGTATCATAATGACTAGATTGAGCACAAAACTGACAGTCCTCTGTACAGCTCCCCGATTTAGCATTAACAATAGAGCATAGATTTACCTGTGGGCCGTTAAACTCATTTTTTATTTGATTAGCAGCCTTCAATAAATTCATCAGCTTATCGCCATTTGTATTAGCCAAAGCAAGGGCTTCTTCTTTAGTCAATTGTTTACCGGTTAAAATTTTTTGTTTTAGTTGGCCTATCAATTGGCTCCCTCCCTATAGTTAATTGTTTATAGTGATTATAAGATAAATGATTATTATTGTCAACCTTATATTTAAATGGTTGACAAATGTTTAGAAACGGATATTCTCTGTTAATTGTTTGTTCTTAAAAAAGTAAATCTGAAATTGATGTTTATAGATCAATTGAATTTGACATTTGCATTATATTGACCATACAATTGAGGTAAATTGGTTAACATATTAATAATTTAGCTATGGAATTAAATTAATTGAATGGAGGTAAAATCATGTCTGTAGTAGCTAAAGCAAAAGAGTTAAAAAAAGAACTGGGGAAGCTGCCGGAGTATAAAGAATTACTGACTGCCGAACAAGAAGTTGAAGCTGATGAGGAAGCAAAACAAATTTTAGCTGACTTTCAAGCTGCACAGCAGGAAATCCATCAAGCTCACGAATTAAACGAAGAAATACCTACGGAGTTAAAGAGAAGACTTAAGGAATTAAAACAGAAGATGCAGCAAAATGATAAGATTAATGCTTACATGAAAGCTCAGCAGGAGTTTAATCAAATCATGGAACAGGTTAATGACACAGTTTTTTCTGTGTTGGATCTAGAAACTTCTGAAGACTGCGGTCACGGCTGCGACTCAGGTGACTGCTGTCATTAGGGAATAAAGAGTACTAAAAGTTTTGTGTTCTTCGGTTGGCAAAGTGGTATAAATTTATCTAGGCTTCAAGGCCAATTACCAGTTATTAGCTGATAATTGGTCTTGAATTATTTTTTGCCGGAGGTAAAAATGATTGTTATTATAAACTTACAACAGGGAGGGATACTAATGAGAACTAGCAAACAAGATAAAAAGAAGTACAGTTTAAAAAATGATTATAGTGAAGGAGCCCATCCTAATATTTTAAAAGCATTATCAAAAACTAATTTAGAGCAGCAGCCCGGTTACGGGAATGATGATTATTCTAAGCAGGCTGCTGATCTTTTACGGAAGAAGCTGCAAAATGAAGCTGTTGATATCCATTTTGTTTCCGGAGGAACTCAGGCTAATCTAATTGTAATTTCCTCAATCTTAAAAAAATATGAGTCGGTCATAGCGGCTAAAACAGGACACATAAACACTCACGAAGCCGGAGCAATTGAAGCCGCCGGTCATAAGATCAATACTGTTGAGAGTAAGAACGGGAAATTATCTCCGGAAGACATAAAACCAGTTTTAAATCAACATACTGATGAACATATGGTGCAGCCAAAACTAGTATTTATTTCTAACCCCACAGAATTAGGAACGGTCTATACTAAACAAGAATTAGTTAAATTAAATTCATTCTGTAAAGAAAATGATTTATTGCTGTATTTGGATGGAGCTAGATTAGGTTCCGCTTTATGTTCATCGAAAAATGATTTGACTTTATCAGAATTGTCAGAATTGGTTGATGTTTTTTATATTGGAGGCACTAAAAATGGAGCTCTCTGTGGAGAAGCGGTAATTATTCCTAATGACCAGATAAAAGAAAATTTTAGATTTCATTTAAAACAAAAGGGAGCTTTACTGGCTAAAGGAAGAGTGTTGGGAATTCAGTTTCTTGAACTATTTAAGGATGGTTTATATTTTTCTCTGGCCGAACATGCTAATTCAATGGCTGACAAATTAAGTCAAAATATTGAAAGACGGGGCTATCAATTTTTAAATCAAACTGACTCCAATCAAATTTTCCCTATATTTGCTCACCAATTAATTGAGAAACTAAAGGATAGATATTCATTTCATATCTGGAAAAAAGTTAAGGCCAACAAGTCTGCAGTCAGATTAGTTACTTCGTGGGCCACCCAAGAAAAAATGATAGATAGATTCATATCTGATCTAGAAAAGTATAGTTAATTTTGCTGAAAAACTGGTTCCAATCTTCATTAGAATTATAAAATAGAAGTCTAATTATTCAGGAGGAGGATAAAAAATGAGCTGGATTAAAAAAATTGATCAGGAAAAAGCAGAAGGAAGATTAAAAAAATTATATGATCAATTAACTAATCGTCCGGGGGCAGACCAAGTTCCTAACATTTTGCAGGTGCAGTCACTAAATTCTAAAGTCATGGGGGCGCATTTAAGTTTGTATCAATCAATAATGTTTGGGGACTCTAACTTGAGCAGAAGGCAGAGAGAATTGATAGCCACGGTAGTTTCTGGAATTAATTCTTGTCATTACTGAATTGAGCACCACGGAGAGGCTCTCCGTCAGGTATCTGATTATGATGAAACGCAGATTAAAGAGATTGTTGAAGATTATGCAGCTGCTGATATTTCTTCAGCTGAAATGTTGATGCTTGAGTACGCAGAAAAGCTGACTAACAATCCGAATGAAATAAAAGAACAAGATGTTCAGAATTTAAAGGAAGTTGGATTTAGCGATCGGGATATTTTTGATATTAATCAAGTTGTATCTTACTTTAATTATATTAATCGAAC
>CAYFUT010000067.1:0-14099 GCA_964346395.1 uncultured Halobacteroidaceae bacterium
TCGAGAAGGCGGCAAGACAGTAGGAGCGGGAGTAGTAACTGAAATTATTGAATAAAAACAGTGGGTTATAACTGAAGGCTCTAATCGTCTAATTGAGGATTAAGTATTGGTAGATGAATATAAAAGAAGAGAAAAGTGAGAAATATCTTACTTTTCTCTTCTTTTTTTCGGAATCATGGAAAGCTTATTGACTTTTAGAAAAAAATATGATAAAGTATGCCCGGTATAGTTGCATTTAGGAGGTGGCAGTTGTGCGAGAAATAATTACTTTAGAGTGTACAGAATGCAATCGGCGAAATTATACTACCACTAAAAATCAAGAAAATCAGCGCCAGAGATTAGAGTTGAAAAAATACTGTAAATTCTGCAAGGAGCATACTGTACACAAAGAAACCCGTTAATTGTTGGGCATTGGAGTTAGCTGATTTATAATAAACAATGAGGGTGTGGGATGCTTATGGCTAACGATAAAAATGTATTACAGACAATTGGGAAATTTTTTAAGGAAGTAAAGGTTGAATTACAGAAGGTAAATTGGCCTAACGTGAATGAAGTTGTTTCTTATACAGCGGTGGTGATTGCTGTTGTATTGGCAGTAGCTTTATTCATTGGAGGTATTGATTTGGTATTTTCTAAACTTATTCAACCCATTATTCTTGGTTAGAGGGGGTGCGGCTCCTAGTATGGGAGTCCTTTGTTATGAGTAATGAAGAAGGAAAATGGTATGCAATTTATACCTATTCGGGAAAAGAAAAACGAGTAAAAGCTAATTTAGAACAGCGGATCAAAAGTACTGATATGGAAGATAAAATATTTGAAATTTTGATCCCAACGGAGAGAAATGATGATGATGATGATGAATCGGGAAGTAAAGAACAAGTATTACCTGGGTATGTACTAATAAAGATGCAATTAGAAGATGATTCCTGGTATATTGTCAATAATACACCAGGGGTAATTGATTTTGCTAGTGCCGGTAAGGATCCGGTTCCGGTTTCAGAAGCTGAAATTAGAAAAATAAAGAAGGATATGGGAATGGAAATTGCCCGGGCAGATATGGATGTAGAAATTGGCGATAAAGTTCGAGTGATGGAAGGTGTATTAGAAGATCATGTTGGAGAAGTACAGGAAATCGACTATGAAAATGAAGAAATAAAAGTCTTGGTTTCTATGTTTGGCCGTCAAACGCCGGTTGATTTAGGTTTTGGCGAAGTAGAGAAAGCGTAAGTAAGGAGGTGTAAATAATGGCTAAAAAAGTTATTGGAGAAATTAGTTTGCAGATTCCAGCTGGAGAAGCTAGCCCGGCTCCACCTGTAGGACCTGCGTTAGGACAGCACGGGATTAATATTATGGAGTTTTGTAAGGCCTTTAATGCCCGAACGGCTGATCAAGCTGGCAACTTAATTCCAGTTGAAATTACTGTTTATGCTGACCGATCCTTTGATTTTGTGACGAAAACTCCACCGGCGGCAGAACTATTAAAGAAAGCTGCTGGTTTAGAAAAAGGTTCGGGAGAACCAAATATGGAAAAAGTGGGGACAGTAACGTCTGATGATGTGCAGGAGATTGCGGAAACAAAAATGGAAGATTTAAATGCTGCTTCACTAGAAGCGGCTATGAGCATGGTCGAGGGTACTGCCCGCAGTATGGGAATTGAAGTAGAAGAATAAAAACTTGTGGGAGGTTAGATTCCGTTATTACCACAGAGGAGGAATTATAATGTCTAAAAGATATCAACAGGCGGTAGAAAATGTTGACCCGGAAGAAAAATATAGTGTGCAAGAGGCGCTAGATTTAGTGCTGGAAACAGCTACTGCTAATTTTGATGAGACGATTGAAGTTTCTGCTAGGTTAGGGATTGATCCCTCTAAGAATGATCAGCAGGTAAGAGATACAGTAGTTTTACCAGCAGGAACCGGACAGGAAGTTAAAGTGGTTGCTTTTGCGCAAGGAGAGAAAGTAAAGGAAGCTGAAGCAGCTGGTGCTGATGTAGTCGGCGGTGAAGAATTAGCGGAAAGAATTGAAAATGGCTGGATGGATTTTGATGCCGTGGTTGCTACTCCAGATATGATGCAGGTAGTAGGGAAGCTAGGCCCTATCCTAGGCCCTCAGGGTTTAATGCCTAGTCCTAAGACGGGAACTGTAACTTTTGAACTAGAGCAGGCAATTGAAGATTTAAAGGCCGGTAAAATTGAATACCGAGCTGATAAGGCGGGGAATGTTCATGCTCCAATTGGAAAATCTAGTTTTGACAATGAGGAATTATATAATAACTTTACTGCTTTGATGGAAGCAGTTGTTAAGTCGAGACCTAATGGAGTTAAAGGTCGTTATTTGAAAAACGTAGCAGTTTCTGCTACAATGGGACCCGGAATTAAAATAAATCCTAATCAAGTAATAGATTTAGTTACTTAATAAATTTGCTTCTTGGAGAATAATATGTTATAATAGCTCCGCGAAAAAGAAATATTCTGCAGCCGAAGACAGTAGGTGCCTAATGGCTTAAATATTGCCTACCGAGGCAGAGATAAACAGTTGACAGTTGATAGTTAACAGTTGACAGTTAAAAAACATAAATCCAAAAATATAAGGGGTTTATGAATTTGAATTTAACTGTAAACTATAAACTATAAACTGTAAACTGAAGTATATCTGTCTTTACCTAAGTCTCCGGCTGTAGCGGAGGCTTTTATTATTTGAGAGGGGTAAAGTTATATAGAGGGTCACCAAAGTGTGGTATTTATTGAGGAGGTGAATGTTTAAAGTGGCTCGCCGAGAAAAAGAACTGGTTGTTGAAGAACTTACGGAAAAATTGGAAGACTCCAAATCTGCTGTGCTAACTGATTATCGGGGTTTGAATGTAGAAGAGATGACAGAACTCCGCAATAAGTTAAGGGATGCTGGTGTAGAGTACAAGGTTGTGAAAAACACCTTAGCTTATTTGGCAGCTAAAAATGCAGATTGCGAAGAAGTAGAGGAATACTTAGTAGGCCCGACAGCTATTGCTTTTGGTTTAGAGGATCCGGTTGCTCCTGCTCAGGTATTATCTGATTTTGCAGAGGAGTATGAGAATTTAGAAATCAAGTCGGGAGTTATAGAGGGCAGTATTATAGATGCTGAAGAAGTAGAATCTTTAGCTGATATTCCACCGCGAGAGGTTTTGTTAGGCCAAATTGCTCAGGGAATGAAGTCTCCAATTTCAGGTCTGGTGTACTGTTTAAAAGAACCGCTTAATAAGTTGGTGCGGACGCTTAATGCTGTGAAAGAAGAAAAAGAGGAACAATAAATTTAAGGAGGAGATTAATGATGGATAAAGAAGAAATTTTAGAAGCTATTGAGGATATGACGGTATTGGAACTGGCGGAATTAGTTGAGGAATTAGAAGAAAAGTTTGATGTAAGTGCTGCTCCAGTAGCTGCTGCTCCTGCTGCCGGTGCTGCTGGCGGAGAAGAAGAGGAAGAAGAACAGACTGACTTTGATGTAGTATTAACTTCAGCAGGAAGTACAAAGATTAAGGTAATCAAAGCAGTAAGAGAAGTGACAGACCTTGGATTGAAGGATGCTAAGTCATTAGTTGATGACCTACCTAATCCGGTTAAGGAAGGACTAGAAGAAGAAGAAGCAGAAGAAGTTAAGGAAACATTAGAAGAAGCTGGCGCTGAAGTTGAACTAAAATAATCAGTTTTACTTGTTTATAAATAAATAGAATTATTAAAAAGCACTCTGTTTTTAACAGGGTGCTTTTTTACCTTAATTATTTTTCTATTGTTGACAATAGCATAGAAGTGTGTTACCATTATTTATTGTTGTAGCAATATAATAAGGGATTGGTAGCTCAGGATACATAATTTGACTAAAAATAGCAAATATATAAATGGGGGCAGAAGAAGTAGAACCTGAAATTAAGTCTGGGGTTGAATCTGAGCATGTTAGGCATGAGTTTATGTTAGTTTATTTAGCGTGCTTAAATTCAACCGCAGGTTAAAATTGAATATTAATCTGTTTATTTATAGATGACCTGCTGTGAACAATTTAAGTGTGATAATAATTTTAGACAGAGTTAGCAGTCTGTCTAGAGAAGTTGGATAAAATCTTCGGGGGTGACATGTTTTATGGCCAAGGCAGAAGGCGATTTGAAGCGACAGCGGCGAAGTTTTGCCAAAGTAGAAGATGGAATGGAGATGCCCTATTTAATTAGAACCCAGAAGGATTCTTACCAGTGGTTTTTTGACAAGGGATTGATGGATTTATTTGATGAAATTTCTCCAATTCAGGATTTTGCGGAGAACTTAGTGCTGGAGTTTATTGACTATTCTATTGATGAGCCAAAATATGATGAAGTAGAGAGTAAAAACCGAGATGTCAGTTATGATGCTCCTTTGAATGCCCGGGTGCGGTTGATTAATAAAGATACCGGGGAGATTAAGGAACAAGATGTCTTTATGGCTAATTTTCCCTTAATGACAGAGCGGGGAACTTTTATTATCAATGGTGCGGAACGAGTGATTGTTAATCAGTTAATTAGATCGTCGGGAGTTTATTTCAGTAAAGAAATTACTAATGATGGACGGATTTTGTATGATGGCAGTATCATCCCTAACCGTGGTGCCTGGATTGAATTTGAGTATGATAAAAAAAGGATTGTTTCGGTGAGAGTGGATCGGAATCGAAAAATGCCGGGAACCATTTTATTTAGAGCTTTAGGCTACGGTAGTGATGAAGAATTGATTGAGATGTTTGGAGACCATGAGACGCTACATAAGACGCTGGAAAAAGACAATACTGAAAGTCAAGAAGAAGCATTAATTGAATTATATAAGAACCAACGGCCGGGAGAACCGCCGACGGTAGAAAGTGCTCAGAATTTGATTGATTCTTTATTCTTTGACCGCAAACGTTATGACCTGGCTAAAGTAGGCCGCTATAAGATTAATCAGAAGTTAGGGCTGGATTATGATTTAGAGCGGCGGACTTTAACAGAAGAAGATATTATTGAGACTTACCGCTATATGTTTGGCTTAATTGATGATGATGAAGATGCTAATATAGATGATATTGACCATTTATCTAATCGACGGTTAAAGACGATAGGTGAGTTATTGCAAAATCAATTCCGAATTGGTTTATCGCGGATGGAGCGGGTAGTTAGAGAACGAATGACTATCCAGGATTTAGATGTGATTACACCGCAGAATTTAATTAATACGCGGCCTGTAGCAGCTGCTATTAAGGAATTTTTCGGTAGTGGACAGTTATCCCAATTTATGGATCAGACCAATCCGTTATCAGAGTTAACTCATAAACGGCGGATGAGCGCTTTAGGACCAGGCGGTTTGAGCCGAGAACGAGCTGGATTTGATGTGCGGGATGTTCACCATACTCACTACGGACGAATTTGTCCGATTGAGACACCTGAAGGTCCTAATATCGGTTTAATTGGTTCGCTGTGTATTTATGGAAAGACAAATGAATTTGGATTTATTGAGACGCCGTACCGAAAAGTAGAAGAAGGTGGGGAAGTTACTGGGCAGATTGAGTATTTAAATGCTACTCAAGAGGACCAATATGTAATTGCGCAGGCCAATGAGCCGATAGGGAAAGATGGTTGTCTAGAAAATGACGAGGTATTTGCCCGGTATAATGGGGATGATATTCAGATTGACGTGGAAAAGGTAGATTACATGGATGTTTCTCCCAAGCAGATTATAGGTGTTTCGGCTGCTTTAATACCCTTTTTGGAAAATGATGATGCTAACCGGGCTTTAATGGGAGCTAATATGCAGCGCCAGGGAGTTCCTCTCTTGAAAACAGATGCTCCGCGAGTAGGGACAGGGATTGAATATGAAGTGGCTAAAGATTCTGGGGCTACAGTTGTAGCTCGGAATACAGGAGAAGTAGTTAAAGTAACGGCAGAAAAAATATTAATTAAAACTGAGGATGGAACAATTGATAATTATGAATTAACTAAATTTGCCCGCTCCAATCAGGGCAGCTGTATGAATCAAAAACCAATTGTAGAACAGGGCGATTATGTAGAAGAAGGAACAGTAATTGCTGATGGTCCAGCTACTGATGGAGGAGAACTAGCCTTAGGTAGAAACTGTCTAGTAGCATTTATGACCTGGGAAGGCTATAACTATGAGGATGCTATTTTAATTAGTGAAAAACTAGTTAAAGACGATGATTTAACTTCAGTTCATATAGAGGAGTATGAAGCTGAGGCCCGCGATACTAAGTTAGGGCCGGAAGAGATTACGAGAGAAATTCCAAATGCCAGCAAGGAATCTTTAAAAGATTTAGACGAGCGCGGTATTATTAGAGAAGGAGCAGAAGTAGAAGCAGGAGATATTCTAGTCGGGAAAGTAACTCCTAAAGGGGAAAAAGAATTATCTGCAGAAGAAAGACTGCTGCGGGCTATTTTCGGTGAAAAAGCCCGCGAAGTGCGGGATACTTCGCTTAAAGTGCCGCATGGAGAAGAAGGAACGGTTATTGATGTTAAAGTATTTGATAGAGAAGAAGGCGATGAACTGCAGACTGGAGTCAATAAATTGGTTAGAGTGTATGTAGCTAAGAGATTAAAAATAACTGTCGGTGATAAGTTGGCTGGACGCCACGGGAATAAGGGAGTTATTGCCCGTATATTGCCGGAAGAAGATATGCCGTATCTTCCGGATGGGACGCCGGTGGAAGTTGTACTTAGTCCGCTGGGAGTACCGTCGCGAATGAATATTGGACAGGTATTAGAAACTCATCTGGGTATGGCGGCCGATGAATTAGATACCTATGTATCTACGCCGGTCTTTAATGGGGCTAAAGAGGAAGAAGTTGAAGAGATGCTTGCAGAAGCTGGCCTCCCCCGTGATGGGAAGCGTACTCTTTATGACGGCCGGACAGGAAAGAAATTTGAAGAACGAGTTACAGTCGGCTACATGTATATTTTAAAACTGCATCATTTGGCTCATGATAAAATGCACGGACGTTCTACTGGCCCTTATTCTCTAGTTACGCAGCAGCCGCTGGGCGGTAAAGCTCAATTTGGCGGTCAGCGCTTTGGGGAAATGGAAGTTTGGGCTATGGAAGCTTATGGTGCAGCTCATTGCTTGCAGGAGATGTTGACTATTAAGTCTGATGATGTTGTAGGCCGAGTGGATGCTTATGAATCCATTGTTAAAGGCGAGAATGTGCCTGACCCTGGAATTCCTGAATCCTTTAGAGTTTTGATTAAGGAAATGCAGAGTATTGGGTTAGATGCTAATGTTTATTCTGAGGATGAGCAGAAGTTGTCACTTGATGATGAAGAATTAAATACTACGTCTAAAAAGTTAGGAGTTGGCTTGTCGGATACTAGTGATGAGCAAGAGGAAGAAAACGAGTAAGCTAAATAAGGGGGAGTAAGGCCTTGTTTAATCCAAATAGTTTTGACTTTATGGAAATTGGATTAGCTTCACCGGAGAAGATTAGATCCTGGTCTAATGGAGAAGTTAAGAAGCCGGAAACTATTAATTATCGAACCTTGAAGCCGGAAAAGGAAGGACTGTTTTGCGAAAAGATATTTGGTCCTACTAAGGATTGGGAGTGTCACTGCGGTAAATACAAACGGGTAAGATATAAAGGGGTTGTCTGTGATCGCTGTGGAGTAGAGGTTACAAAATCAAAAGTAAGACGAGAGAGAATGGGGCATATTGAATTAGCTGCTCCTGTGTCGCATATTTGGTTTTTTAAGGGGATTCCTAGTCGATTAGGAGTAGTTCTGGATATGTCGCCTCGTTCGCTGGAGAAGGCGCTTTATTTTGTTTCTTATATTGTAATTGATCCGGGAGATACGCCGTTAAGTAAAAAGCAGTTATTGAGTGAAAGTGAATACCGGGAAGCCAGGAATAAATATGGTAAGCGGTTTAAAGCAGGTATGGGTGCGTCAGCTGTTAAACAAATTTTAGCTAATATGGATTTGGATTCTGAAGTGGAGAAGCTTCAGGAAGAAGTCAAAGGGCTTTCTGGACAGCGTAGAAAGCGAACTGTTCGTCGGTTGAAGGTATTAGAAGGGTTAAGACAGTCTGATAATCGTCCGGAGTGGATGGTTTTAGATGTTATTCCGGTGATTCCGCCTGAATTAAGACCGATGGTGCAGTTAGACGGCGGTCGGTTTGCTACGTCAGATTTGAATGATCTCTACCGGCGGGTAATTAACCGTAATAACCGATTGAAAAGGTTGTTAGAGTTAGGAGCCCCGGATATTATTATCCGGAATGAGAAGCGGATGCTGCAAGAAGCAGTTGATGCTTTAATTGACAACGGCCGCCGCGGACGAGCAGTTACTGGGGCCGGCAATCGACCGTTGAAGTCACTGAGTGATATGTTAAAAGGAAAGCAGGGGCGTTTCCGCCAGAATTTATTAGGTAAGCGAGTTGATTATTCTGGTCGGTCAGTAATTGTAGTAGGTCCTGACCTGCGGATGGATCAGTGCGGCCTACCGCGGAAGATGGCTTTAGAATTGTTTAAACCATTTGTAATGCGGGAATTAGTTGATCGGGAGTTGGCCCATAACATAAAAAGCGCTAAGAGTATGGTTGAAAATGCTGATGATGAAGTCTGGGATGTTCTGGAGGATGTTATCAAGGAACATCCGGTACTTTTAAATCGAGCTCCAACCCTGCATAGATTAGGTATTCAAGCTTTTGAACCTGTGTTAGTGGAAGGAAAGGCAATTAAAATTCATCCGCTTGTCTGTCCGCCGTATAATGCAGACTTTGACGGCGATCAGATGGCTGTTCACGTTCCGTTAACTGCCGAAGCTCAAGCAGAAGCTAGAACTTTAATGCTTTCCACTTATAATTTATTATCGCCGGCGGATGGAGAACCGATTACTATTCCTACTCAGGATATGGTTTTAGGTGCTTATTATATGACAATAATTAAAGAGGGAAGCAAAGGAGAAGGTAAATTTTATGGTTCTCCTGAGGAAGTAGTTAAAGCCTATCAAAATGAAGTTGTGACTTTGCAGACTAAGATTAAATATAGATTAGAAGTTGGAGACTGGATAGAAACCAATGTAGGTCGGGTAATTTTTAATAATATTTTACCTGAAGAACTCCCTTATTATAATGAAGTTCTTGATAAGGGTAAGTTGGCAGATATAGTAGAGCTTACTTATAGAAAGCTAGGACCTAATCGAACCGCAGAAGTATTAGATAATATTAAAGAAATAACTTTCCATTACTGTACTATTTCGGGTTTAACAATTGGAATTACCGATGTAGATATTCCGGATAAAAAGTATGAAATTTTAGAGGAATCTGATGAACAGGTAGAACATATTGAACAGCAGTACCGCCGGGGATTGATTACTGAAAATGAACGCTATCAGAAAGTGATTGATGTCTGGAATCAAGCTAAAGAAGATGTTACTGATGCGTTAATTGATAACTTAGGTAAATTTAATCCGATTGACATGATGGCTACTTCCGGAGCCCGCGGTAGTAGAGCTCAGATTGCCCAGTTAGGCGGTATGCGGGGACTAATGGCTGATCCTTCGGGACGAATTATTGATATGCCGATTAAGGCGTCTTTCCGGGAAGGATTAACGGTATTAGAGTACTTTATTTCTACTCACGGAGCGCGAAAAGGATTGGCTGATACTGCTTTAAGAACGGCAGATTCGGGGTATTTGACTCGACGATTAGTAGATGTTTCGCAAGATGTAGTAGTTGAAGAAAAGGACTGCGGTACTGATAAAGGAATTAAAGTAAGAGCTATCAAAGAAGAAGGAGAGGTAATTGAGTCCTTGGCTGAAAGGATTACAGGTCGGATAGCTTCCGCAGATGTTGTTCATCCGGAGACGGAAGAAGTTATAGTGGAAAAAGATGAATTGATTACTGAAGAAGCAGTAGAAGAAATTGAAGTGGCTGGAATAAAAGAAGTAGAGATTAGAACGTTATTGACCTGTGAGACAGAAAAGAATGTCTGTCAGAAGTGTTACGGCCGCGACTTATCAAATGGAAAAATGATTAAAGTTGGTGAGGCTGTGGGCATTATAGCAGCCCAGGCAATTGGAGAACCAGGAACGCAGTTAACAATGAGGACTTTCCACACTGGTGGAGTAGCTGGTGGGGAAGATATTACTCAGGGGCTGCCGCGAGTAGAAGAGTTATTTGAAGCTAGAAGCCCAAAGGGTCAGGCAGTAGTTACTGAATTAGATGGGAAAGTGAAGATTGTAGAAAATAATAATTCCCATAAGGCAGTGATTAAAACAGAAGAGGGAAGGCAGAAGACCTATAAGCTGCCTTACGGTTCTGAATTAAAGATTTCTGATGGAGATTGGGTAGAAACGGGGGATAGATTAACTAAAGGACCGCTGGATCCCGAAGATGTTCTTAATATTGAAGGTAAACATGCAGTACAGCAGTATCTATTAGAAGAAGTCCAAAAAGTTTATAAATCTCAGGGAGTATCGATTAATAATAAACATATTGAAACAGTTATCCGGCAGATGACAGATAAGGTGAAAATTAAGGAGGCTGGAGATACCGATTTACTTCCGGGAGAATTAGTAAATGAATTTAAATTTGAAGAGATAAATAAGCAGGCTCGTAAGGAAGGAAATGAACCAGCTACTGGAATTCCTGAGCTATTAGGGATTACAAAGGCATCCTTAAATACAGAGAGCTTTTTGTCTGCTGCTTCCTTCCAGGAGACTACCCGAATTTTAACTGAGACTTCATTAGAAGGTAAACGGGATGATTTAGAAGGTCTAAAAGAAAATGTAATTGTTGGTCAGTTGATTCCAGCTGGAACTGGTATGAAGCAGTATCGAGACATTGAACCGGAGATTGTAGAGAAATAAAATTAAAAAATGGTTGACAGAGGTACTGGAAGATGTTAAAATCCATAGGTGGGTTTGTTAAGAATTTTAACTGAAATAATTCAGGTAGGGGAGTAAGTAAGTGTCCCCTATCTGGATATTTATAAATTGATGTTGGTGAGCTTATAAACTTGAGAGGAGGTGTAGTGATGCCAACTATAAATCAATTAGTTCGTAAAGGAAGAAATAAAGTAAAGAAAAAGAAGTCTGCTCGAGCTTTAGAAGGAGCACCTCAAAAGAGAGGGGTCTGCACTCGAGTTTATACTGCAACTCCTAAAAAGCCTAATTCGGCTTTGCGGAAGGTAGCGCGAGTTCGGTTAACTAATGGGAAGGAAGTTACTGCTTATATTCCTGGAATTGGTCATAATTTGCAGGAACACTCGGTAGTATTAGTTAGAGGCGGCCGAGTTAAGGATCTACCAGGAGTGAGATATACAATTGTTCGTGGTGCATTGGATTGTGCTGGTGTAGAAGACAGAAAGCAGGGTCGTTCTAAATACGGAGTAAAAAAACCTAATTAAAACTTGGGATAGCTAATAGTTGAAAGGAGGGAATTTAATGTCTAGAAAGGATACAGCAGATAGAAGAGAGATTAGTGCTGATCCCATTTATAAAAGCAAGCTAGCTACGCGAGTAATCAATAAGGTTATGTATGACGGAAAAAAGGGGCTAGCAGAGCAGATTTTTTATGAAGCAATGGGAATTATTCAAGAAAAAACTGGCGAGGAGCCAATTGAAGTTTTAAAAGGAGCTCTCAATAATGTAATGCCGGTGTTAGAAATTAAAACTCGGCGAGTGGGAGGAGCTAATTATCAAGTTCCGGTAGAGGCTGACAAACATCGCCGATTAACATTAGGTTTACGCTGGTTGATTGAAGCAGCAAGAAGCCGGGGCGAAAGAAATATGGAAGATCGATTAGCTAATGAATTAGTTGATGCTTATAATGAAGCTGGGGGCGCAGTAAGAAAGAAAGAAGAAGTCCATCGTATGGCAGAAGCAAATAAAGCTTTTGCGCATTATAGATGGTAATTTGCGATTAAATATACGGGGGTGTTGGAGATGCCCAGACAGTATCCATTAAAGAAAACTAGAAATATTGGCTTAATGGCACATATTGATGCAGGAAAGACAACTGCTACGGAACGTATTTTATTTTATACGGGCCGAACACATAAAATAGGCGAAACTCATGACGGCGATTCAGAGATGGATTGGATGGATCAGGAGAAAGAACGAGGTATTACGATTACTTCAGCAGCTACTACTTGTGAATGGAAAGATCATAGAATTAATATTATAGATACGCCTGGACACGTGGACTTTACTGTTGAGGTAGAGAGATCTCTGCGGGTTCTGGACGGAGCAATTGGTATCTTTTGTTCCGTAGGGGGCGTAGAACCGCAGTCAGAAACTGTTTGGCGGCAGGCAGATAAGTATAATGTGCCGCGAATTGCTTTTGTAAATAAGATGGATAGAACGGGAGCTGACTTTTTTAATGTTCTAGAGATGATGGACAATAGAATTGATGCTAATCCGCTGGCTATTCAGCTTCCAATTGGGAAAGAAAAAGATTATCGGGGTTCTATTGATTTGATTGAAATGAATGCTATTTTGTATGATGAGCCTGATGATGAGTTAGGAATTGACTATGATGTAGTAGATCTTGAGGAAGCTGATATTCCTGATGATTTAAAAGAGCAAGCGGAGGAGTATCATGAATTATTGTTAGAGGCAGTAGCTGATGTAGATGAAGAACTGATGATGAAATACCTTGAAGACGAAGAAATTACAGCCGATGAAATTAAGGAAGCGGTTAGACAGGGGACAATTGAGAATGAATTTACTCCTGTAATGTGTGGTTCTGCTTTGAAAAACAAGGGAATTCAGCCGTTGATTGATGCGGTTATTGATTATTTACCAGCGCCGGTAGATGTACCGCCAGTGGAAGGAATTCATCCGGATACAGAAGAGACAGTTACTCGGCCGGCTGAAGATGACGCACCATTTTCTGCATTGGCATTTAAGATTATGACTGATCCTTATGTTGGTAAACTGGCTTTCTTTAGAGTTTATTCTGGAATTTTAGAGTCTGGTTCTTATACCTATAATTCAACTAAAGAGGAGAAAGAGAGAATTGGCCGGATAGTACAGATGCATGCCAATAAACGGGAAGATAGAGAGCAGGTATATGCTGGTGACCTGGCAGCAGCGGTCGGGTTAAATAATACTGCTACCGGAGATACATTGTGTAATGAAGATAATCCTGTCATTTTAGAATCTATGGAGTTTCCGGAAACAGTAATTGATGTAGCTATTGAACCTAAAACCCAAAGAGATAGTGATAAATTAGGAGAAGCACTCCAAAAGTTAGCGGAAGAGGATCCAACTTTTAATGTTAAGACTGATGAAGAAACGGGGCAGACAATTATTTCCGGAATGGGTGAACTGCACCTAGAAGTAATCATTGATCGCTTAACAAGAGAGTTTGGAGTCGAAGCTAATATTGGAGAACCGCAGGTAGCTTACCGCGAGACTATTACTCAGAAGGCAGAAATAGAGGGAGAATTCATCCGTCAGTCCGGTGGTCGAGGACAGTACGGCCATGTGATTATGGAAATTGAGCCGTTAGAAGACGGGGAAGGATTTGAATTTGAAGATAATATTTATGGAGGAGTAATTCCTAAAGATTATATTGGTTCAGTAGAAGAAGGAGTTAAAGATGCGTTAGATAATGGTTATTTAGCTGGTTATCCGATTATTGATGTGAAGGTAGCACTGAATGATGGTTCGCACCACGAAGTAGACTCTTCCGAAATGGCTTATAAGATTGCTGCTTCGATGGCAATTAGAGATAATTTACACAAAGCTAATCCAGTTTTGTTAGAGCCAATTATGGATGTAGAAGTAACAACTCCTGATGAGTATATGGGAGATGTAATCGGCGATATTAATAGCCGTCGGGGAGAAGTAGAAGGTATGGAACAAAAAGGAAGTGCGCGAGTAGTAAGAGCTTATGTACCTTTAGCAGAAATGTTCGGATATGCGACTGATTTAAGATCTACAACTCAGGGACGAGCGCAGTATGTAATGCAGATGGATCACTACGAAAAAGTGCCTGATAATATTGCTAAAGAAATTATTGAGGAGTCAGAATAACCAAACAATTTAAGAAAGAGGAGGATAAACAATGGCAAAAGAGAAATTTGAGCGGAATAAGCCGCATATTAACATTGGAACGATT
>CAYFUT010000068.1:0-13682 GCA_964346395.1 uncultured Halobacteroidaceae bacterium
TCATTTATCATTTATCATTTATCATTTATCATTTATCATTTATCATTTATCATTTATCATTTATCATTTATCATTTATCATTCTTCATTCTTCATTCTCCATTCTCCATTCTCCATTCTCCATTCTTTATTCTTCATTCTCCATTTTATTTCTCCATCAACAATCGTCAGCTCCGGCTTACCAGTTAATTCAAAACCAGCAAAGGGAGTATTCTTTCCTTTAGAAGTAAACTCTTCCAGCTCTACCGGCCAGGTCTGATCCAGGTTAAGAACAGTAACATCCGCCGGTGCTCCCTCGACTATCCGTCCCCGCTTAAGATTTAAAATTTCTGCCGGATTAGAAGTCAATTTAGCTATTGCTTCCTCTAAACTTAAGATTCCCGGTTTGACTAATTCCGTAATCACTAATCCCAAAGCAGTTTCTAATCCAGAAATTCCAAACGGAGCATAATCATATTCTACATTTTTTTCCTCAAAGGCATGCGGAGCATGATCAGTAGCAATTACATCAATTGTACCGTCCTGCAGTCCTTCCTTCACTGCCGCTACATCTTCCGGACTGCGCAGTGGGGGGTTAACCTTAGTCGCAGGATCAAAGGTAGTGATTAATTCATGGGTGAGCGCAAAATGGTGCGGCGTTACTTCACAAGTTACCTTTACTCCCCGTTTTTTAGCTTTCCGTACCAGGTCTACCGCTCCCTTAGTACTAATATGGGCAATGTGTAAACGGCTGTCCGTCTCCTCGGCCAGACAAATATCGCGGGCCACAATTACCTCTTCTGCCGAAGCAGGAATCGGCTCCAAACCAGTAATGGTCGAATAATATCCTTCATTAACTACTCCCTCGCCAGCTAAATTCTCATCTTCACAGTGTGAGATTACCGGCAAATTAAAATCTTTGCTGTATTTTAGGGCTAAACGCATTACTTCAGCATTCATCACCGAACTCCCGTCATCAGAAATTCCAACTATTCCTGCCTCTTTCATCCGGCCGATTTCGGCCAATTCACGGCCGCCACTTTCTTTTGTAATTGCCCCTATCTGATACACATTAGCTGCCGCCTGCTCGTTAGCAGTTTTATAGACTGATTCAACCAATGATTGGTTATCAATCACCGGATTAGTATTCGGCATTGCTACTACCGTAGTAAATCCGCCTTCTACAGCTGCCCTAGTTCCAGTAGCAATTGTCTCTTTATGCTCGTACCCGGGTTCCCGCAGATGAACATGCATATCAATCAACCCCGGAACTACTGTTTTACCGCTTATATCTATCCGCTCTGCCTGCTCAGCAGTAACTTCCGATCCGATTTCAGCTATCTTTCCCTCCTGAATTAAAATATTCTGCTTCTTTTTACTTCCCGTTTCCGGATCAACTAGCTCTCCATTAGTTAATAATAATTTACTCATCCTGATTGCCTCCCCCAATTAGCAGATACAACAGTGCCATTCTAATGGCCACTCCATTGGCCACCTGCTGTTCAATTACTGCTTGACTGCTATAAGCTAAATCAGCCGAAATTTCAATTCCGCGGTTAATCGGCCCCGGATGCATAATCACAGCATCATCAGCTGCTTGAGCACAATCTTCTCGGCGCAGACCATAAAGCTCAGTATACTCATTAATTGTCGGGAAAAATCCTTTATCTTGACGTTCTCGCTGAATGCGGAGTAAATAAATAATATCAGCATCCTTAATTCCGGCTTCCAGGTCAGAATAAACATCAACCCCCATTTTCTCCACTTCCACCGGCATTAGGGTAGTTGGCCCGACTAAATTAACACTAGCTCCCAATTTATTCAAACCCCAAATATCAGAACGAGCTACCCGACTATGCTTAATATCTCCTACAATGGCTACTTTCTGGCCTGCAATCTGGCCTTTAACTTCCTGAATAGTAAATAAATCTAATAGGGCTTGTGTCGGATGTTCGTGCATTCCATCTCCGGCATTAAGTACTGGAATATCAACCGTTTCCGCCAATAATTTGGCCGCTCCCGGCACTCCATGCCGAATAACCACTGCATCAGCTCCTAAAGCCCGTAAGGTACGAGCGGTATCAACTAAACTTTCCCCCTTTACCAGGCTGCTGCTGTCTTTAGAAATACTCATTCCATCAGCACTTAATCTCTTTACCGCTAGACTAAAAGAAGATTTAGTGCGAGTGCTCGGTTCGACAAACAAATTAACCACCAGTTTCCCCTGCAGAGTGGGTACTTTTTTTATCGGCCGCTCCAACACTTCCTTCATTGACTGGGCCGTCTCCAAAATCAACTCAACGTCCTGTTTAGTTATCTGCTGCAGCCCCAACAAATCTTTTGTTTTTAGCCCCATTTATATATCCTTCCTTTCTATTCATAGTTAATCTCAATTTAAAAATATAGCTTCCCAATAAAAAAAACCTTACCAGTCATCGGCTGGCAAGGGAGAGATATGTATAGTAATTCCTGGAGGTAAGGACAGGAACTAAACTCACTTTTCCTACTCTCCCTTACTAGCCTCACTGGACTAGTTCTTAAAGGGAATTAAATTTTAAATTAACATTCCTTAAGTTTATAATCTTACTGTCAGAATATTATCACACTTTTACTTACATGTCAAAATCTTTCCTTACTCTCGATCTCTAACATCAGTTTGCTTAGGTAGTAATAGATTTAACACGATACCTACAATTGCCGCCAAGCCCATTCCTTTAAATTCAAGGACATCAATGGTCTCAGCTGCCTGTTTAATAACTTCCGATCCATCTAACTGAAGAAAGTTAACAATCTCCACAAAATTAATAGTCAGCGGAATCCCACTAATGCCAATTACCAGGATAGTAGATACAATTACCAAATTTCTATTTTGGCTCAAATCAACTTCATTTTCAATTAGTGTCCGCAGACCAATAGAAGCAATCATCCCAAACAAAAGAATAGCAATTCCGCCCATCACTGCTTCCGGAATTGTTTGAATTACAGCCCCTATCTTCTGGATGAAACTAACTCCCAACACAATTACTGCTGCCAATTCAACAACCACCGGCTCATGAACCCCTGTAATTGCCAACACACCAATATTCTCTCCATACGTCGTATTCGGAGGACCGCCGAGAAAAGAAGCAAACGCAGTAGCTACTCCATCTCCTAATAGAGTTCTATGCAGACCAGGCTCTTCAATAAAATCCTGATCTACCGTCCGTGATAAAGCCAAAACATCTCCTAAATGTTCCACCATAGTTACAATTGCAATCGGCGCTATTAAAGCTACAGCCGAAATCCCAGCTCCCAACGACTCAACTTCCAGCACAGAAGTAAAATCAGGAACTGCCATCCAACTGGCCTCTACTACCGGAGTTAAGTCGACAATTCCAAAGATTAAAGCATAGACATAGCCGGCTATCATCCCCATTAACACCGGAATAATTTTTAATAATCCGCGTCCTAACACACTAACGGCAATTGCTACTGCTAAAGTAAATAAAGCAGTGGGCAAATGCTGCATAGCCATATCTTTTGCTGTCGGTGCCAATCCTAATCCAATAGTCATAATTACGGGGCCAACTACTACCGACGGCAGGTACTCTTCAATAAAGTCGGTTCCTACTTTACGAATAATAGACGCCATAATAATATAGATCAACCCCGCAACCAAACAGCCCAATAAAGCTGCCGGCAGTCCATAGCTTTCTTTAGCAGCAATAATAGGACCGATAAAAGCAAAGGAAGAGCCTAAGTAAGCCGGTACCTGCCCTTTAGTAATTAAGTGAAAAATTAAAGTCCCACTACCCGAAGCAAATAAAGCTACCGCTGGATTTAAGCCGGTCAAACTCGGCACTAGAATTGTAGCTCCAAACATAGCAAATAAATGCTGAACTGCCAAAATTAATAACCGCGGTGTTTTCAGTTCACTATCATCAATTCGCTGTTTAATCATTTTTTATTCCCCCATTTATTTAATTTTCTACTCCCTAATCCCTACTCAATTTAATTTCATTTTTTTCTATTCTCATTTCTTTATTATCTGTTATTTGTTCTCTGTTTCTCTGTTTCTCTGTTTCTCTGTTTCTCTGTTT
The DNA here is from genome assembly GCA_964346395.1 of uncultured Halobacteroidaceae bacterium. Lineage (GTDB taxonomy): Bacteria > Bacillota > Halanaerobiia > Halobacteroidales > Halobacteroidaceae > CAYFUT01. The sequence continues at coordinate 4,058 of CAYFUT010000068.1, forward strand.
CATTTTTCATTCTCCATTCTCAATTCTCAATTCTCAATTTTCCATTTATATAAAAAAACCCCCAGCCCGTAAGGCTGAGGAAGTTTCTAGTAGAATAAAAGTTTCCCGAACAGGAAAAACCTTTATCAACTCCCTTTATTAGCCTCACAGGACTAATTTAAAAGAGAATTATTAAACTTTATTCAATTTGTTCCATCAATACTACTGAATCTTCATCATCAGTCTCCGATAAATTAACTTCTACTACCTCCTGCTGGGAAGTAGGTATGTTTTTACCTACAAAATCTGCTCTGATCGGCAGTTCGCGGTGGCCTCGGTCAATCAAAATAGCCAATTGAATAGCCTGCGGGCGGCCTAAATCCATTAATGCATCCAGTGCTGCCCGAACCGTCCGTCCAGTATATAATACATCATCCACTAGAACTACTTTTTTATCTGTAATATCAAAAGGAATTTCCGTTTTATGAACAATCGGCTGGTTAGCTATGGTAGTTAAGTCATCACGGTAGAGAGTAATATCCAGGCTGCCGCTGGGTACTTCCTTCCCTTCAATTTCTTTTAACTTCTCTGCAATTCTCTCTGCCAGCGGAACTCCTCTCGTTCTAATGCCGATAATTACTACCTCATCTAACCCTTCATTTTTTTCGGTAATTTCGTGAGCAATTCGCGTTAAAGCTCTGCGAATACCGTCTTGATCAATTAATTCTTTCTTTTTCTTTAGTTCCATTGCCGCACCTCCGGGATTGAGATTAAGATTAAGTTTGAGTTTGAGTCTGAGCTTAAAATCTGCTTAAACTCAGGCTCCAGCCCAAACTAATTAGAACAAAACATTCTATCGGCTAGTTTGAGGCTAAGATGGAGTTTGAATCAATCATAAAATATAATAAAAACCTTCCCACTGAAGCCCAGTAAGAAGGTATCCTCTGCCACCTATTCCTTACCGGCCTCACTGGACCAAGATTTAAAGGAACTATCAATTTTCAGTTCTATTTGAGTTTATCAAACAAGATTTTATTTGTCAATCACTTAACATTAAAAATATGTGTCCAGACGTGTTAATTAACTAATATTTTCCAAAAGTCAGAGTCCTTTTTGTTTCATTTTACTAACTAATTTAAGCTCTTTAATAAAATTAATTAATGATAGCTCTACATATTTCCATTCAGATTTTGAATTATTGTATAAAATCTGAATTTGTTAATGATTCTTCTACCGGACCATCATATTTTCTAGCAATAGTTTCTTCTACTTGTACAGGTTTATTCTTTGTAGTGTCTAAAGCTACGTTTAACCTCCAAATTTAAATATCATTTTTAAAAATAGTTCTCTCCCCCACCGGCAAGAAATCAATCTTCAGAGCGGGAAAGAGAACTTAGTAATAAATTACCTCTTCTAAACTTATTATCTTGTATAAAGCAAAGCCTAATACAATTGATTATTAAATTATTACTTTATAAGTTGATTCCTTTTTTTCTACTAAAATACTGTTGGAAACACAACATAAACAGCTAACAGACCAAGAATTCCACTCAAGAGAGCATAGGCAACCATTGGGATTATATTTCGCCTAATAATTATCCCTTCTTTACCGACAATACCTACTGTTGCACAGGCAGCAACCACATTGTGAATACAGGTCATATTACCTATTGCTCCACCTACAGCCTGCAGCCCAACAACTGCTCCATGGGAAACACCTAGAGTATCAGCCATATTAAACTGGAACATACCAAATAACATATCGGAAACAGTATTACTCCCAGCAATAAAAGCTCCTAAAGCCCCAACTAGACTAGCAAATAGAGGGTAAATGCCGCCTGTAATTCCTGCTACAAATTTAGCCATTACTAATAACATAGAACCTTCTTCAATACCACCAGTAATTTGAGCTGTATTAGTCATTACTTTAACTAAACCTACTGCAAACACCAAAGCTATAGCTGGTGAAGACATCCGACTTATAGTTTCTCCCCAAGCTTTGGAAACTTCCTCACTTTTCATATTCAAAATCCAGATCGAAAGAACAGCAACTAAAATAAAAGGTACAGTTCCCGGCAGATAAAGCGGCTTCATCGACCAACCAATACCGCTGACCCCAAAAATATTAGGAATTGTTATCTCCCAACTTGTTACCCAACCTTTAATTGGTAAATTCTTTAATCTGGTAAGCACTAAGATTGCAGAAATTAAAATATATGGGGTCCAAGCCTGCAGTAAAGAATGTTTTGTTGATTCCATACTAACAGTATCCATATCCCCGGGTTCTTCTTCTCCAACCCAGTCATCTAACCAATTTTCTCGGTCAGGAAAGTCCCATGTTTCTTCCGGAATTAAAAATCCTTTTTGAGCTGCCTTAATAACGATAAACAAACCCACTAATGCCCCAATTAAAGTCGGGAATTCAGAACCAAGAGTAGCAGCTACCAGAAAATAAGGAACAGTCATTGATAAACCAGCAAATATAGCAAACTTCCATACTTTTAGTCCTTCTTTAAATGACTTCTTTTCACCAAAAAACTTAGTTAACATAGCAACCATTAATAGAGGAACAAAAGTTCCTATTATAGCATGATATCCGGCAGCAAAAGTAGTTACGTGATTCTGGATAAAAGTATCAACATTAGCAATCCCAGCTGCCTCAACTGCCTGATGAACTTTTGGAATATCAAAAACCTCTCCTAACCCTAACCAGATCGGGGTTCCTACTGCTCCAAAAGTAACAGCAGCATTATTACAGAGCAGAGCAGACATTACTGCAGCCAGTGGTGGAAAACCTAAACTAAGCAACAGTGGAGCAGCAATGGCAGCTGGTGTTCCAAAACCAGCAGCTCCTTCTAGAAAAGCACCAAATAGCCAACAGATAATAATTGCCTGAATTCTTCTATCATCACTAATACTATGGAACCCTGCCTTTATTGTATTAATTGCACCGCTAGCCTTAAGAGTCTGCAGCACTAAAATTGCTCCAAATACAATAATTAAAATCTTAAAAGCCACTAATGCCCCTTGCACTGAAGATGCCATCCACATAAGAGCATCCATCTTCCAAACAAAAATAGCTAATACAGAACCAACTGCCCAAGCTATCGGTAATGCTTTAGTAGACGGCCATCTTAAACCAACCATTAAAATAAATACTGTCAAAATGGGAACGAAAGCTAAAAAAGCAAGCATTCCTAAACTCATATTCTCAACCCCTTTTTGATTATTATTTCTTAAATATTTAGAAATTTTAGTCTTTTTTTAATATTTCAAATTTTCAAACTTACCAATTGAACCAGTAACTTAACATTAAAATATCTTTTTTATCCCCCTTAAAAATATTAATACCTCCCCTCAACCCTATTATTATAGTAAGGAGAGGTATTTATCAGCAAAGTAAAATTATACTGTCTTTCCGGGATTTAAAATTCCTTTAGGATCAAATGTTTTCTTGATTCCCTGCATTAATTTTAACTGTCTTTCACCTATATCTTTATGGAGATATTCTTTTTTGGCATAAGCAATACCATGTTCTCCAGAAACCTGACCTTTTAGTTCTCTAGCTTTTGCATACAGATCATCCATTACTGCTTTATTTCTCTCTTTCCAAGTCTCATCATCTAAATCTTCCTTCATAGTATACACATGTAGATTTCCATCGCCAGCATGACCAAAATTACGGATCTTTAAATTATGCTTTTCTTCTAATTTATGAGTATATTTCACAAAATCAGCTACTTTACTCCGCGGTACCACAACATCACACTCATCTAACTCACTCATAGCTTCCAGAGCCTCCAGTAAAGCACCTCTGGTATCCCAGATAATATCCTGCCGTTCTTCAGTATTAGCAATATAAACATCATAAGCATCATGGTCTAAAGCTACATGGGCAGCTCTTTCATATTTTTTCTCTAATTCCTCTTTATCATTACCGTAAAACTGAAGTAACAGATAAGCTGGAGCTTCTGTTTCCGGAAAGCCTTTCCCTAAATAATCAGTTGCTGCTTCCAGTACTTCCCGCTCCATAAACTCCATCCCAGCCGGCATTATCTTTGCCTGCAAAATCGCTGGTACAGTATCGATTGCTTCTTCTAAATCATCAAAAGGCATTAATAACGTAAGTTGTTTTTCCGGTAACGGAAATAACTTAACAGTCATCTCTGTTACAATTCCTAAGGTTCCTTCCGAGCCGATCATGAGATTCTGTAGACTATAGCCGGAAGAATTCTTAACTACTTTACCGCCGGTTTCGATTACTTCTCCATCCGGCAAAACAATCTCCATTCCCTGGACACTCTCTCGAGTTACACCGTACTTCATCGCCCGCATACCGCCGGCGTTGGTCATTGCATTACCACCTAAAGTAGCACTTTTAGCTCCCGGATCAGGTGCATACATAAAACCTTTGTCATTTGCCTTTTCAGCAAAATTAAGCAAAACTACTCCGCCTTGAACCCGAGCCATCAAATTATCTTCATCAAACTCAATAATCTCATCCATTTCAGTAGTTAAAAGTAAAATCCCACCTTCTGTAGGTACAGCACCACCACAAAGTCCCGTTCCAGTACCGCGCGGAGTAACTGGAATCTCCTGTTCATAGGCATATTTCATAATTGCCGACACTTCTTCTGTGGTCTCCGGCTCAACCATTACCTCAGGATAGGCTTCAAATTCACCCATCTCATCATGAGCATAATCCTCAATAATATTTTCTTTTTCTGTAACCCGCTCAGCATCCAAAATTTCTCCCAATTTATTTATATCTTCAACAGTAACTTCTTTAAAGCTCATAAACAGTTCCCCTCCTTTTTTATTTAAGCTGAATCTTCAATAAGCAAATCTTCAACATCGGCTCCATTTTTAACTAGCTCAATTAATCGGGGCAATACCTCATAAAGATCGGCTACAAGTCCATAATGAGCTACATCAAAAACATTAGCATCTGGATCATTATTGATAGCAACTACATTCTCTGAATTCTCCATTCCCGCTGTCCACTGAACAGCACCGGAGACCCCAGCAGCAATTAACAACTTAGGACGAACAGTTCTTCCACTTAAACCTATCTGCTGCTTATGATCAGTCCAACCTTTTTCGATTAAAGGTCGAGTAGTAGCAACCATTCCCCCTAACAAGTCAGCCAGTTCATAAGCCATATCTAAATCTTCTTCATTAGTAAAACCTCGTCCAGCACAGACTATAGTATCTGCCTCCACAATACTCTCTACATCCGGCTTTTTATGAATTTCTACAAATTTAGCCGGCTTTTGCAAATTTTCTGGGGGTACAGTGAAATGTTCAACTTCTCCATGCGGTTCTTCTACTTTTTCCGCTGGTTCCATAACCTTATACCGCATAGTTGCCATCTGAGGGCGGTGTCTAGTTGTTAAAATTGTAGCCATTATATTACCACCAAAAGCAGGCCGAGTCTGGACTAAATCTGTATTCTCTCTGATATCCAACACAGTACAGTCAGCAGTTAAACCTGTTACTAAGCGAGAAGCTACCCGCGGAGCCAAAGAACGACCGATCGATGTTCCTCCCATCAACAGTACAGCTGGATCTTTTCGCTCAACACAGTCTTCAATTGCTTCAGTATATCGCTGAACTTCAAAGTGATGTAGATCTTCCTGGTCATAAACAAAGACCTTATCGGCTCCTCGAGCCAAAATATCGTCGATAGCTTCCTCCAATTCGTGACCAAGTAATACCACATGTAATTCCTGATCTATCTTATCCGCCAACTCTCTTCCTTTTCCCATTAACTCATAAGTTACCGGATGAATTTCTCCTTCTAACTGTTCAGCAAAAATCATTATATCTGAATAGGCATCCTTATCAACCTGTTCAAAATCCTTCTCCACTTCCGAAATAGCATCCTCAGGACACTGTTCTACACAGATACTACAAGCTTTACAAGCAGAAGTGAACTCAAGTTTATCGCCATCTACCATCTCTAAAGCATCAAAAGGACAGGCCTCAATACATTCACCACATAAGGTACAGTTTGCATAATCTATTGTGTAGTTGCTCATATTAATTTCAACTCCTTCTTTAATTCATAATAGACTCTATCTGCCATCTTTTCTCCACTTTCATCCTCCCAAACAACCTGTTCAATATCATCATCCGGCGGGAAGACCTCTTCTACTTGGGTTGGAGAACCATCTAAACCAAAGTTTGTTTCATCATCATCCGGCAAATCAGAGAAAGTGAGACGATTGACCTCCTTGTCTTTAGTTTTTAACTTTAACTTAAAGGATGGTAACCGTGGCTGATTCACTTGCTTGGTAACTGTAATCAAAGAAGGATGAGGCAATTCTACCACTTCAATAGTATCAGACATTTCTTTCTCTACAACTAACTTTTCTTCATCCGATTCAATTACATCACTAACATAAGCTACATGAGGAATGTCTAAAGCTTCACCTATCTGAGGGCCAACCTGAGCTGTATCTCCATCAGTACTTTCTTCACCACAGATAATTAAATCATAAGCATCCTTTTTACCGATAACTTCTAATCCTTGGGAAAGAGTATAAGCTGTAGCCCAAGTATCCGCTCCAGCAAATACTATATCTGTTAGGATATAGCCATCATCCGCTCCCATCATATACGACTCTCTAATAACTTCTTCTGCCTGCGGCGGACCCATAGTAACTACCGTAACATTACCTCCATGCTTTTCCTTTAACCTTAAAGCAGTTTCTAAAGCATACATATCATAGGGATTCATTATCGAATCAACACCTTCACGAATTAAATTGCCTGTTTCATCATCAACTTCAACATCTTTAGTCTCGGGAACTTGTTTAACACAAACTAAAATCTCCAATTAACTCACCCCTTTTAATTTGTTATTATTTCTTAATCAATATAACCTGTTTGTAAACTTAATTACATTCCATAATGTCATCAGTTGGTCAGACCAATATTTCAAAAAAATAAAATACCCCACATTTATCTTCTAACTACAGAGTTTACTCACAACATAGTTAATGCCCCTCGATTTAAATCAGGAGCTAGTTTTACTAGTTGTGAATAAACTGCTAACAATAGATAATGTGCGGCTTATAAAATAATAAAATTATAATTGATTGTTTACTTATAATTTTTCCCTCTTAGCTTATAATCTTATATTGTATTCCATAATTTCATTAGTTGGTCAGACCACTTTTTCTATATCATTCATTTTAACTTAACTACTACTATCATTATAGTTAATTTATACTAACCTGTCATTAGTCTATATATATAATTTTATAGCATATTATTGTGCCCTAAGAACAAAACACCCCCGTAATTTATACTTTTGGCTAGATAGTGCTTATTTTCACAATCTATTTTAGTTAAATCCGTCCTCAACGAGTGATTCGGCCCAATCTAAATGTTCTTTCATTAATTTCTGTGCTAACTGAGAATCATGGTCAGATATAGCCTGATAAATCTTTTTATGTTGATTAATAAACTTACTATTTTCTTTCTCCTCAGCAACAATTTTTTTGGTTATAGAAGAAAAATAAAATTCCATCACCCGTGAAATAGAATTTAAGAAATTACAAACTAATTTATTATCAGTTGCTTGCGCTAAAATATAATGAAATTGACGATCAGCTTGATGATTAATTTCAATATCTCCTCTATTATTTTCCATTTTTTCTACACAGTTTTTTAACTTGTCTAAATGTTCCTCAGTAGCTCTTTGAGCAGCATATTCTACCCCAGTAATTTCAATTATCTTCCGCAGTTCAGTTAATTCTTTTTCTATATCATCTTGTAATAAAAATAATATAGAAAGCGGCTTTAAGAAATCATCTGCAATATTTTCTTTAAGAAATGTACCTTGACCATGGCGGCGTTCAATTAGACCAATCATTTTTAAGGCACTAAAAGCTTCTCTAAGAGAAGCCCTGCTAACCTGTAAGCTTTCTGTCAATTCTCTTTCCGAAGGTAATTTATCTCCTCTTTCTAGCTGCCCTTTAGAGATCATTTCTTCAATCTGATCAATAATTTTTTCATAAACTTTCTTCTCTTCAATTGGTTTAAAATTCATACTTATTCACTCCTTAACTTAATTCTTCACTTATATTTACTAGCTTCTATTTTAATATTATTTTTCCTGCACAATAATGCAATTAACTTTAGATATTAATAAACAAGCTTATTAATTTTTTTCTTCTTTTAACCCCTTAATTAGCTGCTTCATATCAGCTAACAAAAGAGCTTCCCATTCTCTATATTCCCCCGTCTGCGGATGAGTAAAACCCAAAGTTTGGGCATGCAGCATCTGCCGCTCAGGATTTAAATTATCATCCCGGTAGCCGTATAATTGATCACCTACTAACGGATGATTGATATATTCCATATGAACCCTAATTTGATGGGTTCTGCCGGTTTCCAACTTTACTTTCACCAACGTATAACTATTAAATCTCTCCACTATCTCAAACCGAGAAACAGCCCGTTTACTGTTTTTACTGGTCACTGCCATCTTTTTTCTATCATTTGGATTACGGCCGATAGCAGCATCAATTTTTCCTTTTTTATGCGGTAGTTGGCCCTGAACAAGAGCCAGATACTCCTTGTTTACTTCTCGTTCTTTAAACTGCCGGGCCAACTCCACATGCGCCTGATCATTCTTGGCCACTACTATAGCGCCCGAAGTATCCTTATCTAATCTATGTACAATCCCCGGGCGGATCACTCCATTAATCCCGGATAAATTATCACAATGATGTAGCAGACCATTAACCAAAGTTCCATCGGGATGCCCCGGCGCCGGATGAACCACTAAATCAGGCTGTTTATTAACCACTAATAAATCCTCATCCTCATAAATTATATCCAGCGGTATTGCTTCCGGTTCCACATCTTCAAGTTTCTGAGCTTCAGGAACAGTTAACTTAATTTTATCTTCTTCTTTTAATTGATAGCTCTTTTGTTTAACAGATTGATTGACCGTCACTTTTTCCTCAGCAATCAACTGCTGTAGATAATTACGGGATAAATCATCATTCTCTTCAGCTAAAAATTTATCTAGACGCTGACCTGCCCCTTGCTGATCAATTACAAACTTTCTTTCTTTCATCTACTGACACTCCCTTTCTTCAAGTACCAACAGCCAGTAGCCAAAAATAAAGACAGCCACTACAATTGCTGAATCAGCCAGATTAAAAACCGGCCAAACTCTAAAATCTAAAAAATCAATTACATAGCCTACTCGAATGCGGTCGATCAAATTACCTATTGTCCCTCCCAAAGCCAGTCCTAATCCTAAGCGATTAAAGAAATTCTCCAGAGGTAATTCACGGTAAAAATAAATTAATAAGCCGATTACTACCACTGTAATCAAAATAAAGAAAGTAGAATGGCCCTGTAGAATACCAAAAGCTGCCCCTCTATTTTGTACGTAAGTTAAGTGAAATATATCCTTAATTACCGGCTTTGATTCATGAAGCGAAAAATTATCAACTACTAAATATTTAGTCCACTGATCTACTCCTACAGTAGTCAAAAAAGTTATTATTATCGTAAGCACTATGGTTTCATCCTTTCCTAAATTATACAGCTATATTTTAAGTAAAAAACACAACATGTAGAGACATGATATATCATGTCTCTACATCGGCTTGCTCACCAA
>CAYFUT010000069.1:0-6697 GCA_964346395.1 uncultured Halobacteroidaceae bacterium
ATTTTTCATTTATCATTTTCCATTTTTCATTTTTCATTATTTTATAACCCCGCAGGCTAGTCGTTTACCGGCATTTCCCGCCGGCTGTGTCCGGTAATCATCCGGATTCTGGTGAATAATTACCGATCTATCTACTACATCTACTACATCAAATTTGTCAGTAAATACTCTCATCCAGGCTGTTCCATTATTAGAGAAAAGAACCGGTAAATCTCCCGCATGATCGCCGTGTGGTTTTCCTTCCGGAGCATAGTGCCCGCCAGCTGCTTGAAAAGGATCAGCCGGATCTCCTACTTCACAGTTTCCGAACTCATGAATATGAAACCCATGCGGTCCAATCGGCTCCCGATCTTCCGTGCCCGGCTGATAAGTAGGTAAACCTGTTACCTTAACAGTGATTACTGTTCCTCTTCTTACCTGTTTGAAATAAACTACCCCTTTAATTTCCGGAGCTAGTGGACCTCCTTTCACCTCTGCTTTAGCAGTGCGGTACGGACGCCAAAATTGACCTACCATCCCTAACAAGCTGTTTCCAAATAACAAATCATCCATCTTTTTTCCCCCAGACAAAATTATATCTGAGTTTAAGGCTAAACAAACCATGAATGGTTTAGTTACTTTATACTACGCACCTCTCAAGTAAATCGTGTGCAAAATCTAAAAGATTGAGTAAAATATATAAGTATCAGAGACATACGGTGAGTTTTACGATGAAAACTATTATTAAGACCGGGCGGGAGGGTATTTTCACCTGACTTTTAAAGTTTTTTGTTTAGGGTTATGGAATGTAAGCCTAACTGAAATTGGGTAAAAAAGAACTTTTTTATTTCAGTTAGGCTGGAATGGAATAAACAAAAAAGTTTATCGGAAGGAAAAATACCCTCCCGCCCGGTCGTGAAAAAATAAAAATTAGGTGATTAGAAAAGTATTTTAGAGCTAAACTCGCATAATTCAGTTTGGTTGTAAGGAAAAGCTTCCCCAACTTTTTGCCACATACAAAAATCTAAAAATAATTATTGACAAACAGTCGTTTTTTAGTTATACTAATAAGCGTCGCATAAATTAAGCATGAACTTGTTTTACTAAATCTCAAACTTAGCCTTAACCTCAAACTCAATACACACTCCGTGGACCCGTAGCTCAGCTGGCTAGAGCAGTCGGCTCATAACCGATCGGTCGGGGGTTCAAATCCTCCCGGGTCCACCATTATTATTTTTTGTTACTTTTTTACAGTAACCCCGCTTCTTTATATTCAATCTGCTTTTTATTTACATACCCCTTAATCTGCTTTCGCTTCTCTTCCGAACATAAAAATTCAACTCCTATATCATAAATTCGATTATTTATCCGGGCCAACTGCTTCTTCCTAACTACTTCTGCCCGCAGACTAGCAAAGGGAAAATCAGCCAGGGTAAATCCAAGTTCAATCACATTCCCCGACACTAATTTGAAAGCAGTAACTAATTTAGCTCCCCCAGCACTAATATCTTCAACATTGGCCGAATACTGATTCCCAGTAAATAGCGGCTTCTCAACAATGATAAAAGTAGTAGTATGATAAATATTAATCCGTTTATACCGCCGCTCCTGAATCCGCCTACCTTGTTTACTAATTATTAATTGATAGATGTTTTTTTCTGATTTACCCTCTAATAATTCCCCCTCAAATTCATATAACCCGCTCTCTCTTCCATTTTGCACTCCAATCATTAAATTATCAATAGCCTTATTAAATAATGGAATCTTTATCTCATATTTGCGATCGGAAATTCTTGCTCTAATTTTAGCATTTACCTTTTCTTTGTTTATTACACAGGTTATCCAACTATTGAGAGGAAAAATATCAGGGATAAATTCTACCTTACTTCCTTGCCTCATTCTATATCACTCCTAGCACAAAAAATTAAAATTAGGAGCTTCTGAACCCAGAAGCCCCTAGGACCGGATGATATATGTCATCTAATTTAGAAATTATAATTTAAAGACGCGTTCTGCTTTTAAGCCTTTTTCTCCTTTTACAACATCCAGTTCAACTTCTTGCCCGTCTTTTAAATTCTTAAATACGTCATTTCTAATAGCCGAAAAATGAACAAAAACATCCTTACCTTCTGCCAATTCAATAAACCCATAACCACGCAGCGAATCAAACCATTTAACTGTTCCTGTTTCCATAGCGTTTCATGCCTCCTGTTTACATTTGCTTATTCTTTATTTAACCCCTGACATAAAAATTGTAACATATAATTACTCGTCTGTAAACCAAATCAAGAAAAAGCCTGCAGCTTACTGAAGCTTTTGATAACTCCGCCCAAAAGGAGCAAGCGCCAGGGAAGCCAATTGAAAATGCTGTTGGGCAAACGGAATGCCCACTATCGTAACTGCAAATAACAGTGCCAGAGCAAGATGGGTTATCACTGCCCAGATACCACCAAATAAAAACCAGATTAGATTCATAGCTATTTTGAATCCGTTAGTAGGATTATTACAAGGTACTATTTCTTTTTTAAAGGGAAAACAAGCCACCCCAGCTAACTTAAACAGCTGAAGCCCAAAGGGAATTCCTACTATTGTTAAACAACAACTTACTCCCCCTAGCAAATATTCAATTCCAATTATCCACCCTCCCAGGATAAACCACAGCAAATTACCAATTATCCACATCTGTCTCCCCTTTCACCTCCAAGTTCCGCTTAACAGGAACTTTTTTTCACTGACTACATATAATATTATAAATTTATTTAAAGAGGTGATTTGAATTTATGAATTCTAATAGTCAATCCTATCTTCGTCTGCTTCATGCTGTTCCTCAGGCACCCGCAGTAGATGTTTATCTCAACAATAAGTTAGTAGCTGATAAACTAACTTACCGCAGCTTTACCGATTATTTTTCCGTTACTGCTGATAGCCTGCAGATTAAAGTTTATTCTGCCGCCGACAAGCAATTACTACTGTCTACCACAGCTGATATTCCCGATAACACAATCTTTACCTTTTCCCTGGTCGGCCAACTGCCCAACATTAATTTATTAACAATTGAAGATCCCCGGATTCCTATCCAACCTACTAGAGCTTACTTCCGGTTTGGGCATCTAGCTCCTACTGCCCCAGCAGTAGATGTTACCTTCGCAGACGGGACAGAACTGTTCAAAAATATATCTTATCAACAAGTAACTGATTATATTTCTCTCAGCCCCGGAACTTATACTTTAGAACTTAGACCAGCAGGAACCGATCAGGTAGTCCTCTATGTGCCGAATATTACTTTAACTCCTAACCGCTTCTTTTCCGGTTATGCTGTCGGGTTAGTCAGTGATGAACCCTCTTTACAGCTTTTAATTCCCCTGGATGGTAATTCATATATCGAATTTTAAACTTATTATATTATATGCATTGCCACAACAAGATGTTACCAACTTACCCTACTATATTGGTCTATTCTAAATGAAAATGATTTTTCCTATCGGATTCAAAAGAAAAAAACTGAGAGCAGAGCTCTCAGTTTAAGAAGAAATAACTATTCAGTTCGGTGACAGGCAACAATTTCTCCATAATAAAGTGTATGATAATCGTCTTCTGGATATAACTGCTCATCAATTTCGGAATCTAAATTTTCTTTATCCATTACCTGTTTGAACTTAACCCGGCACTCATAATGAAGATTACAGCCGGCAATCAGCGGCGTTTCTACCTGCTGCCCAGAGATAGTTTCTAAGTCACAAGCAGCAAATTTATCATGGTCACGCCCTGATTTAGTTCCACAAAAATTTAATTCCTCCTGTAGTTGACCATTCAGCGGAAAACTGACTGTGAAGCTATCTGTCTTTTCCAGTAATTGATACGTATAGCGCGAATGTCTAACCATGACCATTAAAATAGGTTTGCCCCAGATATACCCTATATTCCCCCAACCGATTGTCATCGTATTTAATTCCCCATCAGCCTCAACTGTCAGAAAAGCCCCCTTAGGGAGTACCCTGAGGGCTTCCTGAACATAAGCATCATACGGGACGGTTTCCATTCTTTGCCCCCCTTTTTTATCTTTAGAAGTCTCATCTTTAATCAAGTTCAACCAAGTTATACTCTCTAGTGCCCAAACCAATTTCTGCCCCATGCTTTAACTGAGCTTGCGGGTCAATATCAGGATGTACTCCAGCAAATTTATCTTCTCCGGAAGCAAAGTTTTTCTGCAGCGCACTATTTTTATTCCCCTGCTTTTGATTTACCAGATCATAACAGGCCTGATCTAAAGCCACCGGATCTTGCGAAGCTAAAATCCCTACGTCGCTAACAATTGGCCGATCGCTCCAAGGAGCACAGTCGCAGTCGGGGGATACATTCATTACAAAGTTAATATAACCTACTTTATCCCGCTTATTTTTTATAGCTCCCAGAGTAAATTCAGCCATTCGTTCCTGCATCGCCACCGGCGCATCCTCAAATTGCGGCGAAATTGCTTCGGTAGGACAAGTTACTATACATTCCCCACAGCCTACACATTGGTCAGGATCAATGACAGCTATTTCATTGACTGTAATTGCATCATGAGCACACCACTGGGCACACTTTCCACAGGCAATACATTCCTCAGCCGTTACTTCCGGTTCTACAGCTGCATGCATCATCTGTTTACCGCTGCGGCTGCCTAATCCCATACCTACATTTTTTATTGCCCCGCCAAATCCGCTTAATTCATGGCCTTTAAAATGGGCTAGACTAATTAAACCATCAGCTCGAACAGCTTCCGAACCAATCTTTACGGTATCAAAATGCTTACAATTATCAACTTCTATTTCATCAAAATTCTTGCCCTGCAGTCCGTCCGCAATTACTAAGGGCGCCTGGACTGTAGAATAGCCAAATCCATGTGCAATAGCAGTATTCAAATGATCAATAGAGTTATCTCTTTCCCCTGAATACAGGGTATTAGCATCAGTCAAAAAAGGCTTGCCCTGTTTAGCCTTAATCTCTTCCACAATCCTACGGGCAAACATCGGTCGAATAAACCCATTATTGCCCCTTTCTCCAAAGTGCATCTTAATTCCTACTAAATCTTCAGCTTCTATTTGGGCAGCAAACCCTGCCTGCTTAAATAACCGAGACAACTTATTAACTAAGCTATCCTGGCGATTATCGGTTTTACGGTTATAAAAGTAAACATCAGCGGTCATTACTAGGCCCCCCCGTTTAAGAATTGGATTGAAAACTAATTGCTACTGTAGCTGTCTGGTCGCTAATATGTTCTAAGCTTTCCAGCAACTCTAAATAAAATATTCCCGTCGCCGGTTCACAAATTCCCTGATTTAGTCGCGCTCTATATTCCTGCTTATATTCAGCCTGTAACTCATCTAATTCTTCTTCCACCGCAATCAATTCCTGCGCTATCTGTAAGTCTTTTTGCTCCAATAAATTATCTACTTTATCTTCTTCTGCAACTTCTTTTTCTGAAATTGATTATTTAAACTTTTCTTATCCCTTAACCTGACTGTTAGCTTCCCTCACAGCTGCTTTTGGGCCTGCTGTATTTCTCTCCGTACCTGCTCATCAGTTTCTTGCTCTAACTGCTGATTTAGCTGTTTCTGACTTTCGCCATTACCAATTTTCCCTAGTGCCCAGGCAGCATGAGCCCTTACAATCGGTTTCGAATCCTGCAGAGCTTCAGTTAAATAAGGCACCCCCCGCTCATCAGCTAGATTACCTAAAATTACAGCTGCATTCCGCTGGATCGGCCGCTTACCGCGCCAATTCATAGGTGTTATAGAAAACTGCTCTTGGTACTCCTCTTCGGTTAAATTAACTAGCGGCGGCAAATACGGATAAGCCGCTAACTTTTGCGGTCTGAATTCAGGGTGATTTCCTACCCTAGCTGACTGATTATAGGGGCAAACTTCCTGGCAGGTATCACAGCCCCATAGTCTACGGCCCATTTTTTCTCTCGTCTGCTCCTCTAAATAACCTTTACTCAACGTCAAATAACCTAAACACCGGCCGCTGTCTAACTGATACGGCTCGACTAACGCTCCCATCGGGCAGGCATCCAGACATTTAGTACAGGTTCCACACTGATTAGTCAACGCTTCATCTGGCTGCAAGTCCAAATTAGTTATAATCTCGCCTAAAAAAATCCAGGAGCCGTACTCAGGATTGATAATGCTGCCATTTTTTCCCTGCCAGCCGATGCCAGCTCGCCGGGCCAACTCTCGATCCACCAGCGGTCCAGTATCAACAAATTTTTCCGCTACTACTTGTCCCGCCTGCTGATCTAAAAAATCAATTATCTGATCTAACTTAGCTCCCAGCACCTGATGATAGTCCCGCCCCCAAGCAAACCTAGACAACTCTCCCCGCAGTTCGACTGCCGCCTGCTCCTGACGCGGAGTAATATATTCATCTGCTACCTGGTAAGAAATAGCACACACAATTGCTGAGTTAGCTGCAGGAACTACTCGAGTAGGGTCGGTAATCAAATCAAAATCGCGCGGTACAAACTTAGATAAGTAATTTTTCTCCTCCATTTGGGTTAAAAATTTTTTTAACTGGGGAAAAGGTTCGACCCTCGCAACCCCTACTACGTCTACTCCAATTTGGAGGGCATACTCTTTAATCTCGGCAGTCAAACTCATCTCTTTCACTCCTAAGTAAGATTTCATTCTCAAACCACAAGTTTATAATATCATATTTAAAGCATTTTAACAATTAG
>CAYFUT010000069.1:6797-13510 GCA_964346395.1 uncultured Halobacteroidaceae bacterium
ATTAGGCTTCTACAATTGCATCAGTAGGACAATTTTGTAGAGCTTCTCTCGTCTCTGACTCTATATTATTCGGGACATCATCCTTAATAGCTTCGGCCTTTTCACTATCATTCCAGTCAAATACAGCTGGCACTTGATTGACGCATAATCCGCAACTAATACAGTCATCTTCCTTAACCTTTACTTTCATTTTATCCCTCCTTGCCTAGTTGGCTGCAAACTTATTATTCCCTTAATCTTTAGCTTATTATTCATGAAAAAAAGCCAGGCTAACGCCTGACTGAAAACTAACGGAAGCAACTTTATTTTTTATTCAACCGATTGTTAGCTTCTATAACTTCTTCCATCAATTCCTCTTGCTCATAACAGCTATCTACCTGCTCATCCACCTTAAAATAAAGGTCGCTGTTAGCTATAGTAACCCGCTCCATAATATTTTTAATCTGCTCAGTAGAGTCTACAGTTTCATCCGTCTGAGCCGAAACTTCCTGACTAGAAGCCGATATCTCTTGAGCTAGCGAACTTACTTCTTCGGTAGCTGCTACCTGATTTTCGGCTGCCTTTGTTACATCTTTCATTCTATCAGTTACATCCTTAGCTAATTTTTCTATCTCAGTAAAGATGCCGACAATATTTTCTTTTTCCGCTCCTTCTTCCGACACCATCACCTCTACTGCTTCTTCAGCTGCTGTCTGTACCTCCTGGACAATAGACTGCACTTCCTGGGTAGCTTCCTTACTTTCATCAGCTAAATCCTTAATCTCTTCCGCTACCACTGTAAAACCCTGTCCGTGTTCACCAGCCCGAGCTGCTTCAATAGCAGCATTCAGGGCTAATAAATTGGTCTGCTCAGTGATCTGCATAATTTTATCAGAAATTTTCCCGATCTTTCCGATACTTTCCTGCAACTCCCGCATTCTATCCACTGCACTATCTACAAATTCATTCCCGCGGTCAATCTTCTCCGTAGTCTTTTCCATCTCCTGAAAAGTATCTTCGCCAATTTCTGAGATTTTTTCTGCCTGTTCTGCTAAATCTTGCGCACCGCCCGAGATCTCCTGAATTGCCACTGCTACTTCTTCTACTGCTTTAGAAACTTCTTTATTTCCATTCATCAACTGCTGAATAGCGCTGAAAGCATTAGTTAATTCATCTTCTACATCATCAGCTACTTCCCTGATCTCTTTTGCCATTTCACTAATTTTTTCCGATTTTTGACTGGCCTGATAGCTCCGCTCCTTAACGCCGCTACTAATATTATTAACACCTTTAGTCACAAGTACTGCTAAAATTAAACAGATTAATAAACTAACAGCGCCGATGATTAACACCTTGTTTTTAATCTCTGCTATCCGCTGGTTAATGCCGGCCACTTTTCCATCTAACTGCTCCCAGCCGAACTTACTTAAGCGGGCATTATTAATTTTAATATCCGAACCTAAGTCATTTATTTCTTCAGCCAAACTGCGCCGCTCATACGATCCCTTTTCGGCATCTCTTAACTTTTGAACTTTAGTATTTACCTGGTTATTTAGCTCCTTTAGCTGCTGCAAATAAGTTAGAGCCTCTTCATTATCAAGATAATTTTCTAAACTTTCCGCCTCTTTAGCCACTAAATTCTGCTGTTCTGTCGGATAAGGGGCCTGTCCTGCCTGCCAGCGAAAAATTCTAATTAGCCGCTCATTAAGATATTGAGAAATGCTAGCATTTTTTCTTACTGCAGGAACAACTTGCTGCTGTAAAGTATCTACTTCCTGAGCAATTCTATTAGTATTAATTAAAATAACTGTACTCAAAATTATTAATATCAACAACATAAATAAAAACGCAAACTGGACTCGGCGTAAGATAGTTACCTGCGCAAAAAACTGCTTCACTGCTGTTAACTTTCCCGCCTCAGTCTGCTCCTGCTCTTGGCCTGTCTCTGCTTTTGATTTATTCCCGGGGAATAATTCCTTAATTTTCTTCAGCCAGTTACTGGGATTAAACATTTACATCCCTCCTATTATTAGTCATCAATAGTAATATTATTTCTTATAATATTATTAATTCTTTTTAAGTGTCAAAATTCCTGCAAAAATGACTGTCAGCAAATTGTTAATTTCCTTAATTAAATCATAATAAAGTCGGCTGTTCTACTTTAGGTTCAGTTAACCGTTTAATTAACTCCTCTACAGAAGTAACAGGCGTAATTTTCTTCAACTTATATTTAGCCTTAATTTTAAAATTAGAAGTAGGTTCTTTTCTACCTGTCAGCATCAAGTTTCCTTCAATTTTATCCTCAGATATGTTTTCCAAATTTTGCGGACTCCAAACAAATACTTCTCGCTCCTGGCGTAAAGAATAATTTACTGTATGTAATGTTCCTCCTTTTTCACCAGTTTCCACTACAAAAACTCCCCTAGTCAACCCACTCTGTAATCTATCCCGCCATTTGAAAAAATGTCCCTGTGGTTTAGTAGAAGGTACTACCTCAGATAATAAAAAACCATCTTGCTTTAAAATTTGTCTAGCCAAACCTTTATTTTCGGGAGGGTATATGTCTTTAGCTAAGCCGTGACCCAAAATTGCACCAGTTAACCCCTGGGCTGCAAGCGAACCTTTGTGACCATAAGTATCAGAACCGGAAGCTAAACCACTTATATTCCAAAAATTATTCTTGCTTACTTCCCTACCCGCCTTTTCAGCAACTTGTTCCCCGAACTGGTCAATATCTCTAGAACCTATCACCGCTATAGATTTCTTTAACTGTTCGTTAGTAGGTAAGCTTCCTTGATAAAATATCATCAGTGGTGATAATCTAAGCTGCCGCAGGCGAACAGGAAAATCATCTTCTTCATACACTAAATACTTAAGATCATGCTCTATACATAACTTTTTCTCTTTAGGAACCTGTTTTGCTATCGTATCTAAAAAATTCTGATCCAGCAGTACTCTCTTAACATTATTAACTCTATTTTTATAATATCTATTTTGAGCAAACGAACTTTCAATTAAATCTATCAGGACACTCTCTTTACAATTGAAAAGATTAACCTGTTTTTCTAGCGAATATTTAAAAACTGAATTTAATAAATGTAATTTTAACTTGGGATTACTATACTTTCCCCTTTGCTTATAATTAGAAACAATTAATGCTAACTTAAAATAGTCATTTTCTTCATACAACAATTAAAATCACCTTCTTCAAGGAGTTTAGAGTAAACAATAATAACCCCCTGGAAAAAACCAGGGGGGTAGGGTAAGGTTTTATTCTTTTTTAGCTTCTATATCATTTTCAGCTTCTACATTATCATCCGGATAAGAGATATAAGTTAACGCTTCACTTGCTTCCATTTCTGTTCGGTCATTAACTGCAATATCCCCCAGAGATACTACCCCTACCAGTTCTTCTCTTTCCACCACTGGTAGTCTTCTTATCTGATGCGAGGACATAATTTCAGCAGCTTTTTCAGTTTCCATCTCCGGCGTACCGCAGACTAAATCGGTCGACATCACCTCAGCTACAGCAGTATTACTATCATTTTCCTCGGCCACACTTCTGATGACAATATCTCTATCAGTCACAATCCCTACCGGCTCTCGTCCTTCACAAACCGGCACTGAACCTACATCGAGCTGTTTCATCACCTGAGCAGCATCATTAATTCGAGAATCAGGTTCTACTACGGCTACTTCATCAGTCATTATTTCTCTCAGTTCCATTATTATTTCCCTCCCTAATGGTAGTCAACCATTAGGATATGCAATTAGCTGAATTTTAAACAGGAAATTTAAATTAGTCTTCTTTTTCTTTCTGCTTATTATTAGTAGCCTTAACTGCTTCCTTAGTAGAATCAAGCAGTTCTTCTTCCCCTTTGAATACTTTTTCATCGCCTAATTCGGAAATAATCCCGTACCGTTCTAGCACTTCATAATTATCCTCATTGACGCCGGCAAGAGTAATTTCTCCATCTCCGCCCTTCACCTTAATAATAAACTTTTCCAGTTCCTTAACTACTGTCACATCAATCTGTTCAATATCCCGCAGTCTGATTACAAAATTTTCTCCAGCAGGATAGACTTTATCTAGTTTCTCTTTCAAATCTTCAGCAGTACTAAAGTGTAGATTCCCGCTAAGATTGATTACTAGACAGTTGTGCTCAGTTTCGTCCTGATCTAATTTATCAATTTCATCCCATTTAAGAGTTTCTTCTGCTTCCTCTTCTTCTTCTTCTTCATATCGAATCGGCTCTACACTAGCTTTCCTACTTTCTTTGAGTAGTACTACCATCGAAGCCAAAACCCCAAAGTAAATAGCATAATCCAGACTGGGCATCACAATGGCAGTTATAAAAGTAATGGTAAATATTACTGCATCAACCTGAGTAGTAGTTACTATCTTTTTTATTTCGTCGGGTTCAATTATTCCGTAAGCCACTACTATTACTAAACTAGCTAACCCAACAATCGGCATATACTTAACTATCGGACTTAATAATAATATAAATAAGATAATGGTTAAAGCCACAAAAAACTGAGACAGTTTAGTTTTGGCCCCCGACTGGTAGTTAGCAAAAGAATTAGTAAACGAAGGGGCAGAAGCAAAACAACTGAAAAAAGAAGAAATCATATTAGTAATTCCCTGACTGATAAATTCTTGATTAATTTGCAGCTCGCGGTCAGCCCGGTCAGCCAGTGATTTTGCTATCGCTACTGTTTGAATTAGCCCTAATAAAGCAATAGAAATTGACTTTCCCAGCAGCTGTCTAATCAATTCTAAATCAAAGGGAAATAAGCGGAATTTTAATATTGACCGGGGCAAACTACCTACCGTCTCCAAGTTAGATTCCAAACCAAAAAGATAAACAATAAAGGTAGAAAGGCCTAATGCTATTAAATAACTAGGCAGCTCAGGCTGGTACTTCTGCAGCCCAACAATAACCAGAATCGTAAATAACCCCATTCCCAAAGTAAGATAATTAGTAGCTCCTAAATTAGTTACCACCGCATATAGTTCCGTAAAAAAATTAATTCCGCCGTCTACCGACAGCCCCAGCAAATTCTGCAGCTGCCCGCTGCCGATTAAAAAAGCAGCGCCGGTGCTTAAACCTACTATTACCGGATGGGATACATAAGTAACTAAATCTCCTAACTTAAACAAACCGAATAAAAATTGAAACACACCCACCATAAAAGTTAATAAAAATATGGTAGCCAGATAATTCTCAGCCGCAATAAAACTCAAGTTACTGGCAATAGCCATTGCCAGCATATTAGTCGGGCCGACCACTATATATCTTGAGTTGCCAATAATAGTGGAAATAACCATAGAAACTATCGAGGTATAAATCCCATAAATCGGATTAATCCCTATAATCAAGGCATAAGCCATATTCTGCGGTAGAGCTATTGCTGCTACAGAAAGTGCTGCCAAAAGATCAGATACTAACAAATCTAGATTATAATTCTTTACTAGGTCAATAAGACTACTCTGCTCAGAAGTTGTGGAATTCATTTTTATCCCCTCATTATTTACTTAATTAGTTTTAAAAACAAAAATTTTAAGTCAATTCTTCTATTACAGATGCTGCTTTGTTTATTTGTTCTGGAGAATAAACCTGCTCATCCTCAGTAGCTCGATTAATAATCCGCAGTACTGATTCTTCCCGGGCCAAAACTGGTTCTTCATATTTTCCCGGGCGGAAAATTTCTATTTTCGGCTGCGGCCCTTCTTTATTTCCTTCTACAATCACTAAATCATAATCAGGTTCAATATACTTGGTAACTAATTCCTGCACTTTGACTTCAGTAGTTATCTCTTTTATCACTGCCACCTTTTCCGACGAAGACAAAACAACTGTTTCTGCTCCTGCCTGTCGGTGCTGCCAACTGTCTTTGCCCGGTTTATCAATCTTAAATTTATGGGCATTATGCTTAATAGTAGCCACCTTATAACCTCTGCTTTTTAGTTCTGGGATTAATTTGGTTATGAAAGTAGTCTTCCCCGAATCAGACCAGCCGATAATAGAAATAATTGGTATCATCTTTTT
Source organism: uncultured Halobacteroidaceae bacterium (assembly GCA_964346395.1). GTDB lineage: Bacteria > Bacillota > Halanaerobiia > Halobacteroidales > Halobacteroidaceae > CAYFUT01. Next base: position 12,830 of record CAYFUT010000069.1, read on the forward strand.
CCCCTCATTCACTTCGGGCGCAGTCTGTTACTTGGTCATGAATCAGTTCCACTGCATGGGGCAGTACCGAAAGTATTATCTCTAAACATTCTGCCACTGCCTGCGGACTGCCCGGCAGATTAACAATTAATGTTTCTCCTCTGACGCCGGCCTCCGCCCGAGACAGCATTGCTTTTCTGGTCTGTGCTAAACTTTCCAGCCGCATTGTTTCTGGAATTCCCGGCACCCTGCGTTCAATTACCTCTTTAGTTGCTTCCGGAGTAACATCACGGGGGGCTAAACCAGTACCGCCGGTAGTCAGCACTAAATCTAGCTCTAGTTGATCGGCCATCTTCTTTAATTTCTCAATAATCAGCTGCCGATCATCGGGAATTACATCATATTCAACTACCTCTCCGTCTATGTCAGCTATTAAATCTTCAATTACAGCTCCACTTTTATCCTCTCGTTCTCCGGCAGCTCCGCGGTCACTTAAGGTTAATACCCCTGTTTTAATCATCAATTACCACCTCAATTTCAGTATTCGGCTCCAATTTACCGCCCTCAATCACTCGGGCAAAGATCCCTCGCCGCGGCATAATACAGTCTCCTACCTGTTCATAAATAGCACAGTGGTCGTGGCATTCCTTCCCGTGCTGCGTAACTTCGAGAACTATATTATTTAATTTAAATCTAGTCCCC
>CAYFUT010000070.1:0-12780 GCA_964346395.1 uncultured Halobacteroidaceae bacterium
TTTTTAATGGGTTTAGGAACTGCTTTAGTAATTTGGTACGGCGGACAGTTGGTGATTAGAGAGGTTGTTTCCCTAGGTATTTTAGCTGGATTTATTAGCTATATTGCTTTATTACTGCGGCCGATAAGACAGACAGGAATGATGATTAACTTCAGCAGTCAAGCAGTAGCTGCGGCGGAAAGGATATTTGCAGTACTGGATAAAAAGCCAGAAGTAAAAGAAGCTGCTGATGCTTATGAATTACCACCAGTTGAGGGAAAAGTGGAGTTTAACAATGTAAGCTTTGCTTATGAAAAGGGAAACCAAGTATTGAAGGATATAAATTTAACAGTTGAGCCGGGGGAAACAGTAGCGGTAGTTGGCCCTACCGGAGCAGGAAAAAGCACCTTACTTCATCTGCTGCCGCGATTTTATGATCCTGACCGGGGCCAACTTTTGATTGACGGCCATCAGATTAAAGACGTTACGATTGATAGTTTGCGCCAGCAAGTGGGTATTGTGTTACAGCATACTTTCTTATTTGGAGCCTCCATCCGGGAAAATATTTCTTACGGTCAGCCGGAGGCAGAAATGGAGCAGATCATTGAGGCGGCGAAAATTGCTCAGATACATGATTTTATTAAATCGCTGCCGTTAGGATATGAAACTCCCGTCGGCGAACGGGGAGTTACTTTATCGGGCGGACAAAAGCAGCGTTTAGCTATTGCTAGGGTTTTATTGACTGATCCGGGATTGTTAATTCTTGATGAGCCTACTTCCAGTGTAGATGCGGAGACTGAAGATAAAATGCAGCAGGCAATGCAGGAGGTAATTAAAGACCGGACTACATTTGTAATTGCTCATAGATTATGGACTGTTCAGAATGCAGATCAAATTTTAGTAATTAAGGACGGTCAATTGGTAGAGCGGGGTACTCATCAACAGTTATTGAACCAGGAGGATGGTTTTTACAGTCAAGTGCACGATCAAGTCTTAAGCAGTAAGCCGGTTGAAAATGCAGCTGAGAAAGAAGGTGAAAGCTAATGAGAGGCGGTTTTGGACGCAGGATTTCTTCGGGAGAGGAAGAAGATTTTTCGTTAAAGCAATTGGATAAACAAGTGATTAAGTTTTTGTTTAGGTATCTGCGAAAACGGATGAAGACTTTATTAGCTGCTACTTTTTCTATGCTATTGGTTACTTTAGCTACTTTAGCGGGTCCTTTTTTGAGTAAGGTAGCTATTGATAAATATATTATGGCCGGAGATATGACCGGGTTAAACTGGATATTTTTACTGATGGTCTTTTCTTATGGGGTTTTGTGGATTGCTTCTTATTGGCAGACTTATCTTTCTAATTGGGTAGGGCAAAAAATTGTAGGAGATATTAGAGAGGATCTCTATCAGCATTTACAGAGTCAGCCACTAGAGTTTTTCCATCAGCGAAATACCGGGGATATTATGTCGCGAGTGACTCATGATATCAATGCTTTAGCTGACTTAGTGTCTACTGGCTTTGTACATTTGTTGAATGATTTATTTACGATTTTAGGGATTGTAGTGATTATGCTAGTTTTAAATCTCCAGTTAGCGTTAGTAAGTTTTATTACCATTCCTTTTATTTTGTTTGGGGTTTATTTTTTAGGTAAAAGAATGCGGCAGGCCTATAGGGGAGTTAGAGAAAAGTTAGCAGCCTTAAATGCAGATGTGGAAGAGAATTTATCCGGCATTAGATTAGTGCAGGCGTTAAATAGAGAAGCAGTGAACACAGGAAAATTTAGCAAGTTAAGTTGGAAAAATTTAAAGGCAAACTTAAAAGCGGCCTCCTATTTTTCTCTTTTGTTTCCGGTAATGAATTTAAGTAAAGTAGTAGGAGAAGCTCTAGTTTTAGGCTACGGGGGCTGGCAAGTAGTAGAAGGAACTGTTTCTCTGGGAGTGATGATGGCGTTTATGGGTTATGTGCGGAGGTTTTTTTCCCCGCTGGCTGATTTGAGTCAAGTGTATAATACTTATCAATCGGCTGGAGCTGCTTTGGATCGCATTTATGAATATATGACTATTGAAGCGGAGATTAAAGAGCCAGAAGACCCTGTATTAATAGATTCGGATTTAGAAGGTAAAATAGAACTTGAGCAAGTTAGCTTTGGTTATGAACGAGAAACTGTGATTGATAACTTAAATTTACAGATTAAGTCGGGAGAAGTATTGGCTCTAGTAGGACCTACGGGAGCAGGGAAGACGACTATTGTCAATTTATTGACGCGGTTATATGATGTAGATGAAGGTCGAATTTTACTGGATGGAATTGATTTAAGGCAGTTTTCTTTCTCTTCACTTAGAAATATTATTTCTATTGTGCCGCAGGATATTTTTCTATTTGATACTTCTATTAAGGAGAATATCCGCTACGGTAGGCCAGAAGCGACTGATGAAGAAGTAGTTAAAGCAGCAAAACAAGTCCAGGCTGATGAGTTTATTACAGGTCTGCCGCAGGGCTATGATACTAGAGTGGGAGAAGCAGGAATTAAGCTGTCCGGCGGGCAGAAGCAGTTAGTTTCTTTTGCGCGTGCTATGTTAGTTGACCCGCAGATATTGATTCTCGATGAAGCTACCTCGAGTGTTGATGCTTATACGGAGGTTTTGATTCAGCAAGCCATGGAAGAGTTATTGGCTGACCGAACAGTAATTATGATTGCCCATCGGTTTGCAACTTTGGAGCAGGCCGATAGGATTGGAGTTTTAGAGGGCGGAAAATTAGTAGGTTTAGGTAGTCATGAACAGCTTAAGCAGGAAAATGAACTGTATCGAAGTTTGGTTGATAAACAGAAAAAATAGATGAAAATAGTAACTACTAACAACCTTCCGGGATTAATCCGGAAGGCATTTTATTTTAAATTTAATGGTGTGCTCCAACTCAAACTTAGCCTTAAACTAAATCGCTGATGGGCGACTTTTTAATATACTCCCAACAGGTTACCAGCCATAATTAAAACAGCAATGGTCAGTACTACTTTGACTATCTTTTCTCCTTTGGCTACGGCGAGAGTGCTTCCTAACCAAGCACCTAAGCTGTTACCTACGGCCAGAATAAAGCCCAGCCCCCAATTAATTTTACCATTTAGAATAAAGACGGTTAAAGAAAACAGCATATAAATAGCTACTATAGAAACTTTAATGCTGTTAATTTTAACTAAGGAACTGCCGGTAATTAACGATAAAGCGGTAATAATTATAATCCCTACTCCGGCTTGAATAAATCCACCGTAAATTCCAATCAAAAAGAAGGTACCGATGGCAATTGTTTTTCTTTGAGGAGAAATATTTTCTGTTGCTTGCTTTGATTTTCTGGTTGGGTTCCAGAGAATTAGCCCGAGCATGATGACCATGACGACAGCTAATATTTGATTAAAGATAGCTTCCGGTAGAGAAACTGCTAACTGAGAGCCGATTATCGCCCCAATGATAGCCGGCAGCCCTAACATAATACTTAACTTAAAGTTAGAATATCCTTTTTGTTTGAAGTTGCCAATAGCTACTAGGTTCTGTACCATAATTGCTATCCGATTTGTTCCATTGGCTACAGCGGAGGGTAGCCCCAGGAAAATAAGGGCAGGAAGAGTAATTAGTGACCCCCCGCCGGCTAAGGTATTGATGAATCCGCCAGCAGTTCCGGCTAATAAAATTAATAAGATATGTAAGAAAGACAACTTTATCACTTCCCTTTTTAGGTTATTATACCATATGTGCCTACGACTATAAAGTAAAAGAAGAATTATTGTGATTCATTTTCTAAATTAATGGTTGAAATTAAATTCCTGTAATTTAGTTAAGGAGGTTACATAATTAATAAAATTCACAGAAAAAATAAAAATAATTAGCGAACTGTGAGCTATATCATGTAAGATTGATTAGAGATAGGTTATAATAAGAATGTAGTAGATGAGATAGGAGTTAATTAAAAAAGTAAATTTATCAGGAGGGATAGATAATGAGTAAGCAAGAAAAGTTTGATACAGAAAAAATGAAAGAAGAATTCAAACAAGAAATGGGGTTTATTCCGCCGGGACTTTCTACCGGGGAAGAATTAGGAGCTGATCTACAGGAAATAATGGCTGATTATCATGGACTTATCTGGCGTGATGAGGTAATTCCTTTAAAGTATAAGTACTTAATTGCACTGGCTACGGCTGTGTTTGATGACCATGAAACTAGAGCTAAACTGGAATTAAAAAAGGCAGTTAAGAATGGAGCGACAAGAGAGGAAATAATTGAAGTGCTGCGCCAGATTGTCTGGCTCAAGGGTGCTCCTACTCTAGTTAAGTTGGCCCCGATACTGCAATTTATGAGACAAGAGCTGGCTAAGCAAGAAGAGGAAGAATAAATAATTTAAAGCTAGCTTAAAGATCAAGCAGGGTAATCCAGAGGCTAAATCAGATATAATTGCCAATGCAGTAGTTTTTGCTAATTCATTGGCGGGAGATATTTACAATGAGAATAATATGGTGTATAATTTTACACAAGAAGAATTAAGTAATTCTTCGCTGGAGTAGGTAACAGAAGCAGTTTAAAAAGTAGAGGAGTCTGCGCAGAAGCAGGGAATTCAGGACAAATATGTTAAGATGCTTGAAAAAGGGGAAGGAAAAGTTTTATAATGAATAAGTGCTGAGGGAAAACTAATTACAAAAAAAGGAGTTGTTAATCATGAAAGAAGAAGTAGAAGCAGTTATTGAGCAGATTAAACCTTCGCTGCAGGCTGACGGCGGCGATGTTGAGTTAGTAGAAATTACTGATGAGGGAGTAGTTAAGGTAGAATTACAGGGTGCTTGTGCTGGCTGCCCGATGTCACAGATGACGCTGAAGAATGGAATCGAAAAGCAGTTAAAGTCAAAGGTTCCGGAAGTAGAAAGAGTAGAAGCTGTATAAAATAAGATTAGCATCTAAATAAATTAATATAGAAGCAACCTAAAGTCCCGGGCCAACTTCTTACTTGAAGTTGGCCCGGGACTTGTTTTTTGATATAGTGTGCTACTTGAGTGGTACATTATATCAGTAAAAAGTAAGTAGTAAAATTTTTACTTGGATTTAACATGCAGTTAATAATTTTGTAAAAAGGAAGATTTATAATAATAAGTAGATAAAATGCAAAATGGAATTAAATTCTCAAATGGTGGGAATAAAAAACTAGAAAGGGTGATAATTTATGAAAAAGTTCATTATGGGGTTAGTAATAGTGTCTGTTTTAGCAGTGTTTACAATGCCTACCTTTGCAGCAGCACAAGAAGAAAAACCAGATCGACTAGTATTAGGGATGGTGCCCTCTCGCAAAGCAAGTAAATTAGTCAATAATTTAGAACCGTTAGCTAACATATTGTCTGAAAAATTAGGAGTAGATGTTTATCCTTATATTTCAACTAGTTATACTGGTTTAATTGAGGCTATTGGTACGGGTAAAATTGATATAGGAATGTTTGGCCCATTTGCTATGGTACTGGCTGATAAACGACATGATGTTGAATTTTTAGTCAATACTGTTCGTTATGGAGCTAGCCGTTATCGGGGACAGTTTGTGGTTCGTCGCAATAGCGGAATTGATAGTCTGGATAAATTGAAGAATAAAACATTAGCCTTTGTTGATCCTGCTTCTACTAGTGGTTATTTATTCCCTTATGTACATTTAAAAAATAAAGTAGGTATTAATCCTCAACAAGACTTAAACTATACTTTTGCCGGTGGGCATGATGCTGCTATTTTATCTGTTTATAATGGAGATACTGATGCTGCAGTTTCCTTTGAAGATGCCCGAGGTAGCATTGAAGATGAGCATCCTGATGTAAAGGAAAAATTAGAAGTGATTGGTTATACAAATTATATTCCTAATGATGGGGTTGTAGCTAGAGCAGGTTTAAATGATGAGTTTACGGAAAAAATTGAAGATGTATTTTTAAATATTGGTGATACTGAAAAAGAAGAGAAAATTTTAGATACTATTTTTAATGGCAGTGGTTTTGAAGATGCAACTAGTGAACAGTATGATGTAGTGCGTGAAACTTACGAGGTTATGAAGGATCAGATTGAAGGGTTATAAACTTAATAATTTGTAAGTTACTTTGTTTTTACTTATCAGAATTTAATATATAAGTTTACAAGATAGTGGGGGGATGTATAAGCCCTCCACTTTAAAATAGAATTTGCAGGAGGGGAATTTATGATTGAATTAAATAATATGTCGATAACTTATCCCGGCGGTATAGAAGCGCTGAAGAATATTAATTTAACTTTTGAAGAAGGAGAATTTACAGTAATAGTCGGTCTTAGTGGAGCCGGGAAATCAACTTTATTGCGGTCTATAAATCAGTTGGTAGATGTAACGGAGGGAGAAGTTTGGTTTTTTGATGATGAAATAACTGACATTAGTAAAGATAAGCTGCGTGAAATCCGTAGTAATATTGGTATGATTTTTCAGAATTTTAATTTAATCAAGCGTTCATTGGTATTTAAAAATGTAATAGCTGGTCGGGCTTCTCATCTGCCGACCTGGAGGAATTTACTAGGCATGTATCCAGAGGAAGATAAAGAAGTTGTCTTTTCTAGTTTAGATCGAGTCAATATTTTGGAAAAAGCCTATGCCCGGGCTGATGAACTTTCCGGCGGGCAGCAACAGCGGGTAGGAATTGCCCGAGCGCTGGCTCAAGAACCAGAAGTTTTATTAGCCGATGAACCGGTAGCTTCTCTAGATCCCCCTACTTCTCATATGGTAATGAAAGATTTACAGCGCATTAATCGAGAATTGGGAATTACGGTGATTGTTAATTTACATTTTATTGATTTAGCAATGGAATATGCTGACCGTATTATCGGTTTAAATGCTGGAGAACTTGTATTTGACGGATCAGCTGATTCGTGCGATAAAGATACATTTGAAATGATTTATGGCCGATCGATTACTGCTAAAGATCTCGGTCGTGATACAGATGTCTTCTAATCAAGATTTAGCTCTCGACAATTCCCGGATTCCGAAACCAGATCCCTCCTTAAAATGGAAATGGACGCTTGGACTGTTGACTATAGGATTATTTTTTGTTTGGAGTGTTCTGGGAACTGGATTTAATTTAGGAGTAATAGCCCAGGGAATGCCTGATTTTATAGGTTTAATGAGGAAAATGTATCCCCCTAGGTGGGCTACTTTTCCTAGTTTAATTGAAGCATTTATAGAAACAATCCAAATAGCAATAGTAGGTTCTTTTGTAGGATCAGTGCTGGCAATTCCAGTTAGTCTGCTGGCAGCAAATACTATTAATCATAATCAATATTTATATATTTTTAGCAAAGGAATTATGAATTTAATTCGAACGATACCGCAATTATTATATGCAGCTTTGCTTGTATCAGCTGTAGGTTTAGGTCCTTTTTCCGGTGTAATAGCTTTAATTTTCTTTTCCTTGGCTATTGTAGCTAAATTAACTAGTGAAAATTTAGAAGCAATTGATACGGGTTCGATCGAAGCTTTGGAGGCGGCAGGAGCTAATAAATTAGAAATAATTAAGTATGCAGTAGTACCTCAAATTGCTCCTAGTTATGTAAGTTATAGCCTTTATGTATTTGAAATTAATATTAGAACTTCGGCTGTTTTAGGAATGGTTGGAGCAGGCGGAATAGGACAGACTTTAATGACCTCTTTAAATTTATTTATGTACAAACGAGCGGCTACTATTATAATAGCTACTTTTGGTTTAGTATTATTAATTGACTTGGTTAGTATAAAATTAAGAGAAAGGTTGATTTGATATGCAATTACAGAAAAAACCAGAACGTTCTTGGTTAAATAAAAATGCCTCCTGGCTAATTTTAGGGGTTGTCCTGGCAGCAGTCATTTGGGCAGCGAGAGGAATTAATATTAATTATAGTAAACTAATCACTGGTTTTTCGGCGATAAAAAAAATCATTTTTTTGATGCTGCCGCCTGATTGGTCTTATTTAGAGCGGACGCTAATGCGGATGGTGCAGTCAATCCATATCTCGTTCTTGGGAACTTTAATTGGCAGTATTTTAGCTGTTCCTGTTGCTTTTCTAGCTGCTAACAATTTATTTGCTTATAGATTTGTTTCTTGGTTTGGACGACAGATGTTGAATGCAGTTAGGACTTTTCCTGAGTTGATCTTAGCTGTCTTTTTTGTAGCCTCTTTTGGTCCTGGTCAGTTAGCAGGATTGATGGCGGTAGGAATTCATTCTACCGGTATGCTTGGCAAATTATATACTGATGTAATTGAAGATATTGACGAGGGTTCTATTCAGGCATTGCAAGCTAGTGGTGCTAATAAATTAGAAGTACTCTGGTATGCGGTAATACCTCAAGTTTTACCTCAGTTTTTAGCCACTTCGATTTATCGGTTTGAGATTAATATGCGGGCTTCTACCGTGTTAGGATTGGTAGGGGCGGGAGGAATTGGTGTTATTCTAAATCAAGCCCTTAATTATAGAAAATGGTCAGTAGTAGGTATGGCGCTGTTAGTAGTAATTATTGGGGTTAGTATTATTGATTATTCAAGTGCCTATTTGAGAAATAAAATAGTTTAAAATTTTAGATAAAAGTCCGGTTTATCAGTTGGGCTGATTAGCCCAACTTTTATTTTTTATAATTATGATAAAGAAGAAATTTAATAGAAAGTCAATTTGGGGTGATGCAAATGAATATTAAGGGGAAAATTATAACTGCTATTTTGGTCTGTACCTTAGGAGCAGCGGTTGTTATTGGAGCTTTTAGTACTTTCAAAATGGGTACTATTATTGAGCGAGAAACTAAAAATACGCTGCAAGAAAAAGCCAAAAGTTATGGCTATCAAATTGACCAGCAGTTGAAGAGGATTAGACTTCAGGCTAATTATTTAACTTCGTCAATTACTAATTCAGTTAATGCGCAGAAAATAAAGATGTTTTTAATTAATTATAAACGGAATACCATTACCCCATTAATAAAAAGAACAGCTCAATTGGATGGGATTAAAGGAGCTTATTTTTATTTTAATCCTGAATTGATTGGAAAAGCGCATGATGTTTGGTTTGCTAATCCCGCCGGAGGGAAGGAAGAGTATGTTAAACAGCCGGAACTGGCTAAGGAAAAATATTCTCCCGATAATTCTCGAATGGATTGGTATTATCAAGCAATAGACGAGAAAACAGGTGTCTGGACAACCCCTCATTCCAGTCGAGTTGATGATACGACTGTAATTTCCTATAATCAAGCTATTTACAAAGGAGATTTGTTGATTGGAGTGTTAGGAATTAATTTTGATTTTGCTTCAATTCAGGAAATGGTGGAGCAGTTGCAGGTAAAACAGTCGGGATATGGGTTTTTGGTCAATAATAAATCTCAATTTTTGTTTCCCCTTCAATATAATCAGCAGTCTTTAGCTGATAGTCAGCTGTCTGCTGTAGCGGAAGAAATGAGACAAAATGGTACTGGAGTAAGTGAATATTCAACTGCTGATTCCCAGCAGACAGTAGGTTATACCCACTTGTCTAATGGGTGGTTGCTCGGTATTTCCCTGGCTAAAAATAAAATGTTTGCCCGGCGTAATAGATTAGTTTTGCTTTTAATTACTATTATTATAGGAGTTAGTGGATTAGCAGTGGTAGGCAGCTATTATTTTGGCAGTAAAATTTCAGAACCGATAGAAGAGGCAGTAGCAGAATGCAATCAAATGGCAGCAGGAAATTTTTCTAACCAGTTAGGTTCTCATTTGACGGAGAGGCAAGATGAAATTGGTGATTTAGCAGAGAGTTTAAATCATGTAATTGTTTATTTGCAGAGAATGGTAACTAGCATTAAAGAAACTATTGAAAATTTGTCTGGACATGGCCAACAGTTGTCTGAGTCAGTAGAAGCAGGTCAGAATACAATTCAAGCTACAAAAGAAGTAATTGAAGAAATGTCGGCTAGCATTCAGCAGATTTCGACTTCCACTAATAAAGTAGTAGAGTTAGCTCAGAGGTCGGATGCTAAAGCTGAAACTGGGAGTCAAAATATAGTGAGTACATTAGAAAAAATGGGCGACATTAATCAAGCAGTAGACGAAACAGTTTGTCAAATTGAAGAATTGAATACTACTTCGCAGGAAATAGAAAAAATTGTAGCTATGATTGCTAAAATTGCTGAGCAGACAAATTTATTGGCGTTGAATGCAAGCATAGAAGCGGCTCGGGCTGGTTCTACCAGGAAGGAGGCAAGTAGTCGGGAAGGAAAAGCAGGCGAGGGATTTGCTGTGGTAGCAGAGGAAATTCGGCAGTTAGCTGATGAAACTTCGCAAGCTACGGAGGAAATTGCTGAATTAATCGATGAAACGCAGGCAAAAGCTGACCAAGGGGTAAAAGCAGTTCAAAGAGTTAAAGAAAAAGTAGCTACGGGAAATAAAATTGCTAGAGAAACAAAACAGGTAACGGAAGAAATTATTGAGGCTAGTCAAGATACTACGCAGCAAGTAGAGCAAACTGCTCAAGAAACTAATAAGCTAGCGAAAAATAGTGATGAAATTGTAGCTGATACTGATGAAATAAAGAAAATGTCAGAAAACATTGCATATTCTGCTCAAGAATTGGCGGAAGTGACAAAAGATTTAAAAAAATTAGTTAGTCAGTTTCAAATTTAATAATTTGCTGAGCAGCCGAAAGGCTATTAGCAGCAGATTTAAAATTTGTGATTGCGTTACCAGCAACGGGGGCTGATGATGCTCTTACTATTGCTCGGCGGATTTAAGGAGAGCTGGTGGAAGTAAATTAGTTTCAAGCGGAGATTGAAGAAGATTTAAAAAAGTGATTTTGTATGACAAATACCGTTTAACTTGTTCTATTGGAATAGCAGAGAATAATGCTACTAATAATTTCAATAATGATGAAGTATTGAAAAGAACTGATCGGGTTTATATCAAGCGAAAAGTGGAGGAAAAAATAATATTAAACTTTGGAGCGGACAGTAAATCAAGATTAAACTATGAGCTTATAAATAGCTGTGAAAATTAATTAACTGAGTGTAGTAGGTGGAGATGGAGAAAGGTTACCCCCGGGCCAACTTCTTACTTGAAGTTGGCCCGGGGGTATTTAGAATGAATAGATTTATTACTTAAGAAAACCTTGTTTTTATGTAAATCTAATAACATATTCTTACAGACAACATATAATATAAAAAAAGCTTACGAAAGGGATGATTAATGTGAATGATGATGATTATATAATTAATCCGCGGCCCCCGAAACAAGCTACTAAGTTAAAGGATTATGGGCCTTGCCCGTTTGTGGTTAATATTGAAGAAGCTACTACGCAAAATGATTATTACCGGACTGCTTTGTGGACAGGAGAACATCTGCAGCTTACATTAATGAGCATCAATGTTCGTGATGATATAGGTTTAGAGATCCATCCTGAACTTGATCAATTTATACGTATTGAGGAAGGACGAGGAATTGTTAAGATGGGGGATAGAAAAGAACAGTTAGATTTCGAAGCAAAAGTTTATGATGACTATGCAATATTTATTCCGGCTGGTAAATGGCACAATCTGATTAATACAGGTCGGAAACCACTTAAATTATATGCTATTTATGCTCCACCTGAGCATTCCCGGGGTACAGTTCATGAAACTAAAAAAGATGCTGAAGAGAACCACAGATAATAAGATTCATTAATAAAAAAATCCATACTTATCTGACTAATATTTATTTTTCTGGACTTTTACTTTAATATAATTAATACTTCCATTAAGTATATTAAAGTATAGTTGACAAATAGTTAAATAAATACTATAATATACTTAAGATAAATTAATTATTTACGCCGTAAAATTAGAATATTCAATAAACCACTTAATTATTTTAATAAAAGGGGGTGGTGCCAATTAAATCAGAAATTATAGGGAAGTGTCCAGTGTGTAATAATGAACTAGAAGTTACTAAACTCCACTGCAATGCTTGTGGAACTTCAATTGAAGGTCAGTTTGAGATCTGTAGATTTTGCCAACTTAATGCTGAGGAAACAAAGTTTTTAGAAACATTTATTAAGTGTAAGGGAAATATTAAAGAAGTTGAAAAGGCTCTGGACATTTCTTATCCGACAGTTAAACGCAAATTAAATCAAGTAATTAGTTCTTTGGGCTATGATTTAGAATCCACTCCTGAAGATGAAAAAGAATCAGAAAGAAAAAAGATTCTTGATAAACTAGAAAACGGGGCAATCTCTTCTGAAGAAGCTGTGGAATTGCTAAGTGATTTATAAATCTATTGAGGAGGTAATTAACCATGAACGAAGAGCGGAAAAGAATTTTAGATATGCTGGAAGCAGGCAAGATTGATGCCCAGGAGGCGGAGAAGTTATTGTCTGCTCTTGATAGCGATGAGGAAGAAGATAATCAGGAGTTGACGAAAGATACAACAGAAAAATCCAGTGCTTTGCGAATTAAAGTGACTGAGGGAGGCAAAGAGAAAGTAAATATGAATATTCCCCTTTCAATTGCCAAAGCAGTAATGGGCTTTATTCCTGGGGGAGCTAAACAGAAAATCAGAGAAAAGGGAATTGATATTGATGAGATTATTGAGGAAGTGAAAAATGGAACCAGCAAGGGGAAAATCATTGATATTGATGATGAAGAAAATGGTGATAAAGTGGAGATTTTTGTAGAATAAGGAGCGAAATTTAGATTTACCAAACATAATTAAAGCTTTATTTCGGTAATAGCTAATGGTTAGGGAACTAACTGTTAGCTATTTTTGTGTGCTCCGTAAACTATAGAAATAGCAGATGTGAATTCTGTCCATGCTGT
>CAYFUT010000071.1:0-4828 GCA_964346395.1 uncultured Halobacteroidaceae bacterium
TTACTGTTGGTAGATGGTAATATCTATCGAAGGTTTTGAACTTTAGATGCCTGGGAATTCATTCCCGGGAGGTTCACGAATAAGATTATGAGAGATGATTTACTTAAACTCAAACTCAATCTCAAGCTAAATTAACATTTATCCCCCGAAAAGAATATAATGTTAGAAATTATAACGGGGGGATTAGCTATGTATGATTTGCAGAAAAAGAAGGGTTTTATAGTTATTGATGGAAGTGATATAATAAATGGAGATGAAGCGCTGGCAATTTGTAAGAAGGCAGAGCAGTTATTGGCTAATAATACTACTACTAACATTTTAGTTGATACGCGGACAGTGAATTTAGAAAAAAGCAAGTTTGATATTTTTATTAATTACTTAAGTCGGATTCAAGTAAAAAAAATTGCTTTAGTTTTAGACCAACTAGTGAATAAATTTAAATTTAGTTTATGGCGCCGTAAATATCAGCCGCAGATAAAGATTGAACAGTTTACTAATGCAAACGAGGCTGAAGACTGGTTTAAAGGAGAGTAGATATGGTATTAGTTAGCAGTTGTCTGTTAGGAGAAAACTGTAAATATAATGGTGGGAATAATTATGAAGCAGCAGTGAAGGAAAGATTAAAGGCAACAGAAGTTGTAGCTGTTTGTCCGGAAAGGTTTGGGGGGCTGCCTATTCCTCGTCCTCCGGCGGAGATAAAAGGGGGCGGAGGAGCAGATGTCTGGACTGGACAGGCTAAAGTAGTGACCGAAGCAGGGGAGGATGTTACAGCTCAGTTTATTAAAGGAGCCCAAAAAACGCTGGAGCTGGCGCAGAAGCATGATTGTAAGTTAGCTGTATTGAAGGCTAGGAGTCCTTCCTGCGGCTGCCGACAGATTTATGACGGCCGTTTTAGCGGTCAAGTTAAGCCGGGGACAGGAGTAACTACTGCGCTGTTGGTTGAGCAGGGAATAAAAGTAATTAATGAAGAAGAAATTGATAAATCATCTAGACTGAAAGGGGACTAACAATGAATATAGTACTTTACCAGCCGGAAATTCCGCCGAATACAGGTAATATTGCCCGTACTTGTGCTTGTGTAGGGGCCAACTTACATTTAATTAGGCCGTTGGGCTTTTCAACTGATGAAAAAGCGGTTCGGCGGGCTGGACTTGATTACTGGGATAAGTTAGATATTTATTATTATGATAGTTTAGAGGAATTGTTTGCTGCTTACCAGAACCATAATTTCTATTTTGCAACTAAATTTGCTGATAACTATCATACGGAAGTTGATTATAAGCCGGATGATTTTTTAGTTTTTGGCCGGGAGACAGCGGGGCTGCCTGATTACATACTAGAGGACTATCCGGAGCAGTGTATTAGGATTCCCATGCGGAAGAATATTAGATCGCTGAATTTGGCTAATTCAGTAGCCATTGTAGTGTATGAAGCCTTGGAGCAGATAGGGTTTCCTAATTTAATTTAGGGGAGGAACTAAAATGACAGATATAGCTTATATTAATGGAGAATTTACAGCCAAGGAAAACGCAGCTGTTTCTATTGAAGACCGCGGCTTTCAATTTGGCGATAGTATTTATGAGGTTATTAAACTTTATGATGGAAAATTATTTAAGCTAAAAGACCATTTGCAGCGTTTATTAGCCAGTGCTGAACAAATAAAACTCGACTTTGGCTGTGATTTGACTGATTTGCAGGATATAATTGAGCGCTTAATGGAGAAAAATGAAGGCAACGACAAACTTACCTCTGGTAGTTTGTATATCCAGATAACTCGCGGAGCAGCCCCGCGGAGCCATAGTTTTAGTCCCAAGTTATCGCCGACAGTCATCATGTATTTCCTGCCGCCGAATAGTTCTTTGTCTAGTGACCGCCGCCAGAAGGGCGTGCAGGTTATTACTTTGCCGGATAAAAGGTGGGACTACTGCAGCATCAAAACCACTAACTTACTGCCCAATATTTTAGGTCGCCAGCAGGCGAAAGAAGCAGGGGCTTATGAGGGGTTATTTGTAAACGATGATGAAATAGTGACCGAGGGAACCAGCAGTAATGTATTTATTGTGCAGGATGGGGTGATAAAGACCCATCCGCTAACTGATGATATTCTGGGCGGTATCACCCGGCAGGTGGTGCTGAAGTTGGCCCGGAGTAAATTTCCCGTTCGGGAAGAAAAGTTTACTGCTCAAGATTTGCATCAGGCCGACGAAGTGTTTTTGACTAGCACAACCAAGGAAGTTCTAGGAGTAGTAAAAGTAGATGATCAGGAAATAAAAGAAGGACAAGTAGGAGAGATAACCTGGGAGTTATATACTATGTATAGGGAGTATATAGAGCAATTTAAGCAGCGGTAGAATTAAAAAGAAAGGAATAGCAAAAACTAAAAATAACTGGCTAATTAGCCAGTTAAGTGATGAATATGGTGGAGGGGAGAGGATTCGAACCTCTGAAGGCAGCGCCGGCAGATTTACAGTCTGCTCCCTTTGACCAGACTCGGGAACCCCTCCACGTTGAGTTTTGAGGTTAAGGTTGAGCTTGAGTAAATCACATAAGTATTTTTATGGTTTACTTAATCTCAAACTTAAACTTAATACTTAATTTGGCGGGGACGACGAGATTCGAACTCGCGAGCTCCGGCGTGACAGGCCGGCGTGTTAACCAGGCTACACCACGTCCCCATGAAAATCAGTGTATAGTTGAGCAGTGAACAGTTTACAGTTGAAATTCAATTGCAATTTATATTTTTTTGCTTTTAACTGTAAATTGTCAACTAATCAACTATACACTGATTAACTATACACTGAAGTAATTGGTGGGTCAGGGAGGAATCGAACCCCCGACACTCGGATTAAAAGTCCGATGCTCTGCCGACTGAGCTACTGACCCCTATGGCGCGCCCGGGAGGACTCGAACCTCCAACCTCCAGATTCGAAGTCTGTTACTCTATCCAGTTGAGCTACGGGCGCATATTGTGGTCGGAGCAGCAGGATTTGAACCTGCGACCCCCTGGTCCCAAACCAGGTGCGCTAGCCAAACTGCGCCATGCTCCGATGTTTGCAACAATTAACATTATAAATAAATTAGCCGTAAAATGCAAGAAAAAAATCAAATTATATTAAAGCCAAGAGAAACTTTTTCTTACACAGCGACTATTAATATAACATTATTTAATTTCTTTGTCAAGAAAAAAATAAAAGAGGCTGGATAAAATTCAGCCTCTAAGAAACTTAAATTTTATAGATTGAGCTTATCTAGGGTTTCCCGCATAGTATCAGCTGATTCAATAAAGGCTTCTTTTTCTTCTTCATTGAGGGGTAAATTTAAAACTCTGTTAACTCCTGAATTGTTAATGATAGTCGGTAAGCTGAGACAGATATCTTCTACTCCATATTGGCCGTTCATGAGAGTAGAAACAGTTAGGACTGCATTTTCATTGCGCAGGATAGCCCGAACAATGCGAGTTATGGCTAGGGCAATAGCATAGTAGGTAGATCCTTTTTTGTCAATGATTTCGTAAGCAGCATTTTTGACTTTCGTTTCTATTTCTTGCTTATTGTTGCCGGTTTCACATTCTTTATCGCAAACCGGGCAGTAGTTATCTAATTGAGCGCCGGCAATATTGGTAAGACTCCAGACGGGGACTTCACTATCGCCGTGTTCACCGATAATATAACCGTGGACATTATTAGCAGCTACTTCACAGGTGCGGCTGACGAGAGAGCGAAACCGGGAACTATCGAGTACTGTTCCGGAACCGATAACTCTATCCTGGGAAAAATTAGATAATTTATAGGATACGTAAGTTAATATATCTACTGGATTGGTTACTATTAGTAAAATTCCTGTTTGATTATATTTATTGACTTTAGGAATAATCTGCTTAAATATCTCTGTATTTTTTTCTACTAGGTCAAGTCGAGTTTCGCCTGGTTCCTGATTTGCCCCAGCAGTAACAATGATAATGTCAGCATTTGCACAGTCTGAATAATCACCAGCATTTACCTTGACTGGCGGCACAAAAGAAGCACCGTGGTTAATATCCATAGCTTCTCCTTCTGCTTTTTCCTGGTTAATGTCAATCAAAACTATTTCAGAAGCAACTCCCTTAATCATTAGAGCATAAGCAGTGGTAGCTCCTACCCCGCCGGCTCCAATAATGGCAATTTTATTAATTTCTTTATCTTCTCCAGCCATAATTTTGCTACCTCCTTTTTCTTTTTTAGTATTAACCGAGAAAAGTTGTCTTACTATATAAAATTCAATGGTAATAATTATTACTCCTCTTTGTGATTGACATTTTTTATAATTAGTGATATACTTCAATTAATAATAATTATTAAAAATAGGAACAAATAATCAATAAATTGCCAGCAAAGGAGATTAGATAGCAATGGGGCAAAAAAAACGGCGGATGACCAAACAGCGGAAGAAAATTTTAGAGGTCTTGAAGAGTACGGACTGCCATCCCACGGCTGACTGGATTTATGAGCAAGTTAAAGAAGAAATTCCTGATATTAGTTTAGGTACAATCTACCGTAATTTAAATGTACTGCAGGAGATGGGAAAGATCATGGAGCTAAATTATGGTAGTGATTACAGCCGATTTGATGGCAATCCAACCAATCATTATCATTTCACTTGTCTTGAATGTGGAAAGGTAATGGATGTAGATATGGAAGTAGTGGCTGAAATGAATGAAGAAGTAGCTGAGGTAGTAAATGGAGAGGTAGCATACCACCGAACCGAATTTTTCGGTTACTGTGAAGAATGTTCTGGCGAATAGAATAATTTATTTTTCCTCCCTATTTTGCTAGGGAGGATTTTTATATTA
>CAYFUT010000071.1:4928-12145 GCA_964346395.1 uncultured Halobacteroidaceae bacterium
AAAAGAAAAATTAAATTCTTTATTAAAGACGAACTTAACTAATACTTTAGAAATTTTAAAATTTAATCGCCAGCATGATATTGAAGTATATAGATTATCATCTGATATTGTACCGTTGGCCACTCATTCGATTACGGAGGATTGGGATTATATTGCACAGGGAAAAGAAAAGTTACGGGAGATCGGTGAATTTGTAACGGAAAATGAGCTGCGGGTTAGCCTGCATCCGGGCCAATACACTGTCTTAAATAGTAATAAGACGCGAGTAGTGGACAATGCAGTGGCTGATTTAGAATATCATTCTCGTTTACTGCAGGCGATGGGGCTGGATACGACGCATAAATTAGTACTGCATATCGGTGGGGTGTATGGTGATAAAGAAACTGCTATTAGGCGTTTTAAAGATCATTTCACCCGCCTGTCAAAAGATGTTCAGCAGCGGCTGATAATTGAAAATGATGATAAGTCCTATACAGCTGGAGAGGTCTTACAGATAGCAAGAGATTTAGAAATTCCAATGGTATTGGATGTGCATCACTTTAATTGTAATCAACGCTCGGGGGAAGAACTAGCGGAGTTACTGCCGGCTGTCTTTGCTACCTGGGGGGCAGAAAGGCCGAAACTACATTTTTCTTCGCCGCGCAGTGAAGAAAACTTTGCTAGCCATGCTGACTATATTAATGCTGATGATTTTAAAGAGTTTAAGGATTTGGCTAAGTCAGTAGTGGGGCTTGATTTTGACGTTATGTTAGAATGTAAGGAAAAAGATAAGGCTTTGTTTCGGCTGCGGGAAGAGTTAGAATTAATCTGAGATTGAGGTTAAGTTTGAGATTGAGTCAACCATTAAATTATATCAGACGTAACTTTGGACTCAAACTAAGTCGCCGCCAGGCGGCTTTTTTTATTTTTTTGGAATATAAAGTAGTTGGTTTTTCAAATAATAAGGGTAAATAGAACTAATAGGGGGTTAAGCATGGCAGAAGAAAAGTTGGAAACTCCTGATGATGAATTTGTCAGTCAAGAGCAGCGGGATAACTATGTTAAACTAGAACAGATGTTAGAGGAAGTAAAAAATAGTGAGCAAAAGATAAATTTAGTTAAGGTGCTGCACCGAGCGCAGAAAATATTCGGTCACGTGAACCGGGAAGTACAGATTAGAATTGCTGAGGGTTTAGATGTTTCGCTCAGTGAAGTTTATAGTGTGGTCAGCTTTTACTCTTTATTTACTACAGATGCCCGGGGGCAAACTACTATTGAAGTCTGTATGGGGACTGCCTGTTATGTAAAAGGGAGTGAAGATATTCTGCAGAAATTAGAAGAAGAGTTAGGGGTAGCTGCCGGGGAAACGACTGCTGATGGAAAGTATACCCTGGAAACTGCTCGCTGTGTTGGAGCCTGCGGCAAAGCGCCGGTAGTGGTTGTCGACGAAGATGTACACGGGGGAGTAACACCGGAAGAAGTGGAAACTTTGTTGGCGGAAGAAATATAGTGTGTTACTTTGCGTGACTCTCACCTCCAATTTAAAATTAAGTAAGCTAATTTAAAAAATTAAATTAGCTAATTCATACTTAATTTTAATTTCCGGTGAGGCTAAGTACCGCTAACAAAAATCTTTAAGTTAATCACCTGTGAATTCGCTATATAGTTACTTAAATTTAATCTTAAGTTGGGAGGCAGAGTATGGAAAACAAACACCAGATTTTAGTCTGTAACGGTACCAGCTGTCATTCGGACGGCGGGCCAACTATCTATGACAGATTGGAAGCTGCTCTGGAAGCGGAAGAGTTAAAAGAGAAAACGCGGATTATTAAGACCGGCTGTTTTGGCTTTTGTGAACAGGGGCCGATAGTAGTTATTTATCCGGCCGGAGAAACTGCGGGGACTTTTTATTGTCAGGTAGCACCTGAAGATGCCGAGCGGATTATTAGGGAAGATTTAGTCGAGGGAGGGCAAGTAGAGGAATTGCTTTATGAAGAACCAACTACTGGGGAACAGGTGGCTGACCCTGATGAAATAGATTTTTATGAATACCAGGAACGGATTGTACTGAAAAACTGCGGTTTGATTGATCCTTTTTCTATAGAAGATTACCAAGCCAATGATGGGTATAGAGCTTTAAGGACTGCCCTGACAAAGATGAGTCCCCAGCAGGTGATTGAAGAAATCAAAACTTCTGGTCTGCGCGGCCGCGGGGGTGGGGGGTTTCCGACGGGCATCAAGTGGGAAATAGCCTTTGAAAATCAGGAAACTCCCAAGTATATTATCTGTAATGCTGATGAAGGGGATCCGGGTGCCTTTATGGATCGGAGTATTTTAGAAGGTGATCCCCACCGCGTGTTAGAGGGGTTGGCCCTAGGAGCCTACGCCATAGGAGCCCAGCAGGGCTTTGTTTATGTGCGGGCCGAGTATCCCCTGGCAGTAAAAAGAATAGAAGCTGCAATTGAGACGGCCCGGGAAGCTGGACTATTAGGTGATAATATCTTCGGCAGCGATTTTAATTTTGATGTAGAAGTGCGGATTGGAGCGGGGGCTTTTGTCTGCGGCGAAGAAACAGCGCTGATTAGTTCGGTAGAAGGCTACCGCGGTGATCCGCAAACTAAACCGCCTTATCCAGCCCAGGAAGGATTATGGGATCAGCCGACGGTGATTAATAATGTGGAAACCCTGGCTAATATTCCGGTTATTATTCGGGAAGGCGGCGAATGGTACAGCCGATTGGGAACAGCTGACAGCCCGGGAACTAAAGTATTTGCTCTGGCAGGAGATATCAATAACACCGGTTTGATTGAAGTGCCGATGGGGACTACGCTCCGCGAGGTTATTTTTGAGTTAGGAGGCGGGATTCCTGACGGCAAGGAATTCAAAGCTGCTCAAACCGGAGGTCCTTCGGGCGGTTGTTTGCCAGAGGAGTATTTAGATGTCTCTCTGGAGTATGATACCCTATTGGAAGTAGGCTCAATGATGGGTTCGGGAGGATTAATTGTATTGGATGAGACAAGCTGCATGGTTGATGTAGCCCGGTTTTACCTGGACTTTACCCAGGATGAAGCCTGCGGGAAGTGTGCGCCGGGGCGGATCGGAACCAAGCGGATGCTGGAAATATTGAATAAAATTGCCGCGGGAGAAGGAAGTAGAAGTGATTTAGATTTATTGGAAGAGTTGGCGGAGACGATCAAAAAGACAGCTCTCTGCGGTCTCTGCAAGTCAGCGCCTAATCCGGTACTAAGTACGTTGGAACATTTTCGGGATGAATATTTGGCCCATGTTGAAGATAAGGTGTGTCCGACTAATACTTGTGAAGAGCTAAGCAATAATAGTTGACAGTTAAACTTCAAAACCAACATCAAAATCTGAGAACAAGACAGTTAAAAGTTAAAGCTTGAAAATAGCTAGAATTAATTTAAGATAAGGAAAAAGATAATAGATCAGATTTTTTTCTAGTTTTTCAACTGCCCACTGTCAACTGTAAATTGTAAACTATAAACTTGTATATCCAGGGTACAAACCAACCCTGGCTATGAAAACTATAAAAACCATATCCAATATAAATTGTAAACTATTTCTAGGTTTGGGGGTTAAAAT
This sequence comes from uncultured Halobacteroidaceae bacterium, assembly GCA_964346395.1. Lineage (GTDB taxonomy): Bacteria > Bacillota > Halanaerobiia > Halobacteroidales > Halobacteroidaceae > CAYFUT01. Next base: position 8,511 of record CAYFUT010000071.1, read on the forward strand.
ATAATGGTAAGCTTAACAATTGACGGTCAAGAACTAGAAGCAGAAACAGGAACTACTATTTTAGAAGCAGCAAAGAAGTTAGATATAGATATTCCCACCCTTTGTTATTTAGAGGAAGTTAATGAACCGGGAGCCTGCCGCGTTTGTGTGGTAGATGTAGAAGGGGAAAAGGATTTACAGCCGGCCTGTAAGTATCAAGTGCAGGAAAATTTAACGGTGCGGACTAATACTCCTGAAGTGCTGAATGCCCGCAAAACTGTGCTGGAAATGCTGTTGTCCGACCATCCCTTTGACTGTTTGACTTGTGCGGCTAATCAAAACTGTGAACTGCAGTCATTAGCTGACCAATACGGGATCCGCCAGATAGAATTCCAGGGAGAGAAGAATGAGTATCCAGTTGATGATCTGTCACCTTCGTTAGTCAGAGAACCGAGCAAATGTATTATGTGCCGGCGGTGTATTGAGGTCTGTGCGGAAGTGCAGGAGGTACATATCTATGATGTGCTGGAGCGGGGATTTTCGGCGGTCGCTGGGCCGGGATTCAATGACAGTTTAATGGATACCCCCTGTATTACCTGCGGCCAGTGTATTCTAGTCTGTCCGACAGGGGCTCTTCACGGCAAAGATGATAAACAGAAAGTTTGGGATGCTCTGAATGATGAAGAGAAGCATGTGATTATTCAAACAGCGCCAGCAATTCGAGTTACAATTGGAGAAATGTTCGGTATGGAGACAGGAAGCTTAGTTACCGGGCAGTTAGTGGCAGCTCTCAAGAAATTAGGGTTTGATAAGGTATTTGATGACTGCTTTGGAGCCGATGTAGTGGTCATGGAAGAAGGTCATGAGTTGATAGAGAGATTGGAAAGTGAGGAACGACTGCCGCAGTTTACTTCCTGCTGTCCGGCCTGGGTTAAGTTCTGTGAAAGCTTTTATCCGGAGTTAATTCCTCATTTATCCTCCTGTAAGTCACCCCAGCAGGTATTTGGTGCTTTATCTAAAACTTATTATGCTGAACAGGCCGGCATTGATCCTGACGATATCTACTGCGTTTCGGTCATGCCCTGTGTAGCTAAAAAGTATGAGGCCGGTCGGCCGGAGATGGACGACAGCGGTCAAGACCGGGATGTTGATGTTAATTTGACTACTCGAGAATTAGGCGAGATGATCCGCCAGGCGGGGCTGGACTTAAAGAAATTGCCCGAAGAAGAGTATGATGAACCAATGGGCTATGCCTCCGGAGCGGGAGTTATTTTCGGTTCGACGGGCGGAGTTTGTGAGGCTACTTTACGGACGGTTTATGAACAGCTGACTGGCGAACAGCCGGACCGGGTTGAATTTGAAGAAGTTAGGGGCGCTGCTTTTAAAGAAGGAGAGATTGATTTAGGCGACGGGCGGGTGATTAAAGCGGCTGTTGCCCGCGGTACGGGTAATGCCCGCCGCTTAATTGAAAAACTGCAGAGTGGTGAAAGCGACTATGATTTTGTAGAAGTGATGGCCTGTCCGAACGGCGGCTGTGTCGGCGGCGGCGGTCAGCCGGTCTATTCCGGTTATGATAGCTGGACTAGAATGGGCGATGATTTTGTAAAGCGGGCAGAAGGATTATTTCAGTCTGATGAACAGAAAGAATACCGGACTGCCCATGAAAACCCCTTTATTCATCAGCTGTATGATGAGTTTTTAGGTGAGCCGCACGGGGAAAAATCACAGCAGCTGCTGCATACTGAGTATGAAGATAGGCGGTTGTATACGAGAGAGCGCTTACAGGGAGAGAAGGAATGTTCGGAGGAAGTGCCGGACTGTAGGCCGGGTGAACAGACTTGATTAGTGATAACTACTAAAGATGATTTAAGTAACTGCTCTCAGTCCCAGGTTAGGATTGGGAGCAGTTGTACTTTACGAGAGTTGCTGAATTTGTTGTTTTAAATGCTAAGTATGGTATAATAAAACAAAAGGAAGCTAAGCAAAAGAGGGATTTAAGATGCTAACCAAAAGATTTGTAGAAAGGACTCTTCATTTAGCTATTGAATCCTGCCTGGATATTGGAAGTCATATTATTTCTGATGAACGGTTAGGGACAACTAATAATAATGTTGATATTATGAAAATTCTAGCTGATAATGATATTATAGAAAAAAACGTGGACACATATATAAAAATGGCTAAGTTCCGCAATGTGATTGTTCATGATTATGCTAGTTTGGATCCAGAAATCATTCATCAAATTTTAACTAATAATTTGGCGGATTTAGAGAATTTTTTGTTGTGGATTAGAGACTATATATCTTAAATTCATGGATAAAAAAATATTATGAAGCAGGAAAAAAGCATTTAGCCGAGAAAAACCTAAATTGAGCTTCAGCTTGAGACAAAAATAAATCAAAGAGGGGTGAAAATATGTTTACTCAATTTGAAGTAAAAACTAACAAGCGGTCTGAATTAGTGGAGATTACGGATAGAATTCAGGATATAGTAGGCCAGTGGAAAATAAAAAACGGTACCTGTCTAATTTTTGTGCCGCATACTACCGCTGGAATTACGATCAATGAGCAGGCCGACCCTTCTGTACAGGATGATATCTTAAGTAAGTTAGATGATTTAGTACCCTGGGAAGATAATTATAGGCATGGGGAAGGAAATGCAGCTGCCCATGTAAAAACCAGCTTAATGGGTAGTTCAGAAGAATTAATTATTAAAGACAGCAACCTTGTACTCGGTACCTGGCAGGGAATCTTTTTAGCCGAATTTGATGGGCCGAGAAACAGGAAAGTAGAGGTTAAATTAATTAGAGAATAGGGGTGTATGTATGCTAGTTGACTACCACACACATTTATTAGGCCATCTGGATCGCTATATTACAGAAGAAAATGTAAAAGAATTTCTACAAGCAGCAGGAGAACGGGGAATAAAGAAGCTAGGGGTTAGTGACCATAACCGCTTCCACGAAGAATTTGATTTTGCTACGGTCCAGAAAGCAGCGGCTGAATTTCCCCAGCTAGAGGTTAAAGCAGGAATTGAAATGGACTATACTCCCGGGGAGGAAACAGAAATAAGTCAGTTTCTCGACCAGTTTAATTTAGATTACGTGATTGGTTCGATTCATTATTTGGGCGACTGGATGTTTGATAATGCTGACTATAAGGAAGAGTATCAAAACTGGGATATTGATGAACTATACAAAGAGTATTTTAATTATGTTAAACAGTCAGCGCAGTCGGGACTGTTTGATATTCTGGGGCACTTGGATTTGATTAAAGTGTTTGATTTTCGGCCGGAGCAGGATGTTCTGGAGATAGTGAATCCGGTTTTGGAAGTAATCGCTGCCGAAGACCAGGTGATTGAAATTAATACGAATGGTTTGAACAAGCCGGTAGGCGAAATTTATCCGTCGCGGAAGATTTTAGAGCAGGCTTATGATAAAGAAGTTAAAGTTACATTAGGCTCTGATGCGCACAGTGCTCAACGGGTAGGAGAAAATTTAGCGGAAATGCGGGAGATGCTGCTAGATATTGGCTATCGAGAAGTAGCTACCTTTAGTAATCATCAGCGAAAAATGGTTGAACTGTAGTTATCAGCAGGCACTTATTGTAAGTGTCTGCTTTTTTGTGTGCTCCGTAAACTATAGAAATAGCAGATGT
>CAYFUT010000072.1:0-1795 GCA_964346395.1 uncultured Halobacteroidaceae bacterium
TAAGGTGGGGCAGTTAATACAAAATTAGCTAATTAACATATCCTCCATATCTTCTTCTACCGTAGTATTCGGCTGAATATTAAACTTATCAACCAGTACGTCCAATACATTTTCCGATACAAAGGCCGGTAACTTAGGTCCTAAGCGAATATCCTTAACCCCTAAGGACAACAGAGCTAATAAAACCAAAACTGCTTTCTGCTCATACCAGGCAATATTATAAGCAATCGGCAGTTCATTGATATCATCAACATCAAAAGCATCAGCCAGCTTCTGAGCAATTGCTACCAGCGAATAAGAATCATTACACTGCCCAGCATCTAATACTCGCGGAATACCGCCGATGTCGCCCAAATCAAGTTTGTTGTATCTATACTTGGCACAACCAGCTGTTAAAATAACTGTATCTTCCGGCAGTTGTTTAGCAAATTCAGTATAATAATCACGGTCATTATGGCGTCCATCACAGCCGCCCATGACAAAGAACTGTCGAATATCGCCGTTTTTAACTGCTTCCACTACTTTATCAGCTACTTCTGAAACTGCATTATGAGCAAACCCACCCATAATTATACCAGATTCTAATTCTTCCGGCGCTGCACACTCTTTCGCGTGCTCAATAACTGGTGAAAAGTCTTTCGATTGATCGTTCACTCGATCTTCAATATGGTCTACTCCGTCAAAACCAACTAATCCGGTAGTATAGACTCTATCCTTATAAGAATCTTTCGGCGGCACGATACAGTTAGTCGTCATTAAAATCGGTCCCTTGAATTTCTCAAACTCTTCTTTCTGTTTCCACCAGGATCCACCGTAGTTACCGGCAAAATGATCATATTCTTTAAAAGCAGGATAAGACTGAGCAGGTAGCATCTCCCCGTGAGTATACACGTCAACTCCTGTTCCTTCTGTCTGCTCTAACAGCTCTTCTAAATCTCTCAAATCATGCCCGCTAACTAAAATGCCAGGATTATCTCTAGTACCTAACTCTACTTCTGTCGGTTCCGGATGGCCGTAATTTTCTGTATTAGCTTGATCTAATAAAGCCATGGTGTCGACTCCTAATTCACCGCACTTCATGACTAAACCAACTAAATCATCTACAATTAGACTATCATCAGTAGTAGCAGCTAGCCCTTCCATCAGAAAAGAGAAGATTTCTTCTTTTTTTTCACCTAATACATAAGCATGATCCGCATAAGCTGCAATCCCTTTCAAGCCGTAAGTTAATAACTCACGTAAAGAATTAATATCTTCATTATCAGTAGTTGGAATGCCTACTTCTTCTGCTTTCTGATAAATTTCCTCTTCACTATCAGCCGTCCAGGTAGCCATTTCCGGTACTTCCCTTTCTAGTTCAGCCTCACTACCATCATATTCAGCCAACAGCTTATCTTTTAGGTCAGCCCTAACTTCAAATGCTTCTTCAATTAGTTCTACAAAATCCTTTTCAGAAAAATTAACATTAGTAATCGTAGCAAATAAACTTTCCATCACAAACTCACTAGCTGCTTCATCTTGAATGCCTAATTCTTCCGCTTGCACTCCATAAACGGAAATCCCCTTTGATAAATAAATCAACAAATCCTGTAAATTAGCTACTGTATCCGTCTTTCCACAGACACCTTGGACTGTACAGCCTTCTCCCTTTGCTGTTTCTTCACACTGAAAACAAAACATTGACATTGATAATCACCTCTTAATTTTAATTTTCCCTCCTGATGAAATATTCCTCGGTAGTTATAAGTATAACTGATTGACTAGTAATTTAATATGATATAACTCACACAGCGGA
>CAYFUT010000072.1:1895-11967 GCA_964346395.1 uncultured Halobacteroidaceae bacterium
ATTATTTAGGTGTTTTATCAAAAAATAAGAAGATCAACTACTCAAAAAGTAGTTGATCTTCTTAATTAATTCAAGTTATTCAGCTCTTCCACTAAATAAATCAGTACTTAAATACCGTTCGCCTGTATCAGGCAGTAGGGTCACTACTCTGCTGCCAGCTCCCAATCTCTTTGCTACTTTAATCGCCGCTGCTACTGCTGCTCCAGAAGAAACTCCCACAAACAATCCTTCTTCAGCAGCCAACTGCCGGGCCAACTCTTTAGCTTCCTCATTTCCAATAGCAATTACTTCCTCCAGTAAATCCGTTTCCAATACCTCCGGCACAAAGCCAGCTCCAATCCCTTGAATTTGATGCGGGCCGGGTTCTCCACCAGTTAACACTGGAGAATCAGCCGGTTCTACTGCTATAACTTCTATTTCTTCAGCGGCTGACTTTAACGCTTCTCCCAGCCCAGTAATTGTTCCGCCCGTTCCTACTCCCGCTACAAAAGCATCAAGCTCTCCATCCGTAGCCGCCAAAATTTCTTGAGCTGTAGTTTCTCGATGAGCAGCCGGATTAGCTGGATTCTTAAACTGCTGGGGCATAAAGTAATCTTCATTTTCAGCAGCTAATTCTTCTGCCCGCTCAATAGCTCCCGGCATCCCATCATCAGCCGGGGTAAGTTCCAGTTTAGCACCTAAAGCAGCCAGTAATTTTCTCCGCTCTTGACTCATACTCTCCGGCATTGTCAAGACCACTTCATAACCTTTAGCTGCTCCCACTAAAGAGAGACCAATGCCCGTATTGCCGCTAGTTGGTTCTACAATTGTACCCTTCGGTTCTAATTTACCTTCCTCTTCAGCCGTTTCAATCATATTTAAAGCAATCCTATCCTTCACACTACTACCGGGATTAAAAGTTTCAACTTTTGCTATTACCTCTGCTGCTCCTTCCGGAACAAGTTTATTTAACTTAACTAATGGTGTCTTACCAATTAACTCAGTTACATCTTCTACAATATTCATTAGCAACGCCCTCCTTTTTAATACCTAGTAAACCTGTATGTTTTATTGTGTTTCTATTTTATCACAGCTTCTTAACCCTGTCAACTAAGTTTGACTGTTAAATTAAAAAAGGCTCACCAGTTAATCGGTGAGCCTAATACCTCTACTATTTTATTCTTTTACAGCTATAGCTTCAATTTCAACTTTCACTCCTTTAGGTAATTCAGCTACTTCTACACAACTGCGGGCCGGATATGGTGGGTTAAAAAATTCACTGTAAACTTCATTTACTTCCGAAAATTCATCCATATTACTAATAAACAGCGTACATTTAATTACCTGCTCTAAATCAGCTCCCGCTTCTTGAAGAACTTCTTTTACGTTTAATAAACAGCGTCGGGTCTGCTCCCCAATTTTTTCACTTACTAACTCCCCCTGTTCATCAAAGGGAATCTGTCCGCTGGTAAACACCAAATTAGAAGCTTCAATTCCCTGCGAATAAGCCCCTACGGCCGCTGGTGCTTTATCGGTTGCAACTTCCTTTTTTTGAATCATTGTTCCCCCCCCTTTTTATTATTTTTACCCAATTCCTCCATAAATAATATTTAAAATTAAAACTACAATAGCTATTGCACTAAATACATACTTAGCAAACGGCTCCCACCACTTGCCAATCGGATGATCGGAACCTTTATTAATTTCTTGGCGAGCTTCGGAAACACCGAACACCCAGAAGAAGGTTATAGCCGCTAAGACTGCTCCAAAAGGAATTAAATAAATAGTAACTGTATCTACAAAGGTTCCAAATCTACTCATACTCAAATCTAAAGGAATACCAGCCAAAAAACCTAAACCACCAATTATAAACACACTCTTCTTTCTATCAATATCAAATCTATCAATTAACGCTTCTACCGGTACTTCCATTAAATTAATCGCGGAAGAAAGAGCAGCAAAGACTATACTCAGGAAGAATAACACCCCGAAAATATAACCGCCCGGCATCATCTTAAAAATATTAGGAACAGTAATAAATAACAACGGCGGTCCGGCCTGCGGATCTAGGTTAAAAGCAAATGCCGCCGGAATAATTACAAAAGCAGCCAACAGTGAAGATAGCGTATTGAAAATAACCGTATTAAAAGCAGAAGCTGGAATATCTGCATTATCATCTAAATAACTACCATAGACCAACATAGCTGCTCCGCCAAGAGAAACAGTAAAAAACGCCTGACCTAGAGCCATTACCCAGGTAGTAGGTTTTAACAACAATGACCAATCCGGGACAAACATAAACTTTAATCCTTCTCCAGCTCCCGATAAAGTCAAGGATCTGATCATTAATATAATAAGTAAAACAAATAAAGTCGGCATCATATATTTATTTACTTTTTCAATTCCCTTTTTAATTCCCAACCTTACAATTGCTAACGTAACTATTACTGCTAATAAATGCCACCAAATAGTCTGTCCCGTTCCTGTAAAGCCGCCGAACAAAGCCGGAAATTTTTCAATTTGATTAAAAGCTCCTGTTATCGATAAAGAGAAATATTTAAATATCCAGCCCATTACTACCGTATAAAAAATGAACACTCCAGTAACTCCCAGAACAGGAATTGTTCCTAACAGAGATCCATATGATAAATCTCGGTCAGCAAAAACCTGTTCAAAAGAACTAATTGCTCCTTTCTTTTGACTGCGGCCAAAGGCAAACTCTTCCATTAATCCGCTAGTTCCCAAGACAATAACAAAGAACAAATAAATAAGTAGAAAAGCCGCCCCACCAAATTTACCTAACCGCCAGGGGAACATCCATATATTTCCTAACCCCAAGGCTGCTCCTACACAAGCCAGAACAAATCCCATTCGACTGGACCAGGTTTCTCTTTCGGGCATAAATTTAACCTCCCAGGATATAAATTTTAGAAGGGAGGGGCTGCCTCCCTTTGTTTATTACTCTTCAATCGGCTGTAAACGAGCTGTAAAGTGTCTTAATACTTCCGGCTCATAAGTAAATTCTAACCCAGTCAATTGATCGGCCTTTTCTTTTACTGTAATCATATTATCTGCTACGTAATCCATATGGTTATTCGTGTATACCCGCCGAGGAATTGTTAAGCGCAGTAATTCAAGCGGAGCCTCTAGATTTTCTCCTGTATCCGGATCTCTTCCTAATAATAAAGAACCGATTTCTACTCCTCGAACCCCTGACTCTAAATAAAGTTGATTACCTAATGCTTGGGCTGGAAACTGATCATAAGGGATATGGGGAGCTATTTTTCCGGCATCTACAAATACAGCATGTCCGCCTACTGGATACTGAATCGGCACTCCCGCTTTTCTTAACCGCTCTCCTAAATACTTCACCTGCCCAATTCTATAGTGCAAGTAGTCATACCTAATTCCTTCTTTTAAACCGCGAGCAACTGCTTCCATATCTCTACCTGATAGCCCTCCGTAAGTAGGAAATCCTTCTAAGGGCACTACTCGCGATCTAACTTGATTATATAATTCCTCATTTTCTTTAATTCCAATGATCCCACCCATATTTACAATTGCATCTTTCTTGGCACTCATAGTAAAGGCTTCCGCATAGCTAAACATTTCCTTAACAATCTCTTTAATCGATTTATCTTGATATCCTTCTTCTCGATTCTTTATAAAGTAAGCATTTTCAGCAAATCGAGCCGCATCAAGTAACACCTTTATATTATATTTATCAGCTAATTCTTTAACTTCTTTAATATTCTGCATAGAAACCGGCTGGCCGCCAGCACTATTACAGGTAACAGTTATAATAATAAAGGCTATCTTGTCCGGTCCTTTTTCTTGAATAAATTCTTCTGCTTTTTCTACATCCAAATTCCCTTTGAAGGGATGATATTCTTCCGTCTGCAGCGCTTGTTCTGTATAAACATCTACTGCCCGCGCTCCTGCTAGTTCAACATGGGCTTTAGTAGTATCAAAATGCATATTACTAATTACATACTGGTCTTCATCGGCCAAGAGAGGAAACAAAACCTGTTCTGCTCCTCTTCCTTGATGAGTAGGTACAGTATAATTATAATCAAAAATTTCCTCTACCGTCTCCGCTAAATTATGATAGTTTTTGCTGCCTGCATAAGCCTCATCGCCCTGCATTAAACCAGCCCACTGATTATCACTCATTGCTCCCGTTCCGCTATCGGTTAATAAATCAATATAAACTTCCTCCGAATTCAGAGCAAATAAGTTGTACCCGGCTCTTTCTAGTGCTTCTTTTCGCTCCGAGCGAGAAATTAAATCAATTGGTTCTACCATTTTAATCTTAAACGGTTCTGGTTGCGGTTGATTATCCATCAGTTAGCCCCCCTGCTTAAATAATTAATTTACTTTTCGTCAGCAGCCGATTGAGCATTAATTTCTTCCAAATAATTATAAATAGTATACTTAGAAACATTAAGTTTTTCCGCTAAAGTAGCAATTCCACCTTTAATATCAAATACATTATTTTTATCTAAGTACTCTACAATCTTTAATTTATCTTTTTTATCTAGCAAAGAAACTGGCTTATCGACTTTCTCTAAACCCCTTTGAATCATCATTTCTAAAAAGTTAGACGCATTTTCGGGAAACTGTTCCTGGGAATCATTTTCTTCAACTTTAGAAATTTCTTGTAGAAAATTTTCTGCTACTTCCACGGCCGTTAAATCTAAATTAATGCATAACGCCCCAATTACTTCTTCTACTTCATCCCTAATAAGAATAGTCGAAGATTTTAGTTGTTTCCCATCTTTAGTCTGCGTAGTATAATTAACTATTTTATCCTGGGTTTGAGCTTCTTCCGAATTAATAACTTCCAGTAAAAAATCAGTTGCCGGAGCTCCTACTTCTCTACCCGTAATATATCCATTCTCAATAGCAATAATTGAAGACTGTAAATTAGAAATATCATGCAGTACTATTTCATAGTGCTTCCCTAACATTTCTCCTAATCCTTCTACAACAGGAATGAATGTTTTTAAAATTTCATTTCTCTTGATTATTATTTCTCCCTCCTTTCTTTTACTTTCCAATTTTATTATAAAAACTTATTTACAAAAAGTCAAGTAGTATTAAAATTTTTTTGTAAATAAAATTTTATTGTATTTAGTCCTTAGGTTATATATATTCAATTATATGTTGACATAATATACACTAATTCCTTATAATACAAATTGCTAGTATTAAATTTAATATTTCAATAATATTATTTAAGGAGGCAAAATTAATGAAAGATAAGATTAATTTTAAAAATAGTATACTATTTAAAGTAAATAGTATAACTATTGTAATTTTGATTTTATTCATTACAGGATTGGGAGTTATGATTAACCACTCTATGTCACAAGAAATCGACAAATTAATAACCAACAGAAATTTAGAAGCTGCTAAATCATTACAAAATCAAGCTGATGCGTTCTTCAGTAAAGCTGAAAATACAATTCAATTAATCTCACGACGATCAGATATCAAAAATCTCAACAAAGCTGAAATAAAACAAATTTTCAAAGGAATAAAGCAAAACCAAAAATTTAGAGCTTTATACTTAGGAACAGTAAAAGGGGATTTTATCGTATATCCCCAAGTTAATACGCCAGAAGGCTATGATCCGCGAGACCGGCCGTGGTATCAAAAAACAAAAAGTCAAGATCAATTACGATGGATAGATCCCTATTTAGAACCTTCCACTAAAAAACCAATGATTACAGTAGCCGTACCTATTAAACAGGACGGTAAACTAGTAGGTGTTTTAGGTGGCGATATTTATTTAGAAACCTTAAGTAAGAAAGTAGTTAATAAAAAAATCGGCAATACAGGTTACGCTTATTTAATTAATGATAATGGACAACTGTTAGCTCATCCCGATCAAGAAAAAGTGAAAAGTCAATTTAATGCTAAAAAAGTATTTGATGTAGAATCTATTCTAAAACAAAACGAAGGTACTATGCAGTATACCTTCAATGGACAAGATAAATTTGCTTCTTTTGTAAAGGTTAATAGAATTGGAGGAGCCATCATTACTCAGGCTCCGTTAAAAGAAATTTATTCTGCCCGAAACGGAATCAGAAACCAAATAATTCTCTTTAGTCTAGTAGTAATTGTACTACTTAGCCTATTTATTTATTTCATCAATAAAAAGTATATACTAACCCCACTCAACAAATTAATTAATACTATACTATCGATAGCTGATGGGGATTTAAACGATAAAATTCAGTTTGAAGATAGAAATGACGAAATTGGACAAGTGGGTACAGCTTTAAGTAAAATGAAACAAAATCTAAAAGAAATAATAGTCAACTTGAAAAACTCAATTGAAGATTTATCTGCTTACAGTGAAGAACTTTCGGCTTCCGCGGAAGAAGGAAATGCTACTATAGAAACTACTAATCAGTTGATTGAAAATATGTCAGCTAGCATTCAACAAATTTCAGCCAGTGCCCAAGAAGTAAATAGTTTTGCCCAAGAAGCCACCTCTCAAACCCAAGGCGGAACTGAAAATATAAAAGCTACTATCAACAATATTGAAACTATTGATCAATCAGTTGATAAAACAGTCAATATTATGGGCGAACTCAATGACAAATCACAAGAAATAGAACAAATTATTGAGTTGATTACTAATATTGCTGAACAAACCAACTTGCTTGCTCTTAATGCTGCTATTGAAGCAGCTCGTGCAGGAACTAATAAAAACTCAGAGGGTGGGCAAGGATTTGCAGTAGTAGCAGAAGAAATTAGAGAATTAGCTGAAGAAACTTCGCAAGCAACTAATGAAATTGCCCAATTAATTGCAGAAATTCAGAAAAAAGCTAATGCCGGTTTAAATGCTATTAATGAAGTGCAAGATAAAACTCAAACTGGTAAAGAAATTTCTCAGGAAACCGGGGAAGTATTCGATAAAATTAAAACTTATAATCAACAAACTAGTAATCAAATCCAACAAACCTCAGCCGCAGCTCAAGAACTGGCAGAAAATAGTGATGAAATAATGACCGCCGCCGACGATATTGATAATATGTCAGAAGAAGTAACTAAATCTTCGCAAGAATTAGCCGAAATGGCCCAAAAGCTGCAGCAAGTAATTCAAAGATTTGATGTCTAACCAAAACAACCTCCACTTCCAATCGGAAGTGGAGGTTGTTTATTAAGATTATAAGCTTATTTTTCAATCGCCGGCCGCTGAAATTCAAATTCAAAAGTATTCCCGCTGTTAATCACCTGCTGCACTTCCTCATAGAAATCATAATCGCCAATTCCGCTGATTGTAACCCAACCTTTGGCTCGGGTTAAAGCAACAAATAATTGGTTGCGAAGCCCTATATCAGATTCATTCTTAGCAACTTCATCCAGGCCAATTACATACACTAAATGAGCTTCATTACCCTTGGCCCGATAAATATTAGTTACTGTCACGGCTTCTTCATGCCAGAACTTATTGGGAGCTATATTCGGATAGTCAAAATAAACTTTATTTTTCTCTACTGCTTTAGGAATATAAATATTAATCCCCTGTTCTTTTAAAAACTGGGCTGCTTTCTGCTTTAATTTAAATCCTTGATACCTTCCTAGCGCAATCACTAAAATATCACGACTTGGTTCCAATCCTTCCTGCTCGATATTCTGGTTTATATTTTCAGCTAAAGCTTCTAATTCAGCCTGCCGCGACTGGTAAGTAGTAAAATCAATCACTGAACCCGGCCAAATTTCCGGAACTTGATTGGGGGTTGTTTCTTCTGACCGATGGAGGACTATTTTATTGCCCGGCCGAAAGCTCCCTTCCTGCACTTCATAACCGATATCTTCCCAGTCGCTTTGGGTGGTAAAACCGCGCAGCATTCCCTCTTCCCGCAGCAGTCCCATCCCAATTGCATGGGCAGCCACCAGTATTGGCCCGGGGGTTCGATAACATTTATACATTACTTCACTTTTTCTAATTCCTCCCTGATGAAGACCGCTGACAATTCGTTTAAACTGCGGGTCATCACCAAATAACTCCGGAGCAGTAGGAATATTAAGGGAATTTAAACTCTGAGCTTCATCATAAGCCCAGATTAATCGCTTTTGATTATTCTCAGAAATTGTTTTTAACGCTTGATAAGCCAACCAGAAAAAAGGCTGTTTATCTTTATATTTTAAATTTTCATTATCTGTTACTAAATCTTGCGCTTCATCAATTAAAACAGCATCATAAATAGACTGAATCTCATCAGCTTGCTCCAGCATCAATTTAACTGCCTGAATTAATTTCTGATTCGGTTTCTCAGCCGTCAATTTGTCACTACCGGCAGTTAAAGGTCTCATTCCATGCCGCCGACAAAGTTCGCGGTAAAAACCAGCTTGTCCGCGTGAACCCCAGGCGTGAAGCACCTGCAGATTATCATTCTCCAACGGATCATAACCCTGCTGCCCATTACTAAACCGCCGCAGCCACTTATCCAATTGATTAATAGTAGCATCATATAAACTGCGGGTAAAAAAGACGAGGGCTATCTTCCAGTCCGGATTCTTTAAATACATTTGGGCTGCCTTCTGGCATAATAGAACACTTTTTCCCGAACCAGCAATCCCTCTTATTCGCTGGGGCCCAGGTGGGATTGTTTTTCCTATTTCTTCCTGCTTAAGATCAATTTCATGCAGCTGTTCTTTAATTGTTTTCTTGACTCCCTGCCGGGTCTGTTTATCTTTATTATTCTGCTTATCCTGTTCCCGATAAAGAACCGTCCCTGTTAACACTGAAATCAACATTTTCCACTGCTGATTATCTAACTCATTTCCTGGAGCCACCGGAGAACAAACTGCTATTTCTTCTAGTAAAGCTTGTTCTCCTAATTGATCACTAAAAATAACTTCTCCCACTTCTTCTGGCTTAGGTAAGTTACTCTCTGCCCATTCTTGTTGAGTAATATTCGGTAAAACTACAATTGAACGCCCCGTTACTTTTCGGCGCAGCTTTCGTTCAGAGTTACAGTAACCCAATAACGCAAATAACTGATCTTCAGCTTCTTCCACTGGAGTACCATAATCACGATCCAAACTTTCATACTGCCACGTATCCCCATCTATTCCCATAAGTTGATCAGTGGTTACTTTATTCACTTCCATCACTACCAAACCTAATTTGCGGTCAACAATTAAGATATCAGGTTCTTTTCTATCTTCTCCGCGCTGAGAAAAAATCGGATACCGCCAATAAGCTAAACATTCCTGGGCCCGAAAAGCCTTTTTTACTGCCGCCCAAACTTCTTGTTCAGCCTGCTGATCACTTATTCCCAAAGGATCAGTAGTAATAAATTTACGGTCCGCAGCCAAATTAGTTACTATTTCCTCCGGCGGAAACTCAAATTTACTCGGCTCCCAGTCATCATTACTTCCATAAATATACTGCAACCAAATAGCAATTTTATAAACTGCCTTTAATAATTCTTTGGCTTCTTCCAAAGAACCTGCCGAATCATGAACTGCTTTATTCCCCTTTTTTCTCATTTCATGCAGCAACTTTAAAATTTCTTCTTCCACTAATTCTTTCTTTTCTAGCGTTTTCAACCGGGCAAACTGTCGGGGATCTTCTGGTTCCTCTATTTCCGCGACAGAAAAGATATAATCTACTACCTGTTCTCCAAACATCCGTAATTTGATTAAAGTTGTATTCGGATCAGTATATAAATTCTCTTCAGCCAGTTGACCTAACTCACTGAGATTAGGCCACTTCTCTTCTAACCAGATAAAATTACTAGTCCACATAACTTTATCTACCTCCTGAAAAAATACCTATATCTATTATTTAATAAAAAATTAAAATATTTTGTTTTAAAAACTAGTTGAACCTTAGTTGTAAGTTCTCCAAAATTATTTACTTTATCTTCGATTATTTTATTTATTTTTTCTTTGTTCATTTAAAATAACCTCCCTTCAATAATCTACAAACTTATTTTTAACTTTTCTTTCTAATTCTTCAATCTAACTTCTTAATAATTTTTTCTTCCTTTACAGCATCTTTTTCAGCAAAATTTTCTTTTATCTTGTCGTTATTTATAATTTTTGGTTCCGCCAATATAAAAAACGT
>CAYFUT010000073.1:0-11933 GCA_964346395.1 uncultured Halobacteroidaceae bacterium
TTAGCTTAAAATCTCCCTTAAACCAGTCAGAAATTTCTTATTTTCCTGTGGAGTTCCAATTGAAACCCTAATTGCTCGGTCATCCGACCATCTTTCCCCAGAAGCTACCATAACCCCTCTGTGCAGTAACTCCTGCGCAATTTTTTCAGTCGGATAGGAAGTCCGAAAGAAAACAAAGTTAGTCTGCGAAGGTGCCACTTCACATCCCAGCTCCTGTAGTTTTAAAGTTAAATGTTCTCTACTTTTCTCTATCTTATTGACTGCCTCTTTAAAATACCGCCCATTATTCAAAATTCCTTTCGCTCCTGCCAAAGCAGCTCTGTTAACATTAAATGGCTGGCTGATTCGCTTAATTGCCTCTATTACTTCCGGAACTGCCAGAGCATAGCCTAACCGCAGTCCGGCCATCCCGTAGGCTTTAGAAAAAGTCCGCACCGAAACCACATTCTTATTCTCTGCAAGTATATCCGCAATTTCCGGATATTCCACAGTAGTCACAAATTCATAATAGGCTTCATCTAAAATTACCCAGACCCGCTCCGGTAGTTCAGCTAAAAAATTCTCTAGTTCATCCTTTTGGAGGATTGTCCCCGTCGGATTATTAGGATTACAAAGCCAAACTACTTTAGTTTTGTCAGTTACCTCAGCTAAAATATTTTCTAAATCTATTCTATTATTAGTTAAAGCTGGTTTGGTTATTATTCCGCCCAAAGTTTTAGACAGTTCTTCGTAAAGTCCAAAGGTCATTTTGGGAATAATAACTTCGTCTCCTTCCTCAATAAATAACTTACTAAGGGTTTCTAAAATCCCGACTGCTCCGTGCCCAAGGGCAATATTTTCTTTTTCTAACCCTACTTTACCTCCGATTAATCTTTTTACCTCTAGATAATTTTCATCCGGATAGTGATTTAGACTGGCAAGTTCATTTTCTACAGCCTCTAAACAACTGGGGTAAGGAGCATACGGATTTTCATTGAAACATAGTTTAGCAATTCTTTCTAGACCAAATTCCCGTTTAATATCTTCTACTGTCTTCCCTTGCTCATAGGTAGAAACATCTTTTACATTACTGCGCACTTTATCTAAAACCAATTGTTTTTCCCTCCCCTATTTTACAGCAATCTCAATGATTTCAGGAGTATCTTTCCCCAAAGCTTTCTTCAGGCTTGTTTCCAGTTCTTTTGGCTTACTAACTCGAGAGAAAGAAAGATCATAGCTAGCAGCCAGTTGTTTTAAACCGGGATTTTCATGATTCACCGCAATCGTTTCTCCCGGATGGCGTTCCTCTTCATTCTTCCGAATCTCTCCAAAACCGCCGTCATTCCAAATAATAATCGGCAGTGAAAGTTCATGCTCCAAAAGCACTCCTAATTCCTGCATGGTGAATTGAAATCCGCCATCTCCTGCTAAGGCTACAACTTCTTTCCCCGGAGCTGATAATTTAACCCCTACAGCAGCAGGCAGCGCATAGCCTAAAGTTCCATAGCCTACCGGATGTAAAAATGTCTGCGGCTGATAAGTAGGATATTCACTGCGGGCTACATAAGCCGGCGAGGTCATATCTGCTACTAATACCCCATCTCTAGAAATGCTATTTCTAACTTCATTAATCATTTGCAGAGTAAAATCCAACTCCTCTTCCTCTACTCCTCTATGATTTATTAGTTCTTGTTTGCTGTAAGCCGGCTGGTTAGATTTTTCGTCTGTTTCACTACTTATATTAGTAAGATCTAGTCTACTATTTATTTCTTTTACTACCTCACGAGCAGTTCCACGCAGAGAAATATCGGCAGGGTAATTTTTATTAAAATTACTGGGTTCCACATCAATTTGGATTAAGGTTCCGTTTATCTCCAATTCGGTACCTTCTAAATCAGTAGCAGCTAACTGAGTCCCTACCGCCAACACACAGCTGGCTTCTTTAATTTTATTTCTCACCGAGGGAAACTTTAGACTAGCTCCCAGACATAAAGGATGATCTTCAGCCACCACTCCCTTGCCGGCAATTGTTTCTACCACCGGCGCTTCCAGTCCTACCGCTAACTTCTTTAGTCCAGCTGCTGCTTCGATACTGCCGCCTCCTGCAATAATTACCGTTTCTTCTTCAGTAAGCAGATCAGCAGCCGCCTCTAGTTCCGATTCCTGATCTATACCGGTCCAAGGATTACGGCAAAAATCAAAACTTCCAACAAGGGATTTTTCTTTTACGGGCGCCTGCAATATATCCACCGGAATTTCTACATGCACCGGACCCGGCCGCCCACTAAGAGCTAGCTGATAAGCATCTTCAATAGCTGAACTGATATTTTCCTTGCGCTTTACTCTTTTACTTTCTTTAGCCACACTTTCAGCTAAATAAGTAGAATTTTTAAGTTCATGCAAATTTCCCGCCCGGTAGTTGACAGTGGAAGTAGGTAACTGGGTTGAAATTACAACCATCGGCACTGAATCGGCCATTGCCTGCCCCATAGGGGTGATTATATTTGTTAGCCCCGGTCCGGAAATAACTAAGCAAATCCCCGGTTGACCAGTATTTCGTGCATACCCATCGGCCATAAATCCTGCTCCCTGTTCATGGCGAGCGGTAATATGTTCTAAATCACTGTCAAGTAAGGCATCATAGATATCAAGATTATGAATTCCTGGAATCCCAAATATTACTGCTGGATTCAACTCTTCTAAACTATTGACTACCATTTCAGCTCCTATTAAATCAGTATCCTTTCCCATTCTGGATAATAGCCCCCTCTGGTTCAACTTATTCGGAAATTAATTTTACCCTTCTCTTTATGTAAATAAAATCAAGGGGGTTGCCCCCCTTGATTTTTTCCACTTTAATTACTTACGTTATTCTTTAAGACCGTAAAGGCATCTTCTCCATTTTTAGCTTTGACGCCTGTTAGCCAATCTTTTATTATGTCTAGATTATTTTTTACCCACTTTTCTGCTACTTGTTCAGGTTCTTGATCTTCCCGGCCGATATAATAAATCCACTCATTACTCATATCATTATTTACTTTAAATTGAGTTAAAAACTTATAAATTTCTGGCTGCTCATTCTCAAATCCAGATCTAGTTAGAGTATCTACCCACGACTCGGCGCTAACCCAGACATTCTTCGGATCTTCCAAATACTTAATATCCATCACATAGTTCATCCAGTGCGGTTTCCAGGCTAAAGAAACAATCCAATCTTTATTCTCGACCGCTCTTTTCATATTAGCCAACATAGCAGTCTGACTGGAATTAACCAGCGTCCAATCTCCTAACCCGTAAATATCATTTTTGATTGCTTCTTTCATTTTGTTACTAAATTCCCAGCCTACAGGTCCTACATACATCTTATGATCAAATTTTTCTGCATATTTATCCAGATCAGCAAAGGACTTAACTCCTGCTTCCCAAACATATTCAGGAACTCCTAAAGTATATAATCCTTCAGTCAGATTCTTCCGAACTACATTAATATCGCCGTCTAATCCTTCGCGCGTCGGCTTATCAGACGGCATCCAGCTGCCGAGATAAATATCTATGTCTCCTCTAATCATCCCTTGATAAATCATAATGTTTTTTACAGATTTAATCTCTACTTCATAGCCTATGTTTTCTAAAATATTTTCCGCTACTGCATTTTTCCCCCAGATGCCGGGCCAATCAGGCTCTCCCAAAACAATAGGTTCACTATTATCTGCTGCAGCAGGAAGCGTAAAACTACTCAGCAACACTAATAAACTAAGCAACAGTACAATTGATTTCTTCACTTGTTATTTGGCCTCCTCGTGAATTAATGATAGAATATTTTTTATTTAAACCTTAAAATGGTTTGGTTTATATTTTTTATAATTAATGAATATTTATTTTGTTTTTGCACCTCCTTTCCTCAATGGTCAAAATAATAATAGCAAACATCCCCTAGAAAATCAAATCATAAAAACCGATTAAAACAAATTAGCTCATTTATTCTAAAATAATCAGTTTTATGTTTAAATATGTTGTTTAGTTTGATCTATTAGCACCTCATTCCACTTAAAAATGTGAAATATTAATTAAAATAAAAAAAGACCAACCTCCAGGGCAACTGAAAGTTGGCCGCAAAATATACTGCTAACCTTTTATCCCTCTTCTACCTGCGATAGATCATAAAACCCGCTTTCCAATCTATCATGCTTCATTACTTCCTTACCGTAAACAGTCCGCAGCTGTAAGCTGTAAGCAACCGGGAATCTAAATAGAATATTCTCCTGGCGGTGGGCTGTTAAGCAAAATAGCTGAATTTGATTAGCCTCAGCTATTTCAAATACTGTATCCAAAATATGGCCGGAAGAAGCTTTTCCGAACGGATTATCGGCAATTACTGTCTTCCAGACACTACTCCGTCCCTCTAACTGCTGTCGAATATAACTAACTAAAATCATAAACATCGTCATATAAATACTGTAACTTTCGCCCCCTGACCAGCGGGCTACTTCGCTCCAGTCAAAATAATCCAGCTGATTCTGCTCCATTACTTCCCGCGAGCGGGGCTTTAAAACCCGAATGCGGCACTCTTCAATCGGGGCTATAACATTAATTAAATTCTTGATCTTCAGCCGCTCTTCCATCTTTTTATCCAGTTCATCATCAGTCAGCCCCTCTTCTTTCAATTCCTGTAAATCATCCAGTACCTGCTGTAGATAATTATAAATCTTTTCTTTCCCCTGGTCACCGAGTACAGCCTCCCAGTCTATTTTAATCACCTGGAAACTGCGGCCGTAAAGTCTAACCCGGGAACTGCGCGGCAGTTCTACTATGCTTTCATACACAGTTTTGGCCCGCCGAAAAGATAAATTAGTTAAGTGCTCTAAATTGCGTTCATTCTCCTTTAATTCCCGCTGATAATTCTTCTTATACTCCGTAAATGCTTCCAGCATATTTAAAAACCGGCTTTCTATATAATCGTAATTATAAATCTTACCCTCCTGCATAATCTGTTCTATATTCTTAATAAACTGCCGCACCTGAGGATTATCGCTGCGGCGCAGGCGAGCCACATAATCTTGAAACTCTTTCTTCACCTGCCGCTTTTGCTGCTCCAAATCTGTTTTTAAGGCAGCAAACTCTTCTTTCCACTTCCGTAAGGCCTGTTTGGGCTTTAAATCTAGTTCTTTCCACCGCTGTTCTGCTAACGGCTCCACCTCTTCTACTGTTTCCGCCAGCCAAGAGCCGACTTCATATTCCAAATCTTCAGCTGCCGTTTGATTGGCCTGCTGCCGATCTTCAACCCTGTCAATTTCTGCTGCGATCTGTTCCAAGTCAGTTTCTGCTTCTGCCAGCTGTTCTTTAATTTCAGCCAATTGAGATTGGTGATTGGCCGGCGAAAAATCCAAATACGGCGCTCGATCAAACTCGGTTTTAACCCTTTCCTCTAGCGTTTCCCATCTGCCCGCCATCTTCTGGAGGCGCTTATCAGCTTTTGCTACTAACTCCTGCTGTTCGGCCGCTTCTTTCTGCTGCTGGCGGCAGGCCTCCTGTACTTCTTTTATTTCCTGAGGAGCAACTGCCCGCTGATTTTCTTTCAGCCACTCCCAATCCAAAGTTAACTCTTCAATCCGGCTGCACTTTTCTTCGTAACTGCTCTGATGAGTACTGATTAATTCCTCTATTTCCCGGCGCTGCCCCTGTTTTTGATTCAACTGTTGATTTAATTCGCGGTATTGATTTTGCAGTCTACTGTACGGCAGCTCTACTTCTTCTGCTGCTGTTACTTCCTCCAAATCATACTGGCGGTATTCTGCTTGGTGTTCATTTTGCCGGCGGTAAAGCTCCTGTAAATCCTGCTTGGCCGTCATTATCTGATCAGTTAGTTCCTCTTTAGTTTCCGCTAACTTATTGATCTGTTCTCGAACCGCTGTTAATTTTTCCTCTACCTCAGTTAGTTGGCCCTGTTTTTTCTGTTTAGCGGCAAATTGATCTTGAAATTGCTCCAGACGATCTACTTGCCGGCGGAGCTGATAAATCTGCTCCTGCTGGTTTTCAATCCGGGTCCGCTGCTCCTCCAGCGACTGCTTAACAGCCGACTGTTCACTGGCTAGCTCTTTTATCCGCTCAGCAAGCTGTTCCTGTTCGGCTGCAAACTTCTGAACATTCTGCTGCCATTCTTCAATCTGATCCGCCGAATAGCGATCATAAAAATCAGTAATCCGGCTCCGCAGCTGTAGGAAAAATTCTTCCCGCTCTATTAACCGGTCTACTTCCTCCTCTTTAGCTGCAATTTCTGCTTCTAAATTATCTTTAAACTGCTCAAAGGATTCCTGAGAGGTGAAAATTTGATTTGACTGCGGCTGGTAAATAAATAAATCATCCGCTAATCTTTCCTTTGCTCCTTCATCAACCGCAGCTAAGCTCTCTCTAAACAGTAAAACCAGAGGAAAATCCGGTTCTAAGTCGCAGTTTTTTAAGACCCGTTGTGCTGCTCCTACCTGACCAGATTCAAGCAGAATAGAATAGGGAAGCAGCGGCTGCTGGTGGAGATATTCTTCCTTCTTAGCTTCGGCAATATCCTGTTCGGCCAGCCATTGACTGCCCAACACAGTATAAACATTCCGGGCTTCCAGTTTCCGCTGCACCTTCAACAATAAATTATGGGGCACGTAGTAGTCCCGATCTGCAGCCAGGGCCAACTTCTCCTCCAAGTTCGAAACTTCTGCTTCCCGATTAACCTTCTCCGCCCGCACTGCCTGCAGTTCTTCGCGGCTGAAAGCAACTACCTGTTCTTTTTCAGCCAGCAAGTTAGTCCAGTACTTGCTTTCCTGCGCCAATAAAGCAGCAATCTCTTCCCGCTTGTTTTCAAACTCAGTTAGCTTTTCCTGGATATTTTTCTCTTCTGCCTCCAGCTCCGTCTGCCGCTGATTTAACTCCAGCTTTTCTTCCCGCAGATCTTCCTGCTTTGCTTCTAACTGACTGATTTTTTTCTCCGCCTGCTGCTTCTCCTGTTCAGCTGCCTCTAATTTATCCTGCCAATTCGCTGCTACCTCCTGAGGCTTGGTTAAACTATCCAGGTCCAGATCAACCTTCAACTTCTTTCGCGTTTGTTCAAACTCATCCAGCCAGCTCTGGAGACTGGACCGCCGGCTGATTAAATCTTCCTTTTCTGCCTGCTGGTTCTTTAGTTTCTGCTCCTGTGTCATCCGGTCAGCTTTTAATTCCGATAATTTATCTTTTGTAGCTTCTTCTTGGCTGCTCAATTCCTCCTGCTTCTGCTGCCAGGCTGCCCGCAGCTTCTGCTTCACCTGCTGCAGCTTTTCCTTTAGTTCGGGCGTTTTATCATTCAGAATCTCCAGCTTATAGCGGTATTTTTCTACCTTTTCCTGCGCCGTCTGAGCTTGATTGTACAGTTTAAGCCCCGTTAGTTCCTCCTGCTTCTGCTCTAGCCGGGCCAACTTCTCCTCCCGCCGTTCTAGCTCAGCTGCCTCTTCTTCTTTTTCTGCTGCTGCCTGTTTATACTTTAACTGCTGCTCAAAAACCTGATGGCTGTCCCGCTTCCACTCCAGCTTTCGTTTATCCTCCCGACGTTCATCTTGCTTTGCCCTTAACTGCTCCAGCTTACGAGCCGCTGCCTGAGCATTAGCTTGAAACCGCTTCTGCAGGCACGCTAAATCCAATTTCTGGTCAGCAAACTCTTCCTGGGAAGCAGCTAACTTTTCTACTTCTTTCATCACTTCTTCAGCCTGCTCGCTGATCACCGAAAAATGCTTAATATTGGCTTCAATCTTCGGCATCCGCAGCAGCTTAGTCCGGTGCTGACTGAAAGCAGCAAACAGTTCATCTTCATCATCAGCAGCAAATAAAACCTCTTTTATCTGAGGCACTAATAGATTATTTAGCAGTTGATTAGTCGTCTTACTGCGGGCAAAAAAGTCATCTACCCCACCTTCAGCAGCATTAATCCGGGCAATACTCTCCCATTCAGCCGGCAGAATCCTAAACTGCCGCAGGCGGTTTTGATAGGCATAATTCTTATCAAATACTTCTACCCGCTGGTTCTCCTGCTCCTGCAGCCAGTCCCTTAATTCCTGATATTTAATCGGCTGCCGCTTCTGAAATAAATCCTGGTTCTTAATCAGCGGCAGTTCAGCAATGCTGAAGTCGTCCTCTTCGGTATAATCAATTAAGTAATTATAGTAATCCAGACGCTGGCCGCCGCGCCCTTCTTGAAAGCAAAAACCGGTACAGAGAAATTGGTCTGCTTCTCCTCCCGCGTCCAGACTCCATTCGACAGCCACATGTCCGGTATAACTAGTTGACTCAAATAAATCAGCTACCCAGCGCTTACCCATTTTTCTGTTAGGCAGTACCGTCTGTAAAATCAGCTGTACCAACAGGGACTTCCCCCCGCCGTTGGCCAGTAAAAATACAGTATCCTGATCATGCAAATTAAAAGTTAAATCAGGCATCTGCTTTTTATTGTGGTCGTACTTGATATTAGCCACTCGCACCCGGTTAATCCTCGGCATATAAACCATCTCCTATTACGTTTTCTTCGCTAATCAGATCCAGTATTTTTTCCTTCCGCTGGCTGTTAAAGTAGTATTTAACTACCAGATATTCAAACTTAGGCAGCAGGCGGATTTCTTTATTCTCCAGCACCTGCACCAGCCCTTCTTCTTCCAGAAAAGCCAGCACCCGCAGAATAAAACTAACCCGGTTTTTCTTCCCCCGGCGGATATTCTTTAGCTGTTCGTCAAATACCGGGAGATCTTCCCAAACAGCAGCTACCGAACTGAGAGTAATTTCTAGCTCCTGTTCGCGGTGCTGTAAATCATTTTCGCTGAGCGATTGAATCTTCTCCACCTGCTGGGTTATCATTTCTTCCAGTTCATCAACCAGTAAAAATTGGCGGCTGGTCATCGCCTGTTCATCACTATTATAAAACTTAGCCAGCAGACATAAAATAATAAAGTATCCTAAATATAATTCCTTATTCGTTTTCAAACTCATTTTATTTCTTAATTCTTGATTGCTGTACCCCAACAGCCAGTTGTTCATCCCGGGAGTTAAAAATATCTGTCCATCCAGCGAAAATATCTTGCAGTCAGCCTCTTCTTCAATAATTTCCTCTAAAAAATACTGGACTCCTTCCTTCTGGTAAGCATAATAATAGTCCGCTTCTTCTTCACTGATTGTGCCGTTTTCTACTAGATATAAAAATATCTTGAAGGCCCAGCGCATATCTTCTTCCCCAAAGTCTTTATTCTCCATTTTCTACCCTCCTGATAGTAAAATCCGACAGTACATAGCCCGTTTTTAACTCAATTATTTCCTCGCGAGCCGCTAATTCAAAGGCAGCTAACTGCTTTAACTCTGCTCTTTGCTCCACTAAATCCGTTAACACCCAGAATAAATCCTCCAGCACCATGCCGCCTAGTTCTTCCTCGGTAGCCAAAGGAATCGTCCCCAGCTGATGCAGTTTTAAGATGAACGGATAAAAATTGAGATCCGCAACTAACTCTTCAAATCTGCTGTTGTCCCGCTCCCTTAATTCAGCAATAATTTCACTTAGTTTTATCTCTTCTCGGTCTAGCAGAGGCTTCAGCAGCATCCACAGCCATTCCTGATACTGGGCTCTTTTTTTCTCCTGTTCCCGCCGTTCTTTAGCTTCCTCTTCCCGCAGCTTTTCTTCTTCTACCGCCCACAGTTCTTCTTCTTGCTTCGAGTCTGTATTATACAGCCGCTGCGGTTCAAAAATGCGGTTTAAATTAAACTGACTGTTAACTTGCGAGCTAAATAAAGGTTCTATTACCTGCTTTAACACATTTAAACTGGTATCTCTATTGACCACTGCTTCTAAAATTTCTGTTTCAAAGTTAACGGTAGTACTAAACGTATTTAAAATCATATTTTCCATCGATTGATTCATCAAATTTTCCAGTTCTAACTTAGTATTCAACAGCGACTCATGCAGAGTAGTTGTCTTCATCAGCTTCGACTTCAGTTCCATCACTTTATCCAATTCTGCTTTCTGATAGCGGTTTTCATAATCAGCCAGAGTATTAGTTACCAGTTTCATCAGTTCTTGAAAAGTATCCTGTTCCCGGTCTAGCTGATCATTAATCCGGTCTAACTCTTCTCGATAATCCCCTTCTCGAGCCACCTGCAGCACATCCCGGATAATTTTCTCCCGCAGACTGCGCAGCCGCTCCTTTTCATTTCTCACCGCCAGTTCCAGTTCCTTAACGGTCCGCAGTGCTCCGTCAAAGACACCCTTTTGGATCTGCTGTTTTAAGTATAACTGGGAAATTGATACCTGCAGTTCATTATAAATTTCTTTGGTCTTAAACAGAAGTTCCAAACCGGCCGGCGATAGC
Source organism: uncultured Halobacteroidaceae bacterium (assembly GCA_964346395.1). Classification (GTDB taxonomy): domain Bacteria; phylum Bacillota; class Halanaerobiia; order Halobacteroidales; family Halobacteroidaceae; genus CAYFUT01. Next base: position 10,344 of record CAYFUT010000073.1, read on the forward strand.
TCCAATTTAACCACTTTATCGTCTATTTCGTATTCTTTCAGTTTCACTAGGTGAAATTTATATTCTTCCTTTTGCTCCGTCTCGTAATTTTGGTACTCCAGTTGATGCGGCCGCCCCTGATTCAGTAAACAGCTGCGCACCAGATATTCAGTTAGCTCTTCGGCCTCCGTAAAATCTAGCTTATGTTCATAATTCTGTTCAATTATTTCCTGTAAAAAAATAGCTATCTTATGATAAGTGCAGTCTTCATTCTTCAGCATTTTTTCTAAGATGAATAACAGCACTGCTACCCCTAACTCCAGCAGTGAATAATCATACTTCCGCTTTTGCTGTAGTTCAAACAGCGGCTTAAAGACTGCTATATTCTCCATTCGATCGGTAAACCCCGCCATTATTTCACCTGTAAACATAGTTAATAGCTCCTTTTAATCAGTAGTGATTTCCCGTAAAACTTGATAACTTAGCCCTTCCTGAGGGATGTATGTTCCCGCAGCCAGTAAATCCTTTATCTGCTGAGCCCAGTCAGTAGAAAAATAAGCTGCAAATTCCTCTATCGCCTGCTGATTCCACTTCTGTTGGGTAGTTAACTCAGGCGCCTGCTCTTGATGGCGCGCCAGCAGATTCCGGTAGAAAATTTCGGCCGGCCGAAAATCTACTTCATACTCCTGCTGCAAGTTCCACCAGATTGTCAGCCCAGCCGGATCTAAATCCCCAAAATAATAAAAGTTAAAGGCTGTATCACCAGCTCGATAATTTTCCAGTTCACTAAAGAAGGAAAAACTAGTCTGAATCTTCTTCCCCTCTCCATAAATCAGCCAGCTAACCTCTATCTCTCCCCAAGAGAACTTGTCCTCCTGCATCAATTCCTTAAAAGAAAAAAAGGTATCTTTATTTTCGATGATTAGGACATCCTGCTTGGCTGCCCTACTTTCCCGCCGATAATAAAAGAACGGTTCATAAGTAGGATAACAGCCTAAATCAGCCCATTCCAACCCTACCCGCCGCAGAATTTTAGTTCCGGTCGGCGAACTGAGTAGTTTTTCATCCTTAAAAATCTGAAAGGAGCGTTCATTCACTGTCACCTGCTCCTCGGAATTACTATTCTTTAAAAACCGATCCAGAGCTTCTAAATACTGTTGATCTCGCTTATATTCCTGGGGATGGTTAAAATAATAGGACATCCTCAGTTGAGGATGGTAAGCAGTCAGTAATTTCTGTTTTTCTTCCTCTGATAACTGCTGGTCAGCAGATACAATCCGGTACCAATTATACAGTTCAGGCACCCGGGCATTTTGCCCGCGGGCTTTTATAGGCTCTAGTTTTTCTACCCGTACTAATTCCTCCACTGCTTGAGCAAACCGTCGGTAGCTGTAGTCTCGGGCTGCCAGCTTGTCCATTACATAGTCTTCAACTGCCCGCATCTCAATCCGCTTCCGCTCTGCCTTATGTAAATACTCACTAATTAATTCTTTCATCTTTCAAATCACCTTTTTTGCCTATTGGCTATTTATCATTCCCTTCTGCTATTCACATTATTAATCTCTTCTGTACTGCTCCCAATTATCCTGCTTAAAATAAAAAATCTCCCCG
>CAYFUT010000074.1:0-11914 GCA_964346395.1 uncultured Halobacteroidaceae bacterium
TTTAGAAGGTGAGTTAAAAAGTGATAAGGCAAGTGTCGGGCCAACTTTTCGGCAAGGGGAGTTGGCCCGGTTTGCTATCTAGTTAACATTGATTTCCTTCTATTTGAAGAGCACAGCTATTAGTAGTTACATAGTACCAGATGATTAGACTTTCGATTCCTTCTCCGCAGGTAAAGGCTAGAGCTCCAATTACTGCGGTAGAAAGGGGGAAGTTCAATAAAGCTCCAGCAGCCATAACTGAAATAACAGCAATCACATTGGCTCCCTTCGCCCAGCTGATGATTCCGGTAGTATTTTTCTCCATCAAGATTCCCCAGAATGATTCCCGCCAGGCTTTGATAAGCGGAAATAGCCAGAAAGCGGCTATTACCTGCTGTGCTAACTCTGCTATCGGTGTAGAAACAGCCATTACGGTAGTTAGCAGCCAGGCTCCTAACGGTGTCAATCCGATAACAAGCATAATTATACTGATAAGGATGCCTACTAAGAGGGAAAATTTCTTGACGGTCGGCCACCTGGGGTCATTCATGCCGTCTACATAAACTAAAATACATTGATTCAGCATCCGCAGAGGGGATCGAATCAATGTAACTATTCCCCAGGCTACGCCGTAAGCGGCTAAAGTAGTAGTCGCCGGGCCTGGAGCTCGCGCTATACCGCTTTGGATAATCGGTTGGATGAATCTCATCAATAAAACCATTGCAGTCAGCGGTAAAACGAACTTAATTATTTTAGGCAGTTTGAGTTTTTCCGGCTGAGTGTCTGCTATTTCATCAGCTATCTGGGGTAAAGTCCCCAATCTATATTTTAAAAGAACTAATATTGTCAAACCTTCCAAGCCAACTCCTACAATCCAGGTTAAACTACCGGCCATTACTCCGGATAGTAGGCTAGTTCTAATACTCCACCAGAGAAACAGAGTAATAGTAATAACTCGAATGACTACTCCGGGAATTAAAATATGAGTTTTTTCTAGTCCGGTAGCTAGTGCCTGCGGGATATTTCTCAGGACAACTACTAAAGGTAAAAAAGAAGTAACTAACAGTGCCTGCTGGAGTAATAATATTTTTTTGGACTCTGTCAGGCCGATGATATTTCTTAACAGCCAGGGGCCTAACGGAGTAGTTCCTAAAATCAAAACACCGAGCATCATGACTCCGCCGACCAGCCATAAAAATTTTGTAATCAACTTAAAACTCGATTTATCATTGACTAAAGTTAAGATTGTCTGGCGGCTCATATGCAGTGGTGCATTGAAGATATTTGTTACTGCTTTCAGTAGAGTAAAGACTGCTAAGCTTAATTCAGGAGCAGGAAAACGGGCCAAGGCTGCATTTATGATGTTGTGACTGAGAGAAATCATAATCGGCATTGTTGCTAACGGAATAAAAAACTTGGTTAATTGGAGCATCGAAATATCTTGTTCTTGTTTCATGTAATATCACCTCGTGAACTTGTAATTTTCCAGTCCACTATATCATATCAGGGAATAATCGACAAGGTTTGAGTTAAAATGAAGTGAGGTGGTTGATCAAAAGAAGTTGGCTCTAGGTTTGTATTTCCGGGGGGGGGTTAATTGTGGTCAATAAGTGATATAGATATAGCAGTGTATTTAGAAGAAGGAGTTAATAAAGAAATGACTGAATGGGATTTAAAACTAATAGTGAATAAAAGAGGAGGAGTAAGCAGTTAAAGATTGGAATTATCATACTCAGCATCTTTATTAGATTTTTAAAGAATTTATATCTGCTAAATTCGGTTCTAAAGGAAGTTTTCAGGGAAGTAGAAAATAATTTTAAAAAAGAATGAATTTGAGCTCGGATCTTGATTGTTTCGTTCTTTATTTTGTTTTTATTTTTTAGAGTTCGCTGATATAGCTATGACCTATATTGCAACCTCTAAGGATTCCTACGAAAAGTTAGTAGGCGATTTATCTCCAGATTACCAGGGAATGATCATGCGTAATCCTATGGTTACAGCCAGATATATTGGAAGTTTAGCCGGAAATGTTTTTGAAAAGGCGGAACAGTTGGGGCTTGACTATTTCTTTCAGTTAAATCTTGGCCACTCCGATGAGGAAGGAAAACAAGGAATTGCTGATATTCTTAGTTTAACCAAAAAGAATAAGAATACAAAAAATTTAGTTATGAGTAGTGTAAATGCGGGACGTGAAGTTAAAGATGTTGTTAGTTCAATAAAAGAAAGTAAAGTTTTGGCTTATGTAGAAGACGTAAAAAACAAACAAAAGTTAGGTAAAGTAGCCGATAAAGCTAAAGATTTAGGAGCTGAGTACTTTTCAGTTTGGGCTTCCGCTTTAGTCAGTGTTTATTATCGCAAATGGGAAGAACTAATTCAAGATTATGGAAGTGATGTAGATCAATTAAGCGGACCTGAAATAATAGAAGAGATGGGGGGAGGAAACAAATAGAAAAAGAAATTGTTTTTGAAGCGCGGCTCAACTCCTTGACAGCTAGTATCATGGAAACATTAGCTATTCCGGTTGTTGTTCCCCTAAAAAAAATTAATGAAGCTAGCGGAGGAATTTTTAGGCTGAGAACTGTTTTATTTTTATGCAATTGCAAGCAGGACTTATAGTAAAAATATGGAATTAATTGAAATAAGTATAAAGATTTTTATAACTATTGATATTTAATTTAGTAATCACAGGGAGTGGAAAAATTGTCAGCTAGCTTGCTGCAAGTATTATTTAAAACAAGAGAAGCAGTAAAGAAGAATATTTCGCTAAAATTCATGTTAATTTTTGCTTCACTGTCTGGGATGGCTAATGTTATTAGCAATCAAAGAGAAACAATCTTAAATTATTTTTTTGTTCATTTCGACCAGGAAGTATTATTTGTAAGTTTATTAAGTGGAGGAATAATATTAGTAGGTTCAGCTGTAGGGGCTATTAAGTTTTATCTAGAATCTGGACTATTTTATTTGTTCGGCAAAGTTTTAGGAGGGAGTGCTTCGTTTAAGAAAATTCAAACAGCAATTAGTTTTTATTATGTTCCATTAACTATTTCTTTATTTCTTTTAAGTATTGATCTAACAATGGGAAACGGATTGATTTTTTTAAAATTTTCTGTTTTAAATCAGTTTACTTCCTTAATGGTGAAAATATGTCGGGGATTTTGGTTAATCAGACTGATATGTTCCGGCTGGGGTTTAATAATTCTAACTAGAGGAATTGCAGAAGTGCAGGATTTTTCCCTTATAAAAGCAATTGCAAATTTAATTTTAGTATTTACTGTTATTTTTTCTTTGTTAGGTTTGATTTTGAAATAGAATAAACTAAGTTTGAAATGGGGGTTAAAGTAAGTGAAACGGAAAGCTTTTGTAGTAATAATAATTTTATTATTGATATTAGGATTAGGAGGCTGCAAAGAAGAAAGTAAATCTAAAAATTTAGCTAGTAAAAACTTAATTAAGCAGTATGATTGGGAGCAGAATGCTAAAGTACCTAAAAATGAGAAAAAGTTATTATCAAAGGTAGTAGAAAACGGAGAAGTAATTAAAAAATTAAATTATAACGAGCAAGGGCAATTAATTTCTAAGCGGGAGAAAAAAGACGATGGAACTATTAGGCAGGTTAAGTATTTTTATAATCCAAAGAATAAACTTAAGAAAAAGAAGATAAAAGAGAAAAGTAGAGAAGAATATAATGAGATTCTGGTTACTAATAAGTATAATGACCAAGGTAAGTTAGTAAAGCAGAATAAGTATTTATTACCCGATGGTGAAGAAGAGAAGAAACGAATTGGAGGTAAGGAGAAGGAGTATGATGAGGACGGCAGAGTAATTTATAAGAAAGTAGTAGATGAAAGAAAAAATATCAATAAAGAATGGAACTATAAATATAACAAATATGATAAATTAATTTTCAAGCAGATTAAGTCGCACGGGAAAGTTAAATTATTAAAGGAATATACGAATGAGCAAGAACCGAAGATTTTAACGGAGAAAGAGATAAAGAATGGGAAGATATATAGATTTGATGAGTATAAGTATAATAGTCAGGATGAAGTGGTAAAGAAGATAGATAAATCTGATCCAGATAAAGAATATATTGATATATATTCTTATAATGAAGAAGGATTGTTAAAATCAGTAAAACAGTGGGTAAAGAATGAGGTAAAACATATTGAAGAATATTATTATGATAGTAAGGAGAAATTAGTTGGAAAAAAGATATTAAATAAATATGTTGATTCTAAACAGATTATAAAATATGAAGCTAATAAAACAAAAGTAAAAGGATTTGAAGATGGAGAGCTAGATTTGATTAAGAAATTAAAGTATGATGAGAAGGATAGATTGATAAGAATGTACAAGAATAATATGGATTATGATAAAAAAAGTTTAAGAGAATATAAATATAATATAAAAGGAGATGTAGAATGGAAGGGGGAATTCAATGATGAAATAAAATGGTGGTATGAATTAGATTTTAATAGAAAAGACAAAGTAATAAAAATAACTAAAAAAAATAAGCAAGGAAAAAAGTTATGTAGTACTTATTTCAAATATACTGATTCTAGTAAAATAATCAATTGTAAGATAATTCACTTTATCAGTAATGATGAGGAACATGAGGAGACATTATTGATAGAAGAAATAGATCCAGGGGAAGAAAAGTTTAATTGGTATGAAGATGGTAGAGAAGGATTTAGTAATTTCACAGCATATTTTGGTGAAAGAAAAATTTTAAATTCAGATGGTTGTTTTTATGATCAAGCGGGAAATAAATTATATGATTATTATACTGAAGATAACAAGCAAAAGAAATATTATTATATTTATAAATAGGAGGGAAATGTTATGCCGGGAGGTAACGATTATTCGCTTACTGCCCAAGGATTAAGAAACTATATTAGAGATGAAAAAGAGGAAGAGTTTATTTATAGCTGCACGGATAAAGAAGAAGCTGAGTTTCGGTATAATAATGACAACGGATGTATTGAGCATTTAGATAGTAAAGGGAACTGGGAAGTAATTCGGGGATACTGTTTGCCTCCGTATAAAAAAGAATATGGAGATGAGATAAAAAGATACTACCAAGTAGTAAGAGAAAATTTAATGATAATTTTTGAAGAACTTAAAGAGGGAAAGCAATTAACTAATGCAGATATAGTGACTAAGGAAGTGGCAGATTTATGTTCGATAGCGGATTATGCTTTAACTTTACTGTCAGCTCAGGTAGAAAGAGCCATTGATGGAGCAGATGATGGCTGGACTGATGATGGTCCGGGATTTAAAGAAATGTTAACTAGTGCAATGAAAGAAGTCAGGGATAAAACATTAGATATTAGTGGAGTTAGACAGAAGAAAGACGATGAAGTAGTAGTCAAAAGTTTTTTAGAACGGATAGAGGATTTACTTGATTTGCCGGGGGATTATTTTGCTGATAACCGACCTGCTTGGGATGCTATGATGAAGAAAGTAAATAAAAAAATAATTCAAAGTGAAGGAACTAATAAGAAAAATGCGCTTAAAAAGTTGTCAAAAGTAATGGAGGAAGATGGAGAAATTGATGTAACAGAAGTAAATTCAGAAATATTAAAGTACGGTGGGAAAATGCTTTTATATTACAAAGCCCAGATTGTATTGAATACATTTGCCGCAGAAATTATGCAGCAGTTTATGGTGCGGGGACTATCAGTTATTGAAAATCCCAAGACGCTAATAGTTGAACAATTTGTACCGAGATTATGTAGAGGAATTTTAAATTTGGTAGCAGCTCCGATTATAGCTAATAGAATAAAAGAAAAGTTGCAAGAAAGTATTGATTTAATAATTACTGCTATAAAAAAGGGAAAAGTTCCTGATTTAAAAGGAGCAATAAAAATTCCGGAACAAATTATTACTAATGCTTATAAAGATGCTATCGATTATTATGATTTAGCCGATAAGTTTGGACCAGTAGATAACTTATATTTGTATTATGAAGAAAAAATAAGACCTGAAGATGAGGAAACAGTTAATAAATACGGTTTTTTAGCGGCTCATAAAATAGATGCTCCGGATATTTCACTTGGATTGGAAATAGTTATTGAAGATCTTCCGCGATATATTGGTACTAAAGCTTTGAGTAGGCTTCATAATTTGTATGGGGATACTAAGAACGTTTTAGGAAAAATGTATTCCGTGGGAGCTACCTGTGAACGGATTACAGAGACAATCGAAAGATATAATACTGATCAAGTAGATTTTAATAAGTTGGAAGCGGTAATTAGTGATTTAGAAGGAATTAAACAGCTTCATGAATATAGAGAAGAAGATATTCCGTTTATTGCTATGTTTGATGTTGACCAGGAAGAAATGAAGCAGATAAAAAAAGAAACCAATTTATTTCTGCTGGCTGATCCTTTCAATTTAAATATAAATAATGAATATGAAACTAATTTTGATTTAATTCCTGGAGCAAAACAGAATGCTATTTTACAAAAAGGGATTATAAAAGATGGAAAAGTTCGTAAGAACAAGCGTAAGTTTTGTGATAAAGTTAAGGATATAAAGTTTCCTGGCTATAAACCAAATTACCACACTATTTACGGTAGTGGAAAAGTAGAAGAAGACAGTGAAGAAAACAATTTGGAACCATTTGAATTTTTGATGGGGAATAATACAGATGGTGATTATTTAAAAGAAAGTAATCCGGATAAAGAAATAAAGATTAACCAGGAAAAAATCGGAGAAAATATTAAAACTAGTGATAAATATTTAGAGCAGCTAGAGGACAATTATGGGCGCAATGCATATACTGAACTTTATGTAGAAGAAGATTTTGATAATAACTTTAAACTGATTTATCAATTTACGCCCGATTATGATAGTCCTGACCAACATAAGTTAAAGATATATTACGGGCCAACTTCCCAGGTGAAGAAAAAGCTAGACTATTTAATCAACCCAGGGTCAAGAGCTACTAATCCTGATGTAGATGAACTAACAATAGAAAACTTCCAAAACGGCGACTATGGAATTTGCCTGCCGCGCTGCCACCGCTTATACGGCAGTTTGAACAACAAGGCTCAGTTCAAGGGTTCAGGTGAATTAAAACAGTTTACAATTTACGACTACCGCCGGCAGGAAGAAAAGAAGTACGGCGGCCCTACGATAGAAGTTGAATTGGGCGCGAACAGCGACCAGGAAACACTAGAGTTAGGGATAAACCTGCAGCGGCGAGGTAAAATTCTGGGAGAGCAGGAGAAGGTAGAGTATGAAGATGAAAATGGAGTTTATTATCTTTATTATGTAGACGAGGGAAAAGTCAAGATTAAATATGGAAATAATTCCTGGGAGAGAAATAAGGAGCTGTATCCCAGGTATGGAAATTCCATTGTAATTGAAAATTACTGCTACGGAGATTTTAACTTGTATTTAGAATTGGAAGAAGCTATCTTTTTCGGCAGTAAGTTCAGCAATCAGAATGATGAGAGAAAAGTAGTAATGCTTGATCGAGAAGAGCAGCAAATTGACCGGGAGCCGAGTTCTAAAAAGCAGGATGATCAACAGCGGGAGTATAAATTTGCTCCCGGCCAGCCTAGAAATCACGTGCACTATCAGGCAGATAAGGAAGATAAAATTGCAATTAAGTATTTTAAGCGGTTTAAGAATATTGGGGAACTTGATGTTGAATATAGATATGATTTTGAGGTTAAGAGTGATCAGGATGTGCTGTGGGAGGGTTACAAATCAGAACTGAAGAAAGCTAAAACTAGAACTATCTTTTATAAATATATTGAAAATCGATCTGAGGGTAGGTATGAATTAATCATCCGTTATTATAATTCGGATGACTATGAAGAGCAGAAGATTAGAATTAAAGAGTTTCAGAATGGTGATTATGGAATTGAGCTGCCGCCGATTAAAATTGATGAACTTCCCGGCGGGAAAGTAGTAAAATAAAAAATAAATGTAGCGACATGATATATCATGTTGACCTGCGTGAATAAACATTATTTTATTCAGTGTTTGCTATTAAAATAAATAGAGGAGTGTTTGTGATGGAAGAGCAGGAATTTAAAAAGGAAAAAGAGCCGAAAAATTGCCAGACAGAAACAGCGGGGAAAGAATGCGATTCGCGGCTAAAAGTAGACGGCAATTTATTAGGACCGGAGATTGAACCAGTGGAAGAAAAAGAAAATGTTTATCAAGATTGTTATGACAACTATTATTATAAGACTGAATCCGATCAGTTAGTTATTATTTATTTAAATGAAAAAAAGCAGGAGCTTAACAAGATAGTAATTGATGATTTTCAAGAGGGAGATTATGGGCTTTGGCTGGCCAAGAAGCCGCCTTATTATTTGGATGGAGATACTTTAGTTAGTAACCGTAGTCTAGAAGAGGCCGAAAAAGGTAAAGTGTTGGCTGAAGAGGAGAATGAATGGTTAAAGGAAGAAGGCCGCATTAAAGACGGTTTTCTCTGGATTTTCCGCGGCGAGGAAATAGTCTTTCCTGAATCGGAGGAAGAGGAGGAAAATAAAGGTCAGACAGATAAGCAACAGCAGGGTAAGACTTCAGCCAGTGTGGGTGGCTCAACTGCCGGCAAAACAGCAACTAGTCAAGGCGAAAGTAGTGACAGCTCGCAGAAAAGTGGAGCCTCCAGTTCGGGCAGCGGCGGCAGTTCTGGCTCTGGAATTAGTTCTGGTGAGTGTTATGCTGTCTCAGGCGCCGAGTTGAAGTGCAGCTTTGGAACAGAGAAGAGTGAGCTAAATGTAGCTGCTGCCCATAATATCTGCATTCAGGATAATATGATTGCCAGTATGCAGGACTATAAACCGATGGTTAATATCAAACCGTTTGGCAAATGCAAGAGCATGGCCAACCCCCAGGTAGCTTCGGCGACGGCGGCGAACAGCGGTAAGCTGCAGCCGATGCCTTGTATTCCGCAGATTGTCTCGCCCTGGATTAATGTTAAGACGGATATGTTAATTGATGATAATCCAGCGTTAGTGGAAAGTTCTAAGCTTAACTGTATGTTCGGCGGCGTAATTGAAGTTGATGATCCGGGCCAGGATATAGTAGAGACTTAAAAAGATTCAGAACAGGAAAGGGGAGCAAAATGAGAAGTGGTAAAAGAGAAATAGTGATAATTTGTTTGGTTATAGTTTCAATGTTATTAGTAGGATGTGCTAGTCAGGAAGAAAATTTAATTAAGGCAGTGAAAAAAGGGAATATAGAAAAAGTGCGGTCGTTAATAAAAGAGGGAGTCAATGTTAATACCAAAGGAGATAGGGATAAGTATGCGTTATCTTGGGCAGCAGCTAAAGGAAATTTGGAAATAGTAGAAGCTTTAATAAAAGCAGGAGCTGATGTTAATGCTACTCAAAAAAATGGTGATACTGCTTTAATGTGGTCAGCCTATTATGGTCGCTTAAAAGTAGTAAAAAAATTGATAAATTCAGGAGCTAGTTTAAAAGCAACTACTAATGCCGGTGAAACTACTTTTTTCTTTGCAGTTAGGGGAGGGAATTTGGAAACAGTAGAATTTTTAATAGAAAAAGAAGGTATTAATGTAAATAATACATTAGATAACGGGAAAACTCCTTTGATGTTTGCAGCTAATAATGGTTATCTGGATATAATGGAGTTATTGATAAAAGACGGTGCTGATATTAGTGCTACTACTGATGAAGGCGGCACTGCCTTAATTTTGGCAGCAGCTGGAGGGAAGTTACAAGCAGTAAAGAAATTAATAGAAGCAGGAGCTAAATTTGATGCTAAAATGAATAACGGGAGAACTGCTTTAATATTAGCAGCTTATAAAGGACATCCCGAAGTAGTAAAGTTTTTGCTAGAAAAAGGGGCTAATGTAAATGCTGAGACTGATAACGGCCGGAGTGCTTTAATATTAGCAGCTAACAGAGGGCACGCAAGAACATTAAAAGTATTAATCAATGCGGGGGCTGATTTGGAAGAGGATGGGCAAGCCGCTTTAATGAAAGCAACGACTCCAAGGACTATTAGAATTTTGAAAGAAGCAACGGAAAAAAATTAACTATACCTAACTGTTACCTCTTCTCTGATGGGAAGAGGTTTAACTATTTTAGAAGGTGAGCTAAAAAGTGATAAGGCAAGTGGCAGGCCAACTTTCCTCAATCGTGAGGTGGAAGTTGGCCCGGATTTTATCAGAAAATTATGATAAAATTAGATAAAATTTATGATCAGGTAGGAATATTCTAGAAATTATAGAATAAAATCATTAAAGCCAAAAAATAAGCATAAGCGCATTAGTTTAAGAGGGGGACATTATTTATGAAGGTTGATGCCCATTATTATGCGGTGCTGGCTTTTTGTCGGGCAGTTGGTTTTAAAAAGCAGGCAGCTCAGACTGTGGCTTATGCGTCCCAATTTGTTGATGATGCTGATATAAATCATATAACTTTGCAGGAAGTTCCTAGTGATTTCGAAGTTAAAACGATAAACCAAAAACCGGCTTTTTTTAATATGGCGACTGCTCATGATTATTTTAAAGTTAGTACGCTCAATTATAATGCGATGATCAATAATACGGCTGCTTTTCATTTTGTGCCCGGCTGTAAAGGAGCTAATTTTGCTAAAAAGATGCGGTGTAAAGAAGAGTCCCCCGTAATTAGGGATATACTGGAGGATGCCAAACAGGAAGCTAATCTGGTTAAATTAGGATTAGTTTTACACCCGTATGCAGATACTTTTTCTCACCAGGGTTTTTCCGGCCTAGTAAGTAAGGTAAATGATATTATAGACTGCCGAGTGTTCGATACTATTTATATTGGTGAGAGCCTGCTGGAAAAGGTGTATTATTGGCTGTATCCGGTACTAAATATGTATCCTAGACTTAAAAATTATGTAATAGAAGAAATATATAAGTGGGTTAGAGTTGGATATGGACATGCCCAAGCATTAAGTTTTCCTGATCTTCCTTATCTAAATTGGGAGTATAAATATGATTTTAGTACTCAGTTTTCAAAGAAATATGAACTAACTAAAGTGAGTAATCCGGTTAGATATAAAAGAGCTTTTCAAAAAATCAAGCAGCATTTAAGGGAGTATTTAGAGAAGTGGCCGCAGTATGAAGAAGAAGGCTTTAGTTTCAATGATGATGAGAAATTGTTTGCTGTCTTATTGAAGGAAGGGCCAACGAAGAAAAGAACGGCCAATTGGAAACAGAAGATTATAGAGTTAGGTTTATTTGCTGAAAAGGATTTAGATGTAGTGGAATATGATGAAAATTTATGGCTGCAGGAAGCTTTCGCTAATTTCAATGAGGATAAATTCGCGGGGAGAAAAGTGGAAGGAGCTAAATTAGCGGCGGAGTTTAAAAGTTCTAACTGGTATAAGTATTATTTAGGGGTTGAATGGTATAAAAGCAAATTTCACGAGTATGTTTCTGATTATTTTTTAGATATTCCGCAGTAGGTTTTCTTGAAATGTATTAGCAAGAATTGTGAGATATAAAAAATAAACCCCAATGAAAATAGGGGTTAGATTAAAATATTAGATAATAAAAAATTATTCCTCTAATACTTTTTTACCATATTTATTTATAATCCAAGCAATGAAAAAACCTAGAAAAAAATGTTCAGCTATATGATATAAATTAGTACCAGGGTCAATAGGATCAATTCTCCCAATTTTTGTTCTGAGTATTACTCCAAAAGAAAATAACCACCATATTGCTCCAATAGATAGTCCTTTCAGCCAAAAGTGTTCTGTTCCCGTAAAATAAAGTAAGTATAGTATAGAAAGCCCCATTATACCTGCTGTAGAATAATCAGTAATTGCTCCAGTAATTAATGCAGGGATGGTATGAGTAGCTTCTACTTTGAAATAAGCTGAAGCAGCAATCTGCCACATATGATATTCATTTATATCTATTAAGTAAAAGAAATAGTCTAAGATATTTATGGGAATATTGGCCAGTACA
>CAYFUT010000075.1:0-11742 GCA_964346395.1 uncultured Halobacteroidaceae bacterium
ATCAAACTGGCTGTGAAGATTAATAAACTTAAGGAGGTTACAAACAATGAAAGAATAAAGACTTTGAAAGTAAAACTAAGCTAGGGGAAATTACTGCTGAGCTTAAAAATGGGGTTGACCAATTACAAGCAGAATAGTTTAAAGATAATATAGTAGTATAGCGGGAAATAATTTTAGGATAAAAATTAAAAGGAGGCTTCTCCCTTTAGCTGAAGTGTTAAGTGATTAGACAAAATAGGGGGAAGTCTTGAAAGCAAAATTTATATTTGCTTGCTGTCATTTTCATTTTGAAATTGATAATAGTTTTAACTAAAAAAATAATTGTTAGGGAGGGAGTGAATGATTACTCATTCACAAATTATGATTTTATTCATACTTTAAATTAAGGCAAATTTAAAGTGACAACTAATAAATAGGAAATTTTGATGTAATGTTTGAACTTGAAGGAGGGAAAAGAATGAGAGATTATTTTAATTTGGGCATTGATGTGGGGTCTACTACAGTAAAGGTAATAATTATTAATCAAGCTAAAGAAGTAGTTTATCAGGATTACCGCCGCCATTTTTCGGAAGTGCAGACAACGGTGATTTCTATGTTAGAAGCGGCACAAGATATATTAGAAAATGAAGAAGTGGCTGTTACTATTACTGGTTCCGGCGGGTTAAGTATTTCTGAGGAACTGGAGATTCCCTTTATCCAGGAAGTAATAGCTGCTAGTAATGCTGTAGAGGAAGAAATCCCGGCTACTGATGTAGCGGTTGAATTAGGCGGAGAAGATGCTAAAATCACCTATTTTGGTGATTCAATAGAACAGCGAATGAATGGCAGTTGTGCAGGAGGAACAGGAGCTTTTATTGATCAGATGGCTTCGCTGCTTCAGACTGATCCGTCAGGTCTAAATGAGTTGGCCCAACAAGGAGAAAATATATATTCGGTAGCTTCTCGCTGTGGAGTCTTTGCTAAATCGGATGTTCAGTCGCTGTTGAATGATGGGGTTTCTAAACCTGATATTGCTCTATCTATATTTCAGGCAGTAGTCAATCAGACAGTTACCGCTTTAGCTCAGGGGCGTCCTATTCGAGGGAAAGTAGCTTTTCTCGGCGGCCCGCTTCATTTTCTCCCTCAGCTGAGAAAACAGTTTATAGACACTTTGAAATTAGAAGAAGCTTTAATTCCAGATCAGGCTCAGTATTTTGTTGCTCTGGGTGCAGCTGTGGAAGATAGAAAAAAGAAAATTTATTCAGCTGATTACTTATATAAGCAATTAGAAAAAATAGATGAAATTGAGACTACAGAAGCAGACCAGCTGGAGCCTTTATTTGCTAGTCAGGCAGACTATAGCCGGTTTAAAAGCCGACAGGAAAAATATAAAGTAGAGCGGCAAGATATTGATAATTATCAGGGGGCAGCTTATTTAGGCATTGATGCTGGTTCCACGACGACTAAAATAGTCCTAGTAACTGAAGAAGGAAAACTACTTTATTCTGACTATGGGAGCAATGAAGGAGATCCTTTAGGTTCTACTATAGAAGCTTTAGCAAGGATGTATCAGCAGCTAACAGAGGAGATAACTATTGCTCAGGCAGCGGTGACTGGCTATGGGGAGCGGTTAATTAAGTCAGCCCTTAAAGTAGATATCGGCGAAGTAGAGACTTTAGCTCACTATTACGGGGCTCAGTTTTTCGAGCCAGAGGTTGATTTTATCCTTGATATCGGCGGACAGGATATGAAGAGTTTGGAGATAGATGATGGGGTTGTGGAGTCAATTATGTTAAATGAAGCCTGTTCTTCGGGCTGTGGTTCTTTTATCGAAACTTTTGCTCATTCGCTGGATATGGGAGTAGAAGAGTTTGCTCAACTGGGAGTAAAAGCAAAGCAGCCCATTGATTTGGGAACTCGCTGTACGGTATTTATGAATTCAAAGGTTAAGCAGGCCCAAAAAGAAGGAGCAGATATAGAAGATATTTCAGCCGGTTTAGCCCTTTCAGTAATTAAGAATGCTCTCTTTAAAGTTATTGGTTATCGAAAGACAAGTGAACTAGGGGATAAGATAGTAGTTCAAGGGGGAACTTTCTATAATGATGCCGTGTTAAAGGCAGTAGAAAGGATATTAAATAAGGAAGTTATCCGGCCCGATATTGCTGGGATTATGGGGGCTTTTGGAGCAGGGTTAATTGCTAAAGAGCGAGCTGAAACAGGTGAGAGCTCTACTCTGTTATCAGCAGAAGAATTAGCAGATTTTGAGGTAACTACTATTCAGGCAGAATGCGGTAAGTGCGGCAATAACTGTCAACTTACAATCAAGCAGTTTTCTGATGGGAGACAGTTTATCTCCGGGAACCGCTGTGAAAAAGGAGCAGTTACAACAGAACAATCAGAAGAAGTTCCTAATTTGTTTCAGTATAAGTATGAACGCGTTTTTGACTATCAGCCCCTGGCTGAAGAAAAAGCTGAGCAGGGACGAATTGGTATTCCGCGGGTTTTAAATATGTATGAAGATTATCCTTTCTGGTTTACTTTTTTTACTGAATTAGGTTATCGGGTAGAACTTTCGGCTCATTCTTCTCGTGAAGTGTATGAGAAGGGAATGGAGACTATTCCTTCAGGGTCAGTCTGTTATCCAGCTAAGTTAGCACATGGACATATTATAGATTTATTAGAGCAAGGGGTAGATAAAATATTCCATCCTTCTATTCCTTATAATCAACAAGAAGAAGCGGAAGCGGTGAATAATTATAACTGCCCGATTGTTACTTCTTATCCGGAAGCTTTACGAGCCAACATCAAAGAACTTAAAGCAGATGAGGTCAAGTTTTATCATCCGTTTTTACCTATTGATGACCGTGATAAGTTGATAGCACGGCTTAGAGAAGAGTTGACAGCTGAAAATTTATCAGAAAGAGAAATTGCCCGGGCAGTAGATGAAGCTTATGCAGAATTAGAAAGCTATAAAGCTGAGGTTCGAGCTAAAGGTGAAGAAGTGATGGCTTACTTAGAAGAAAATAATAAACAGGGAATTGTGCTGGCAGGTCGCCCTTATCATATTGATCCCGAGATTAATCACGGAATTTCGGAGATGATTACTTCTTTTGGAATGGCAGTTTTATCGGAGGATTCCATAAGTCACTTAGCGGAGATTGACAGGCCGCTTCGAGTAGTAGATCAGTGGGTTTATCATTCCCGGCTTTATTCGGCGGCTACTTATACTGCTTACCAGGAGAATTTAGAGCTGGTTCAGCTTAATTCTTTTGGGTGTGGATTAGATGCGGTAACTACAGATCAGGTAGAAGAGATTTTAGATCGTCAGGATCAGCTTTATACTTGTCTAAAAATCGATGAGGTTAGCAATTTAGGGGCTGCTCGGATTAGATTACGCTCTTTACTAGCAGCTATGGAGGAAAGGAATAAAAATGAAGTTATTCCCCAGCAGGAAGAAAATTCAGTAAAGCGAATTAAATTTACTAAACAGATGAAGGAAGAACATACTATTTTGGCACCGCAGATGTCGCCAATTCACTTTCAGTTTTTAGAAACTGCGTTTAAAGAAGCTGGCTATAATTTAGAGGTTCTACCGGCAGTTGATAAGGAAGCTGTTGATGTAGGACTACAGTATGTTAATAATGATGCCTGCTATCCTTCAATTATTGTTATCGGCCAAGTGATGAAGGCACTTCAATCAGGCAAGTATAATTTAAATAATACTTCGGTGATAATGTCTCAGACAGGCGGCGGCTGTCGAGCAACTAATTATATTGCTTTTTTACGTAAAGCTCTGCCGGAAGCAGGATTAGAGCAGGTACCGGTTATTTCTCTTAATCCGGCTGGATTAGAAAAAAATCCCGGCTTTAAGTTAAGCCTTTCTTTGTTGAATAAGGCAGTGCAGGGATTGATTTATGGAGATTTGTTAATGCGGGTGCTGTATAAAACCCGCCCTTATGAAGAAGAGGCTGGTTCTGCTCAGACACTATATGAAAAGTGGGTTAAAAAGTGTCAAGATTCTTTAGTTACTGGAAGTAGAGGCGAGTTTAAAGAAAACATAAACAAAATTGTTCGAAATTTTGATAAGTTAGAGCTAAAAGAAGATTTAGAAAAACCAAAAGTAGGAATAGTCGGAGAAATCTTAGTTAAATATCACCCTACTGCCAATAATGAAGTAGTTGAATTCTTAGAATCAGAAGGAGCTGAAGCAGTAGTGCCCGATTTATTGTCTTTCTTTCTCTATAGTCTATATAATAATGAAGCTGAATATGAAAAACTGTCAACCAGCCTGTGGAAGAAATTGGTTGGTAAATTAGGAATTAAAGGACTTGAATTTTTCTATCGCCGGCCGTTGCGAAAAGCGCTTGCAGGAAGTGTCCGCTTTAAAGCCCCGGAATCAATTTATGAAATAGCTAAAGAGGCTAAAAAGCATATTTCAGTCGGCAATCAAACAGGTGAAGGCTGGTTTTTAACTGGGGAAGTAGCTAACTTAATTGAAGAAGGAGTTAAAAATATTCTTGTCTTACAGCCCTTTGGCTGTCTGCCTAACCACGTAGTAGGCAAGGGAATGATTCAGGAATTTAGAGATTCCTATCCAGGAGTTAATATTAAGCCGATAGATTATGATCCAGGAGCTAGTGAAGTAAATCAAATGAACAGGATTAAATTAATGCTTTCCGTAGCATTTAAAAATCTTGCTGAAAAAAACAAGTCAGATTGAATGAAATTATAGGGGGAGGAGGTGACTAGTTTGACAAAAGGCAATTGGAGTGTTAAAATTGTGAGTGAATGTTCATTCAATACAATTTCCTACTCTTTCTAGGTTTCCAACTATATTTGGTGGATATGAGAAAAAATACTAGGAGTCATGAGGCGTTGTAATTAAAGGACTAATTTAGTCGTGACGTGAAGCTAATATCTTCGATAAGAATTTTATTCTTAAATAAAGGAGAGGATAAAGTGGAGAATAGCAAAAAAAATTTAATCAAACAGAGTGCAGTGGTTGTGTTTGCTCAGGAAGGTTATCACGAGACGACAGTTGAAGAAATTGCACAAGAAGCAGAAATTGCGGTGGGGACGATATATAATTACTTTACAAATAAACAGGAAATTCTGGAATATATATTCGAAGTTGAACTAAAAAAACGAATTACCTGGTTGAAAGAAGTAAAAGAGGAAAAGTCTTCACTTGAGGAGCAGTTTGCTGAGTTTTTAGAGCGTCATTTCACTGAATTAGAAGCGAATCCAGCTGCTGAAGCGGTATTGATGCAGGAAGGTCGGCTGCCTACCAAACATAAGTTAAAAAAAGTAGAAAGGTTTGGAAAACAACTACCTGTTTTATTTGCTGAAATGATTGAAAGAGCTAAAGATAGAGGCGAAGTAAGAGATATAAATAGCCAATTGATAGCGACAGCAATTTTTGAAGCGTGTCATGGAGTTTCTCGAAGCATATATAAAGAAAATTATGATTCAGAATGGGCTAAACAAGAACTAGTTAAGTTTTATTTGTCAGGGCTAAAAAAATAAAGAGGAGTGATTATTTAAATGACTTTATATTTAATTAGCTTTTTGGCTTTAGGAGTTTCAGTCTGGTTTGATAGGCAGAAGACAGTTAAAGCTTTACAAAAAGGAAGCAAAGCGTTACTTAATATTTTACCTGATTTTTTAGCTGTAATTTTATTAATTGGGATTAGTCTGGCGTTTATTTCACCGGAATTTATTTCTCAATATTTAGGGAATAATGCTTCCTTAATTAGTTATTTTGGAACTAGCATTTTAGGATCAGTAACTTTAATTCCCGGTTTAATCTCTTTTCCGCTGGCTAAGTCTTTATTAGACCAGGGAGCATCTGTACAGCATATCGGTTTATTTATTTCAACTTTGATGATGGTTGGGATAGTCACTATTCCACTAGAGGTTAAGTATTTTAATAAGAAGATTACTTTTTATAGAAATGGGATTGCTTTTATAGCTTCCTTTGTAATTGCTTATCTATTAGGGGTGATTGTATAATGGAAAAGTTAAAGCGTTATAAATGGGTTTTACTGCTGCTAGTTGTTGATTTAGGACTTTATTTATTTATGCCGGGCAAGGGTCAGGAGATTGCTGCTAATACCACTCAGTATCTTAAACAAATAGCAACTATTCTGCCGCCGATCTTTATTTTATTAGGTTTATTCGATATCTGGGTACCGCGAAAATATATCATTGCTCATTTAGGTGAAGAATCAGGCTTGAAAGGAATCTTATTGAGTTTCTTTTTAGGTTCGGCAGCTGCTGGCCCTTTATATGCCGCTTTTCCTATTGCCCAAGTTCTCTTTAAAAAAGGAGCTGGATTGTTTAATATTTTAATTTTCATGGGCGCCTGGGCAACAACTAAACTGCCGATGATATTCTTTGAAGTTGCTTCTTTAGGCTGGAAATTTGGGTTAACTAGGTTGATTTTATCGGTTATAGTTGTTATCTTTAATGCTTACTTGATAAATAAATTAACTACATCCCACGAACAAGAAGAATTGTATCAAGCTCATAAACAAGAAGCAGCGTAAAAAATTGCAATCATATATTTTAAATTTAGTGTAATACTACTAACAAACTAGAAATTGTTTTTTTGAGAGGGAGGTAACTTAATGGCAATTAATGATGTTCCTTGTGAAACTGAAGCTGAAGAAAATATAGGATTACTCCCGTGTTCTGGAGCCTGTAATGTCGGCATGCTTACTAGTAGAACTACAGTAGATATTGCTAATCAATACGACAATATTAATTTTGTTTGTTCCTTAGGAATTCCTCTTGGAATTGAAGGAATAGTAAATACTGCTAAAGAATCTGATTATTATATAGCACTAAATGGTTGTAAAGTTGCTTGTTCTACTAAGGCTTTGGAAAGTATTGAAATTGAATCTGATTATGAAGTAATAGTGACAGAAGATTTAAATATTGACAAAAACACGAATTATTCAGATAATAGCAGGTTAGATAAATTAAATGAAAAGGTAGAAAAAATCATAGAAAATATTTCTGTTTAGCTACAAAGGTGCTACTATTTAGTAGCACCTTTAAACGTTTCCCCGATATGATTGTTTATCTTAGGGTAGAACTTCCAACTATGATTTTGTTATGCAGTAATTTTTTAGCTTGACAATTAACTTAGATAACTCTATAATAAGTTTAAATAAATATATAAATAGATATAAATATATTTATGTTATAGAAAGGGGTGAAAAAAATAGTTAAACCAGTAATTGGAATTACTACTTTTTGTGGGACAGTAGATAATAAACATTACAATAAAGTTAGCTGTAGCTATATTAGAGTTATATCTAAAGCAGGAGGAGTACCTGTTTTAATTCCGCAGTTAGAAAATATTCGAAAGGTAGAGAGTTATCTTCAATTAATAGATGGTTTAGTATTAAGTGGGGGTAAGGATATATCACCGCTTTATTATGGAGAAGAACCGAGTCAGCAAGTAACTGAACTTAATCCTATCCGTGACAAATGGGAAATAAAGTTGTTTGAAAAAGCTTATAATCATAATCTTCCTGTTTTGGGAATCTGCCGCGGGATGCAGTTGATGAATGTAGCCTTGGGTGGTAGTCTCTATCAGGATTTAAAAGAGCAGTCTATATCACATTGGCCTGATGATAAAGAATATCTTAATCATCAGGTGAGGATAAAGCTGGAAACTAAACTACATCAGACATTATGTTCAGATAAAATAATCGTGAATTCTTATCATCACCAAGCAATTAAGAATTTAGCAGATGAATTTAAAGTAGCAGCTGAGTCGCAGGGAGAAATTATAGAAGCAATAGAGGCAGTAAAAGAAGATTTCGTGATTGGAGTTCAGTGGCATCCCGAGGATTTAGTTAGCAGTCGTCCTTGTTTTGTGCAATTATTTAAAAGTTTAGTTGATACAGCAGCAAATTTAAATTAAGTTTGACATTTGCTTTGGCGAGCACATATAATAAGTTTAGGTAATATATAAATAGATGTAAATATATAAATTAATAAAGGAGAGAGTTCTTATGGATGAATTGGCTAAAGTACTGAAAGCTGCTGCTGACCCTAAAAGACTGCAGATGCTTGATCTATTATCCTGCGGGATGATGTGTGCTTGTGATTTCACTGAAAAATTAGGGGTAAGTCAGCCTAATGTCTCGCACCATCTGAAGATTTTAAGAGAGGCTGGTTTAATTACTGCTAATAAACGAGGCCGATGGGTGGACTATAAAATTAATCATGAAAAAACAGACTGGCTGCAGGAGAAATTTGGCCAGGTAGTTGCTGAGTGTCCGAAAGGATGTGAGGTTACTCGAAGCAACTGTGAAGATAAAATTAATTTTTTGGAGGAGGTAGATGATGAGTCAGATAACAGTTAAAGTTTATGAGCCGCCGATGTGTTGTTCCAGTGGTGTCTGCGGCCCTAGTGTAGATGATGAGCTAGTTAAATTTAGCGATGCATTAGAACAGTTAAAAGAGGAAGGAATTGAAGTAGAACGGAATGCGATGAATCAAAATCCTTTTGCCTTTCAGGAGAATCGATCAGTTTTAGATCTGGTTAACAACCAGGGGACTGAAGAGTTACCAGTTACTGAAATAAATGGGAAAGTAATTAAACTTGGAGAATATCCTAGTTTAGAAGAGTTAAGAAAAGAGATTAAAGAAATCAAGGAGGCTAATTAATGTCTAATAAAGAACCTAAATATATATTTTTCTCAGGTAAAGGCGGTGTCGGAAAGACTACTATGGCTTCGACTACTGCTATGTATTATGCTCAACAGGGGTTAAATACTATGCTGGTTACTACTGATCCGGCAGCTAATTTAACTGACGTATTTGAACAGGAAATTGGCCATAAAGTAACCGAAATTGAAGGTGTTGATAATTTACAGGCAATGGAAATAGATTCTGAACAGGCAACTAAAGAGTATAAAGAAAATACTTTAGAGCCGATGCGAGAAATTTTTGATGAAGAAATGATGGAAGTAGTAGAAGAGCAGCTTAATTCACCGTGTACAGAAGAAATTGCTGCTTTTGATCGGTTTATAGATTTTATGGATGATGACCAGTATGAGGTGGTTATCTTTGATACTGCTCCTACAGGTCATACAATTAGACTACTAGAACTGCCGGTGGACTGGAGTGAGCATATAGAAGAAAGTGCGGAAGGCAGCGGTCAGACCTGTATGGGGCCGGTGAAGAATATCCAGGACTCAAAAGAAAAATATGATCGAGCTATTGCTCTACTGAAAGATGAAGAGAAGACTGAATTCATCTTTGTTCTTCAGCCGGAAGGTAGTGCAATTCGAGAAACTATGAATTCTAGTCAGGAGTTAGCTGAAATTGGAGTAACTACTACTTCGGTAATTGTCAATGGTATCTTACCGGAAGAAGAATGTACTAATCCTTTCTTTAAAAAGCGCTATGAGATGCAGCAGAAACATCTGCAAGAAATCGAAGAAAAAATTGAGTTACCAACTAAAAAAATGAAACAGTTAGATCAAGAAATTAAAGGTATCAATATGTTAAAGAAATTTGCTGAAATGCTATATAGGGAGGCAGCTTAATTATGAAAGAGGAATTAGAAGTATTATTACCTAATGATAAAAAACCATGTTTGGTATTTTTTGCCGGCAAAGGGGGAGTAGGAAAGACTTCTATTTCTTCGGCAGCGGCTGTTCATTTAGCTCGTAAGGAGTATAGAACATTACTGTTGACTACTGATCCTGCTTCTCATTTAGAGGATGTTTTTGAGCAAGATGTAAGCGGAGAAGTAACTCGGGTGGAGGGGGTTAATGATTTAGATATTGTAAAAATAGACCCTAAAGAAGCAGTAGAAAGATATAAAGATAAAGTATTAACGGAAGCTAAGGAGAAAGATTATTCCGAAGAAATGATTATGGGGCTGAAAGAAGAACTTAACTCGCCTTGCACAGAAGAGATGGCTGTTTTTGACCGATTTGTTGACTATACAGAAGCGGATGAGTATGATATTATTGTTTTTGATACGGCTCCTACGGGTCATACTATCCGCTTATTGGAGCTGCCGATGGATTGGGAACAACAGCTAGAAGTTAAGGTAGATAGTGCAACAGCTAATCAAGCAGATTTAGAATCTAAGGAGCGGTTTACGCGGGTAATTGAAAAGCTACAAGATCCGGAGCAGACTACATTTTCTTTTGTTCTTTATCCGGAAGAGACGCCGATTTTAGAGGCACATCGAGCTGCTGAAGAGTTAAAAACTGTTGATGTGGATACGCAATTGGTAGTAGCGAATAAAATATTGCCGGAAGAATATTGTACTACACCTTATTTTAAGAACCGCAAGGAAATGCAGGATAAACATCTAGCCACTATGGAAGATAAGTTCTCTGCTCCAATTGTAGATATGCCGCTATTTGCGGAAGAAATTCAAGGTATAGAAATGTTAAAGGAAGCAGGAGAAAAATTATTTAGTGAAGCTATCAATTAAATGGAGGGAAAATTTATGTCAGTAACAAGTAAAGCGGAAGAATTAAAAGAAGCATTGCAGAATTCTGAGGAGTACAAAAATTTAATAACAGCCGAACAGGATGTAGAAGCTGATGAAATAGCAAAACAGATTTTAAATGATTTTCAAACTACCCAGAAAAAAGTTCGTCAAACTCAAAGACAGCGGCAGCAGGTTTCTCGAGAGTTAAAACAGGAATTGAATGAATTAAAATCTAAGATGCAGCAAAATAATAAAATCAATAGCTATCTGGAAGCTCAGCAGAAATTTAATCAGGTCATGCAGCAGATTAATCAGACTATTGCTTCTACGTTAGGCCTTCAGCAAGGTGGCGGCGGTGGCTGTGCACCTGGTTGCGGTAGTTGTTAATTTAAATAAAAAGGAGAGATAATTATGTCAAAATACAAAATTGCTTTTGTTTGTGTAGGTAATTCGTGTCGGAGTCAAATGGCGGAAGGATTTGCTAAAGAATATGCTAGTGATCTATTTGAAGTTTATAGTGCCGGGACTAAACCGGCGCCGGAAGTAAAACCAAATGCGGTAAAAGTTATGGAAGAAATAGGGATTGATATTAGCGATCAGTATCCAAAGAAAACAGAAGAAATTCCTTCCGAGGTGGATCTTTTAATTACTATGGGGTGTAATGTTGACTGTCCCTATATTCCCTGCAGCTATAGAAAAGACTGGGGTTTGGATGATCCGGCGGGAAAGCCGATAGAAGAATTTAGAAAAACGCGAGAGATAATTAAAGATAAAGTGCAAAATCTAATAGAAAAAGTTAATAATGAAGAGCTAGATTTAGCTTAATTAAATTGTTGCTAATAAAAAATAAATTTAAAAGTTTGAGGCCAACTTTTTCCGGTTGGCCTCTTTTTTTGTGTGCTCTGTAAATTATAGAAACAGCAGATGTGAATTCTGCCCATGCTGTTTTCGTCGTATCGGTGTGTGAAACCGACAAGACTAGGGTGTCTACCGTGAGGTAGAATCTGGAGAAGTTGAGGTGAGCAGTCAGCTCAAAACAATATGTGAACCGTCGGAGTTTACACGGAGTGGTTCGAAGAACCCGGCGGGGCATGTAATAATGGCGACCCTCCAAGAATTTGGGGAAGTCCGAAGTCAGCTTGGGAGATGCAGGTGGCTCTGGATAAAAAGTGACAACAACGAGAATGTCCATGCTGGATTATTATGTGTGATTATGGTTGAGATGACTGTAATAGTTTCTATAGTTGACCGGAGGAGTTCTAATTTAGTTTTCCTACCAACGTAGGAAA
>CAYFUT010000076.1:0-11702 GCA_964346395.1 uncultured Halobacteroidaceae bacterium
TCCAGTCCCACAATTGCAGCACCTCGTTATAATACATCTGCTCTTCAATCTGGTACAAGGCGGCTTTATCCAGCGGATAAACTTTATCTTCGTCGGTAAATAAATCAAGATTCTGCTGGCTAATAAGACTTTCGTAAGTAAGTTCTGCCTCGGTGAGTAACCCTTTTAACTTCATACTGTGCCGCAGTCTGTCGGCGATTAAATCTACCAAGGGGCCATTGCTGTAACGGCGGCATTTCTTAAATATTTCGGTAACTATCTTTTCATCTTTATTATGTAAATCCAGAATAATATCCTTGACCAAGGCTCGCAAATAATTAAAACTTAAGTTGCTAGTTATCTGGCTTACTTCCGGCTTATCTCCCAGTCGATTGACAGCATTTGAACTGTTACCCCCTTCTTCTAACAGACAGAAAGGAGTAAATAATTCCTCCTGCGAACCCATAAGTTTATCTAATTCTTCCTCGTTTGTTCTTTTTACCAATGCTCTAATTTCTTCGTCTAATCCCTGGTCTGCCTTCTTTAACCCTTTATCCTGCAGATGAACTGCTCCTATGTGCTTAAAGAGTCGAGCTGCAATATTATCTGAAAATATATAATTAACTATAGTGTCTTCTCCGTCATAAGCCCTAGCTTTATAAGCCTGATAATGATCTATTAGCCTCATTTTGCGTTCTACTAATTGAGGATTAAAACTTTTTTTCATTAATTTTTCTAACTTGGTTTCCTTTAACTGTAACTTTTCTTTAAATATTTCATATAACTTATCTTTTAATTTAGAAGTTTTTACTTTAGTGCCCGTTTCACTTCTATATTCACTACTTATATTTATATATCTTTTCCCTCTCTCAACTCCCGCCTGGACTCCATATTTTCCATACTTAATTACTCTTTCATCTATTAAAGCATTGAATATAGATTGCCTACTTTCCGATCTATAACGCTCTTTAATTTCATAAATCATATCATCTAAATAATATAAAATTCCCAGTTTAACCCCCAAAAACTCATTGCCCGTAAACTGCAGTAAATTTCCTAATCCCAAACTATCATAAGTCGTTACCTGATAACTAATCCCACTTTCTTCTGTCATCACTCCGGCGTATTGAGCTAAAGCCCCTCCCAGCAAGCCGCCTTCTAGTTCGTATTTATATTCTTTCCCATATTCTTTTACTTCCTGCAGATAAGCCTGCTTGGCCTGAGCAAACTCCTGTCGGGGCAAACCGGCCGCTATACATAAATTAATAATTCTATTTTCATTAGCTGTAAACCCATAATCTAAATTAACTACTTTATCAGCTTCACTTACTTGGGTTTTCACTTTTATTTTCTGAGTTTCCTTTAATTTGTCATCTAATTCTTTCATTATTTCTGTTAAATCCCGCTCAAAATCCAGCTCACATACCTGCGCTAAAACTAATTTTGACTGCTCATTCACTATTATTCCCTCCTCAATTCTTAAGCTCTTCCTTTTTTATAGACGGGCAATATTTTATTTAAAGCTACTTCTATCGGTTCTTTTGAATCTTCTGATTCGCTCTTTCTATCTTCTTCTACATCCTCCGGCTTAATTTCTATCTCTTTAAATTCATCAAATTCAGTAGTATAATCTGAATTTTCAGCTACTCTTACACTGGGAATCCTATTTGGATTTGATTTTTCTTTTTTACATTTAGCGACATAACCGCGGTAAAAATCAGCCCGGGAACCTACCTCAATTTCTACCCCGGGACTACATACTCCTGTAATCAGTAGATTAATTCCCAATATAAAATCACCTGGGTTATATTTATACTCTAAACTAGAATCTTTTTTAGGCTTAAATTTAATTACCGGTTTTTCAGTAAGCGGCATTTTCAATTCATAATATTCCTTGATTTTTTTCGGCTCGCCGTATAGCTTATCCTTAATAACCTGTTTAGCATAACTATTATTAAGATAACAGTTATCCGAAAATCTATCATTAGTAAATTCGCCGTCTATATAATCATCTACAATCTGTGATAGTTTTTCTTTGACCACAGTCTGATACTCTTCTTCAGTCTTTCTTTCCGTGCAGAATCTATGCGTAGCCCTTATAAAGTTTTGTTCAAAGGAAGAATTATATTGGGGCGGATTATACTTTATTCCTAACCCCTGATCCCAAACTGCCTGAGGATTACCGTAAATTTTTCGCAAGATCATAGTTTGTACTACACTTGCTATGTAGCCTTTTCTTAGTTCACTTTTTATTTCTCCCTCTTTTAGATAAGGAAAAAATAAAAATTCACTGCCCTTCCTGGCACAAACTTTCTTTAACTTTTCTTCACCAGGCGGTTTTTCAGCAATTTTTATTAGTTTTTCATCTTTCTTCTGATCAGAAGTAGTTTTATCTTCTTTCTTAGCCGGATAAATAAATTTAAACATTCCTTCTCGTTTATTCAGATAAGCACGCTGCATGTTGGAAATTAACTTCATTAAATTAATCATCATTTCTCCTTTAGCTAATTCATCTTTATCTGACGTACGTAAGTTTTCTTTTTTAATAATCGCATCTGGATCAACTTTTTTAATATTATGCGGAAAATATATGTTGCGTTTTATTTCATATACTCCCTTATCGTTTTTAATAAGCTGCCAATGCTGAAAATTTTCTGAATTGAAATTTCCCGGCGGGGCAGCAGTAATCAAATATTCACTAGTGCCCTCAATCGGTCTAACTATAGGAGATATCCCATTTGTGATTAAGTAAACTCCGTGTTCTTTTTTTATTTCTATTTCGCTAAATTTCTCAGGTATATTACCGAAATCATAAGTTTCAACTTTCATTTTAAAACTGTCTAGTTCAAAAAATTTATCCTTAATATATCCTTCTAGTTTCTGCTTTTCTTTTACAAATTTTAACTTTTTAAATCTCTTATATCGCTCTTTTGCAATTTCTCGGTCTATAGATGATGATATAACAGACTGTAACCACTCAAAAATTTGATTTACAATTCCACTGACAATCACTGCTACCACATATCCGCTAATATAAGAAACTGATTTTGCAAGTGCTATTATACTGGCAAGCACCAGTGTTTGAACTCCAGAAACAACTGCATCCTCTAACCCTTCCTCAACAAAATTTATTCCTATATCAACCATTTTAAGTTTTTTATAATCTTTGGCTATATCTTTTTCATCAAAATTTATGTACTGCATTAGATTATACCTGCAGCTTTCAGTATAAAACAATCTTGCCTGCGCATCACCATAATAATAAATTTCCTCTCCTGGATGAATCATTTCATCTGTAATTTGACTTCCATCTTCTTGTTTGAATCTTTTATTCCATAAACTTTTTTTACCCAATAATTTCCCAGCCAAAGGGCGTAAATTATCTCCTTTTTTAACAGTATACTTTTTCCGCTGATTCATCAATAAAGTTGTTAAAAAGCTTAAATCAGCTCCCCGATTACAGCCGGTGAAAATTATATTAGCATCCGGATGTTGACTTTTTATCCGTTTATGTACCATCTGTAACAATTCCATTTCAGGAGGCAGCGGCTGCTGCTTAGCTGGTTCTTCACCTTGATAGGCAATTACTATATTTTTTTCTTCCTTCTCTTCTTTTTTAAAGACTACTACTCGAAACCCAGTGTCACACATATTTAACTTTTCATAAAATGTTATTCCACTTACATCTTCTAGGCCGGCATTTTTTCCTTCCACTATACTTTCTAGATAACTCATGAAATCATCTAATGCCTGTTTAGCTTTTTCGCTTTCAGCCGACTCTTTTGCCTGATCTAACGCTTCTAATTTATTAATTGAATCTCCTAATATTTCGGCTCGATCTTCTATTGCACAGGAAAAAAATGTAGTATAAATTAAACTGGTAATTAAATTATTCCTTTTTGAACGCAATTCGCCCTTAACATTCCAATCTACTGCGGCTTTAGAAACATCTGATAGATTTAAAGCAAGTTTGAAATCGCCTCCTGGAACAGCAGCACCATCAATTACTACGCATTTAGAGGCAAAATCAACAGTAGCATTGATCATCTTTTTTATTCTTTTTTCAGCTTCATTATTTTCTTTCACTTTTTCAATTTCTTCTCGCGAGGGATAAGGCTTTTCCTCCCCCGATTCAATTTTTTGCTGCAGTTCTTCAAAATTATTCACTACTTCTTCCGGTTCCTCTTCTGGCTGCGACCGTTCTCTAAAAACTTCCATTGCCTGTATCCATTTTTCATCTAAAGGCTTATCTCCCCAGTTCATCTTTTCATACCGTTCTCTATAATTAATTTCTTCGTCCTGCTTTAGACTAACAGTGTTAGACTGAGATAAATTTTGAAAGTTATCTATAATACTTAACCATTTTCGATCCAGATAATCTGCTATTACCTTATAATTATCTCCGCCGTATATCACTTCCCAGTCTTTTAAGAACTCGCCTTCTTCATTACCTTGCTTCATTTTTTCTAAATATTCCATTGCTATTCCGGCATTTTTGCGTAGATCAACTAATTCTTCTTCTTCACTTAAATAGTTCCCATCACTATCAGTGCCATAAACATATCTTTCTACTTCTCCTTCTTCGTCTCTGCGTGCAAATATTTTAGGAGCTAAAAGATCATCTAATTGAGTTGACAATTCATCTGCCGACGTTTCTTCTCCTCCTACTGGTGCTTCTGTATCGTTTTCTTCAATTGCTTTTAAATTAACAAATTCCCAAGATAGATTAGTTAAATTACTGAAGGTTAACAATTCTTTATGTGTTATTTTCTTTTTATCTTTACTTTGACCTCCGCCACTTTTAGCTTCTCTCATTTTTTTCCTCCTTTAGTTTACATAAATATAATTTAAATAAGTTCCTATTTTGACATCATTAATACTTTTATAATCTCTTACCGCCTCAGCATCTTCCTCATAGGATGAAGGATATCTTTCTTTTATCATTCCTTCCGAATAAATTAATGAACGATACTGACTATTCCATTTTCCTATCCCATCATAATCTAATTCATATTTTTTTATCTTTCTCATACTTTCTAATAACTCTTTTTCATTCATTTTCTCTATCTCTTTCTGCAATTGCTTTGATATTTTTTTTCTTAACTTCATCGGCGGCAACTTTACTGTTTCATTTTCTTCCTCTATCCTTTTTTCCACCTTGTCAGAACGCCTTATTTCCCATTTAAAGTCATTATAACTTGGAGCCAATACTCTTTCATCTACTATTACCACTCTCATTTCCAAATACTTAAATAACTTTTCTTCCTTCAAATACTGCACAAAATTAAATATCTGCTTTCTTCTTTTTTCTTTTTCCGCTTCATCTTCTATTCGATCGAAAATATATATATCTAAATCTAACTTTAATCTATTATGTTCGGGATCATTGACTACTCTTTTTCTTGCTTTTTCAAAATCTGATTCTTTATAGCCTATAAATGTGTCTACTCCATCAACTTTAGCACCATTTTCTTTATATTCTTCTACTATTATATCTTCTCGACCCCAAATTTCTAATTCACTCTTCACCTTTAAAAGTACTCTCTCTCCAAATATTTCTTTTGCTTGGGGCATAAGATATTCTTCTCCCGTTTTATTCATCATTACATAACTATAACTATCTCCAACTTCTCCTAATCTACCGAAAGATAGTTTGCCTACGGTAGCACTGGCATAATAATAACTATCTCCTTCTTTGTTAGTCCCTATTATTGATTTAGGATAAATTCTAGCTTGATAAA
The DNA here is from genome assembly GCA_964346395.1 of uncultured Halobacteroidaceae bacterium. Lineage (GTDB taxonomy): Bacteria > Bacillota > Halanaerobiia > Halobacteroidales > Halobacteroidaceae > CAYFUT01. Next base: position 5,721 of record CAYFUT010000076.1, read on the forward strand.
ACTCTTCTCCCCGGCTGCTTCTAACTCCTATTCTTTTTACTACAAATTCTTTACCATACTTTTCATGAAGGTAGTCTTTTATTTTTCTTCTTACACTTTCTGCATTATGATTACCAAAGGTTAATCCTATCCACGGTAAAGCTAATAAAATTAATACTATAGCTCCTATTCGGAACCAATTAGGTTTAGATTGAAGTTTCATTTACCTGGTCACCTCTTTAAAAAGTAAACTTTGTTTATATTTATGGTTATTATACCATATAATGTAATTTATTTAAATAGTATAGATTCTAAAACTGAACTCCCAAAATAAAACCCATCAATAAAAAACTTAAAGCCTCAATACAACTACAATACTTTGTAGCTCTATTGGAACTTTAAATTGAATTGGATTTGATTAACTGTCAACTGCAAACTGCTTTCCTTCTGCTCCGTAAGTAACTTCCCAGTCTTCTATAAAACTAGCTTCTGAAAATAACATGCCCAGCTTAATAATAAAAGTTAGCTGCAAAAGAATGAATGTTATCCAGATAGTCTTCTACTACCTATGTTAATTTAGCATAAAAAAATAAAAGGAACACCTCCTTATGTTGGGATAACCATATCCCAACATAAGGAGGTGTTCCTATAAATAGTAAAATAACGAATATAACACAAATTTTTTAACAAAAAAATATTGGCAAAGGCCGTTTAAAATAGGCTAAATTTTACGGCAAACATTCTGGAGTAAAATTACACGTAGCTCTAGACCCTACAGATAATAAATCTGTACAAATCGAAGAAACTATTATTAAAATTAAATAGCTCAAACTCAAACTAGTCATTTAAAGTATACCGCTTTTTAATTTTATCAATAATCTTGGTAGTAGAAGTTCCTTTGATTTCGGGAACTAACTCTATCTGCCCACCGTAGTCTTGGACAGCTTCTGCCTCGGGGAGCTCTTCTACAGTATAATCTCCCCCTTTGACATATACATCAGGCTGCAGACAAGTGATTGTCCTTTCCGCCGTCAGCTCAGAAAAGATTGTTACGTAATCAACCATTTCCAAATTAGCTAATAATTCGGCCCGTTCTGCTGCCGAAATCAAAGGGCGCTTCTTTCCCTTTAATTCTCGCACTGAGCTGTCACTATTAACTCCCACCACCAGCAGATCTCCATATTCTCGGGCTGCTCTTAAGTACCGCACATGACCAATATGTAATAAATCAAAGCAGCCGTTCGTGAACACGACCTGCTGGTCTGAATGCTGATTCAACTCTGTTTTCAACTTTACCCGGGAGTAAACTTTATTCTTCATCTTTATCCGCCTCAATAATTACTTCGCGCAGTTCCGGCGGCGTCACCGTCGCCACGCCTAATTTGCGGATTACTGTTCCCGCGGCATGATTAGCCAACTGCATTGCTTCCGCAAAACTAGCTCCACTGGCTAAGGCCAGCACTAAACTACCGATTACTGTATCTCCTGCTCCGGTAACATCAAAAACTTCCGTATAATTAGAAGCCGGCTGGTGCAGGCTTTCCCCATCGGCAAACAGCTGCATCCCTTCTCCGCCGAGGGTAACCAGCATTGCTTCCGCTTCCAGTTCCTCTTTTAACTGCCAACCCGCCTCTTCTATTTTCTCCGGGCTGTCAAGTTTAAAGCCAACTGCCGCTTCCGCTTCTTCTTTATTGGGGGTGGCAATAGTGATCCCTTTGAAAGTAGGCAGCGAATAACGAGAATCAGCCGCCACTATTTTATCCTGCTGATTTGCCAGCGCAATCACTTCCTGCTTTAGCTGATCAGTAAAGACTCCGTTCCCATAATCAGACAGTAAAATCCCATCTATCTGCGGCATAATTTCTTTAACATAAGCCAGCAGTTGATCTTCAATTGCCTGCGAAATTAAATCAGTTTTTAATTTATCAACCCGCACTACCTGCTGCTTTACTGTCTGACCCCCGCCGGCTAAGATTCTAGTTTTAACTGAAGTAGGTCGGGAATCATCCACTATTAAGCCTGCCGTATCTAACCCTAACCCAGCCAATTTCTCAGTCAGCTGTTGGCCCATTAAATCATCGCCGATAACCCCAGCTAAATGGACACTGCCGCCTAGGTCGTTAACATTATTGGCCGCATTACAGCCACCGCCGGGCAGAATCTGACGGTCATTATGTTCCAAAATTAAAACTGGTGCTTCCCGGGAGATCCGCTCCGGTTCGCCAGTGACAAATTCATCAGCAATCATATCGCCGACAACTAAAATATCCTGATCTGCAAACAGCGGTAAGTATTCAAGTAACTGCTCCATCTTAATCCCTCTCTTCAATATCCAGTAGAATCCACTGCACTGCATCATATAAATTTTCTGCTATATAATCAGGTTCTACTGTCCACTCATCCTGTTTATATTCATAATTGCCGCGGCCGTAGCCGGTTAAGACCAAAATGCCCTTGGCATCTACTTTTTTAGCTAACTCAACATCACTAATTTTATCGCCTACCATATAAGAACTAGCTAAATCAATTCCGTGGTCTTCTTTTGCTTCCAGCAGCATACCGGGCTTCGGCTTACGGCAGTTGCAATCTTTATTAAACTTCCCTTCCCCTACATCCGGATGGTGGTGGCAGTAATAAATTTTATCCAGATAGGCTCCTTCTTTCTGCAATAAACGTTCTAATTTAGCATGCACCTTTCCGATCATCTCTTCTGGAAAGTAACCGCGCGCTACCCCAGCTTGATTAGTAGCCAAAAACGTCTTAATCCCTACCTGATTCAACTGGCGGATAGCTTTGCCTGCCCGCGGTAATAATTCATACCGCTCTGGGTGATTAACATAGCCAATTTCCTTGCTCACAGTTCCATCTCGATCCAAAAATACAGCCGTATTAGTTAAATCCATTCTTTCCCCTCGCTTTTAAAAATGATAGCGCATACCTACATTTAATCCTTCTGTCTTTGCTTGACCGGAAAATCTTCTGTGTTCTACTTCTATATGAATATGTCTCGTTAATCCATAATCAAACCCCAACATATATCCTATATAATCACTGGGTTTTCTTAATAGAAAATCAATTCCAGCATTCATATCTAAAGCAGAAGTTTCGTGTTTAGAAACTAATACTCCTACCCGAGGATAAATTTGAGAAAAATTCTTTGGTTGAGTATGAATCCCTGCTAACGCCGACACACTTACATCCTGATCGTGAACAATAGCTAATTTAGAATTTAAATCTAACACCAGATTATCTTCTTTTTCCTGGTAATAAGTTACCATTCCTTCTAGCCCAAAATTAGAGGAAAAACCTACTTCTCCGCCGAAATTAACAGCCATTAAGTCTCCATTCAAAGTCTGCACTCCATAAAAAATTGAAGGTCCCGGATAATTCACTTCTCCCTCCTGTAAAGCAGCAGCCAAACCAGCATTCAGGATTACCATGCTCGCTACCATTACTAGTACTAAGATCTTTTTCTTCATTATTAATTGCCTCCTTCTAAATATTATTTTACGTCTTAATGCAATATTTATTTCTATGCTTCTTCACGCCCCAGCTTGTCCTCAATCACAGTAGTTATCTCCTCAATTGCCTCTTCAGCATCTTCTCCTTCTGCCTGAATAACCACTTTCTCCCCCTCCATAACTACCAAGGACATCAAACTCACAATACTTTTTAGGCTAGCTTCACGATTCTTATGGACTAACTTTAATTCAGCATTAAAATTATTAGCAGTATCAACTAACACTGCCGCCGGCCGAGCATGAAGGCCTGTCCGACTATTAATTTCAACTTCTTTAGTTAACAAAATTTGTCACCTCACAGTTTTAACCCTAGTGATTATTTTAATTAGAGATACCGAGGTAAAACTCCTGCCCCCAGCAGCTAGAAAAATAAAAAAGCTATAAGTTATGATATCCAAAACAAGTGAAAATATGAGTCTAAGATTAAGTTTGAGTCTGAGGTTGAGGCTAAGCAAACCATTAACACCACTGGTCTTTAAGATGAAATCCAGCTTAAAGTAATCCCTCAATTATTCTAACTACAATGCTGGCCAATCACTAGCGGTGATTAGAAGCTCCACAACTTCCTCTAAAAACTTACGGTCTATTTCTATAAATCTATTTTTTTCCGGACTATCAATATCTAACACTCCCTTGACTGCTCCTTCAACTATTATCGGTACTACAATTTCTGATTGGGAAGCAGGATCACAGGCTATATGGCCGGGAAACTGATGTACGTCCGGCACTACCAGTGTCTCCCGCTCCTCTACCGCCGTACCGCAGACCCCATTTCCCTCCTTAATTCTGATACAGGCCGGCTGACCCTGGAAAGGACCTAATACTAACTCCCCTTCCCGCCACAAATAAAAGCCCGCCCAATTAACCCGGGCCAACTTCTGATAAACCGCCGCCGCTGTATTCGCCAGATTAGCAATTAAATCACTTTCCCCAGCTACTAAACTTTCCACCTGCTGAACTAACTCCTGATAAGTCACTTCTTTATTCATTTTATCCCCCTTTTCTTACTTAATTTCCAGTTTCCATTTTCAAGTGTGCGCAGTTCTCAATATGCGGAGTATGCGGGAACATATCAAACCCCTTGATTTTATCCACCTGATAGCCAGCCTCGCTAAATGCCTCTAAATCCTCAACTAAAGCTGCCGGATTGCAGGAAACATAAATGACTTCCGGACAGCCGTAATCGATAACTGCCTGACGAGCATCCGGATGCAGTCCAGCCCGCGGCGGATCAAGAATAATGAGCTCCGGTTCTTCCTCTATCGCCGCTAATTCTTCTCTTACCCTGCCGGCAATAAACCGGCAATTAGTCAAACCATTCACTTTAGAGTTGGCCCGGGCGGTCTCTACCGCTTCTTCCACCACTTCAATACCAATCACTTTTTCTGCCGCAGGAGCTACCAGTTGAGCAATTGTACCGGTACCGCAGTAAAGATCATAAACAACCTTATCTTGAGCCGAGCCAATCCAGTTTCTTATCGCTGCATATAGTCTTTCAGCTCCATAACTGTTAGTCTGAAAAAAGGAAAAAGGAGTTACCTTAAACTTTAAGCCCAGCAGTTCCTCCCAGTAATGAGCCTGCCCATAGTGGGTAATTAACTGATCACATTTAACTGCATCCGCATAATCATCATTAATGGTCTGCAGGAAACCTACTAGTTCTCCTTCATAATCAAGATCGGTCAACCTTGCCGTTAACTCCGTAAAATCATGCTCCCGCTGTGAGGTAGTTACCAGATTAACCAGCAGTTGGCCCGTATGTAAGCCCTTCCTCACCACTAAATGGCGGAGGAAGCCCTCCCGGCGCTTAATATGATACTTCTTTAAGTCCGTACCCCGCAAATAATTAACTACCTCCCGCAGTACCTGACGGAAATCTTCATCCACCAGCTGGCAGGTATCAACCGTTACTACTTCGTACATCCGGCCCGGCAGATGCATTCCTAACTGCAGTTCACCGCCTTTTTCTAAGTCGCCAAAGCTGAATTCCATGTTATTTCTATACTCTACCGCCTGCGGACTCGGTTCAACACCTAACCAATTATAATCTCCAAGATCAGCCTGAGATAATAAATTCTTCATCTGCAGTTCCTTATTTCTCACCTGGCGGCTGTAAGCTACCCGCTGGTGTTCGCGGCAGCCGCCACATAAATCAAGGTGGTCACAGAGTGGTTCTTCTCGTTCATAATCAGCCGGCTCTATAACTTCTTCTATCTTGGCTTGATAGTGATCCGCATGCACCGCAATAATTTTTACCCGCAGCTTCTGGCCGGGCCAACTGTCCTTGACCCGAATTTCGGTATCCTTTTCATAAGCTAAACCCATATTCGGATAAGCCATATCTTCAATCTCTACCGTTAATTGCGTCCCGCGTTCAAATTCGGCCATCATCTCACCTCCGGAGAACTAGTTAACCACTTCCTCCAGTTAATCCGTACGCTGTAGTAGTGACATGATATATCATGTCACTACATTTTTTGAA
>CAYFUT010000077.1:0-11426 GCA_964346395.1 uncultured Halobacteroidaceae bacterium
CCCCGATAGCTCAGCTGGTAGAGCGAGTGGCTGTTAACCACTTTGCCGCAGGTTCGAGTCCTGCTCGGGGAGCCAAATTTTAAATTAAATTGAATATTAATATTGTTTTTGGATACCTGTAAATAAGGTATTCTTTTTTTATTATGAATTGATTAATTGAATTTAAGCTTGATTATACTAGAATTAAATAATAATTGTTACTTAATTATATTTTTTTAATAATAATTACTGCTAATTAAACTTGAAATTGGAGGGGACAATGTAGTAAAATGTAATTAAGGTCAAAGATAGTCAAACTGAATGGGGGAGCAGGGATATGAGAAGTTTATCAGATAAAATTTGTGAATACCTAAAACGGCTATTGGAAGATAAGACAGTGGTTAAAGTGCAGCGGAGCAAGTTAGCCAGTAAATTTGATTGTGCCCCTTCTCAAATTAATTATGTTTTAAATACTAGGTTTACTCAGGAAAAAGGCTATTTGGTAGAAAGTCAGCGGGGAGGCAGTGGCTATCTAAAAATAATTGAAGTTGAATTGAATTCAAAGGATGAATTAGTTAATGATTTATGTAATCAGATAGGGAAACGGATTAATCAGCGAAGAGCAGTAAATATTCTGGAGAGATTATATGAAATTGATTTAGTTTCTTCTTTTGAATTTCAGTTATTCAAATCATTGTTAGATAGGCAGACCTTAAAATTGACTCCTGCTCTTAGAGACCGGATAAGAGCTAGATTACTAAAGGAAATATTGAGAAGTTTATTACGAAAGGAGGAGTAGTATGCGGTGTCAAGAATGTGGTGAAAAAGAAGCTCAAGTTCATGTAACGAAAATTATAAATGGAGAAAAAAAGGAGCTTTATTTGTGTAAAGAATGTGCAGAAGAGATTGGAGAATTAGATTTTAGCGCTAGTTTTTCGTTTGATAAATTATTGACGGGACTATTAAATGATAAGTTTACTCCTGAGCAGCAGATTAATTTATCCCCAACTGATCTTCAGTGTGAAGCCTGCGGATTAAGTTATAAAGAATTTAGTCGGACAGGAAAATTAGGTTGTGATCAATGTTATGATTTCTTTCAAGATAGACTAAATAAAGTATTACGTAAAATTCATAGTAGTACTGAGCATACAGGGAAAATTCCTCAACGTGCAGGGGCTAGAATCAAAAAAAGACAAGAAATTGAGGAACTAAATCAGCAGATGGATGAGGCAGTAGAGAAAGAAGAATTTGAAAAAGCTGCTGAGTTGAGGGATCAAATAAAAAAATTGAAAACTGAATTGGAAGAGGAGGAATAGAATGAAAGGGGAAACTACTACCCGGTGGTTAGAACAAGCGGGTCCTGAGTCAGATGTAGTAATCAGTAGCAGAGTTAGGTTAGCAAGGAATATAGCTAATTTTGCTTTTCCTCATCAGGCTAAAGATGAAGAGTTAACAGAGGTTATTAATCAAGTAGATACTTTAATCAATAGAGATAATAAGTTTGATTTAAATCTAATCTATTTAGAAAGTTTATCAGATATTGAACAAGAAATGCTGGTAGAGAGACATTTGATTAGCCCTGAACATTCATTTGCAGAGGAAAATAGCTTAGTTGCTTTATCGGAAGGGGAAACAATTAGTTTAATGGTTAATGAAGAAGACCACTTTCGGTTACAAATATTATTGCCTGGATTACAACTGGCTGAAAGTTGGGATTTAGCTGACCAAGTAGATAATTATTTAGAAAGTGAATTTGATTTAGCTTTTAATGAAGAGTATGGATATTTGACTGCGTGTCCTACTAATGTAGGAACTGGACTACGTGCTTCAGTTATGGTTCACTTACCTGCTTTACGGATTTTAAATAGAGTAAGCAGTTTAATGTCTGCTATTTCTAAATTAGGTCTAGCAGTTAGAGGTTTGTATGGGGAAGGTACTGATACTGTCGGAAATCTATACCAAATTTCTAATCAGGTTACTTTGGGTCGCTCGGAAGCAGAAATAATTGAAAATTTAACGGAAGTGACCCACCAGATTATTGAACAGGAGCGAAATGCTAGAGAGATTTTATTAGAAGAAAGAAAGGTGGAATTAAAAGATAGAATTTATCGGGCGTATGGGATTTTAAAGAATGCTTATAGTATTTCAATTGAAGAAGCACTTGATTTAATTTCTAATGTAAAGTTAGGTTTGGAGTTGGATATAATAGAAGACATAGATCCTACTCTCTTAATGCAATTAATGATTATTATTAGGCCTGCTACTTTACGTCAGGTGGAAAACTTGGAATTAAAATTAGAGCAGGAGAATGATGAAATTCAACGAGCAGAGATGATTAGAAATAAGTTAAAGGGGGAATAAAAATGTTTTTTGGTCGGTTTACTGAAAAAGCAAAGCGAGTAATGTCCTTTGCCCAAAAGGAAGCTAGAGATTTAGGCCATAATTATGTAGGAACTGAACATTTACTGTTGGGTTTATTGAAGGAAAAAGAAGGAGTTGCTGCCAAGGTATTAGAGAAGAATGGTTTTGATTTAAAAAATTTACGCAAAAAAGTAAAAGAGCTAATTGGCGAACAACAGCAGGGGCTTAGTGCTGGTAATTTAGCTTTTACGCCGCGGACTAAAAAAGTATTGAATTTAGCGTTAGAAGAAGCTAGAAGATTAGGTCATAATTATGTAGGGACTGAACATTTGCTATTAGGTTTAATTAAAGAAGGAGAAGGAGTTGCCGCTCGTATTTTACAGGAAGAAGGAGCTGATTTTGAAAGTATAAAACAGGAAGTAACTAAGATGCTGGGCGGTAGTGGAGCTAATAAAGAAAAAGGATATAAAAGTTTTGGAGCTCGCGGCAAACAACAAAGGAAAAATAAGTTGTCTCAATTTGGTCGTGATTTAACCAAGTTAGCTGAAGAAGGGAAATTGGATCCGGTAATTGGCCGCAGTCAAGAAATTAAAAGAGTAATTCAGATTTTAAGCCGGCGCAAGAAAAATAATCCAGTATTAATTGGAGAACCAGGGGTAGGAAAAACAGCAATAATAGAAGGGTTAGCCCAGCGAATTGCTGAAGGTGAAGTTCCTGACCCGCTGTTGGATAAAAAGATAGTAGCCTTGGATTTAAGTTCAATGTTGGCGGGTTCTAAGTATAGAGGAGAGTTTGAAGACCGGCTAAAGTCAGTGATGAAGGAGATTCAAGAATCTGGTGATGTAATCCTCTTTATTGATGAACTGCATAATGTAGTAGGGGCAGGCGGAGCTGAAGGAGCTATTGATGCTGCTAATATCTTAAAACCGGCTTTGGCTAGAGGAGAACTGCAGACTATTGGTGCTACGACTCTGGATGAGTACCGAAAACATATAGAAAAAGATGCTGCCTTAGAAAGAAGATTTCAATCCATTTTAGTGGAGGAACCTAGTTTAGAAGATAGTGAGGAGATTTTAAAGGGGCTGCGGGATGTATATGAAGCCCACCATAAAGTAAAATTAGAAGATGAAGCAATTGAAGCAGCTGTTCAATTATCGCACCGTTATATCAATGACAGGTTTTTACCTGATAAAGCAATTGATTTGATAGATGAAGCTGGCTCTCAAACTCGGTTGAAGCAGAATACTGCTCCTAGTGAGGTTAAAGAGGTAAGCAAGGAACTAGAAAAAGTTGAACAGGAAAAAGAGGCTGCTGTAGAAGCCCAAGAATTCGAAGAAGCAGCAAAATTAAGGGATAAAGAGGAAAAATTAAAGAAAAAGTTAAAGGAAATAAAAACAGAGTGGAAAAATGAAAAAGGAATGAATGATGCAGTTATTACTAAAGAAGATATTGCCCAAATTGTTTCTGATTGGACAGGAATTCCAGTTACTAAGGTAGCTCAAGAAGAGACTGAGAAATTGCTCAATTTGGAGGAAGAGTTACACGAAAGAATTGTAGGTCAGAATGAAGCAGTAGAAACTGTAGCGCAAGCAATTAGACGGGCTAGAGCAGGTTTAAAGGATCCGAAACGGCCGATTGGTTCTTTTGTATTCCTCGGGCCAACTGGAGTAGGCAAAACAGAATTAGCTAGAACCTTAGCGGAGACCATGTTTGATGATGAGGAAGCAATGATCCGGGTTGATATGTCGGAATATATGGAAAAACATGCTGTTTCCCGTTTGATTGGGGCTCCTCCGGGCTATGTAGGTCATGAGGAAGGAGGACAGCTGACGGAAAAAGTAAGGCGGCAGCCTTATTCGGTAATTTTATTTGATGAAATTGAAAAGGCGCATCCGGAAGTATTTAATACTTTACTGCAGCTGTTAGAAGATGGTCAGTTAACTGATGGGGAAGGTCGAACAGTAGATTTTAAAAATACGATCATTATTATGACTTCTAATGTAGGAGCTAATTTGATTCAAAATAAGACTAGTGGAGTAGGTTTTGAGACAAATCAAACCAATCAAGAAGAAAAAGAGTATGAAGCAATGAAGGAAAAGGTAATGGATAAAATGAAAGATACTTTCCGGCCGGAATTTCTCAATCGACTGGATGAAATTATTGTCTTCCATGCTTTATCAGAAGCAGAAATCAAACAGATAGTAGATTTAATGCTGGAAGAAGTGGAAGCAAGAATTGGAGAGCAAGAGCTGGAATTAGAAGTAACGGAAGCAGCAAAAGATTTGATTGCAGAGGAAGGTTATGATAAGGAATTTGGGGCTCGTCCTTTGCGCCGGACTATTAGGCGGTTGATTGAGAATCCGTTATCAGAAAAGATGTTGGCAGATGAATTCGAAGCAGGAGATATAGTCCACATTAAAGCTGTAGATGGTGAGCTGCAGTTTAATTAATGGTTAATTTATAAGCAGGGGGTGCCCCCTGCTTTTCTAACTTGTAAAAGAAGGGCAGAAATGATATAATGTGATTTAACATTTATGATATAATTAGGTGATTACATGGCTAAAAGTAAAACTCGGTATATTTGTCAGGAATGCGGCTACCAGGCTTTACGATGGAGCGGCAAATGTCCGGAATGTCAATCGTGGAATAGTTTAGAAGAAAAGGTATTAAACTCCGAAAAAGAAGAAGAGTCTACTGCTCTGAATGTTGAAACAGCCGCCGAAAGCATTGACCAGATCGAGACAGAAACGAAAGATAGAATTGAGACTGGCTTTGGGGAGTTAGATAGAGCATTAGGTGGGGGAATAGTTCTTGGTTCTTTGATATTAATTGGAGGAGATCCGGGAATAGGAAAGTCGACTTTGTTATTGCAGACTGCTTATAATATAAGTGAAACCGGAAAACAAGTACTGTATATAGCAGGAGAGGAATCCAAGCGCCAAGTAAAACTAAGGGCTAACCGCCTGGAGGCAGTAAGTTCTAATTTATATATTTTAGCAGAGACTAATTTATTGTCAGTAGTAAAAAATACTAAAGATTTAGAACCTGATTTAATAATTGTTGATTCAGTGCAGAGCATGCATCATCCGAATGTTGATTCAACTCCGGGCAGTGTTAAACAGGTTAAAGAGGCAACTAATAAATTCATGAAGTTAGGCAAAAAGAATGATATTCCGATTTTTATAGTAGGTCATGTTACTAAAGCAGGTTCTATTGCAGGGCCAAAAGTATTAGAACATATGGTAGATACTGTTCTGCATTTTGAAGGGGATCCGCATCGTGATTACCGCTTATTGCGGGTGGAAAAAAACAGGTTTGGTTCTACTAATGAAGTCGGTATTTTTTCTATGCAGCAGGAAGGATTAAAAGAAGTGTTGAATCCTTCGCAAGCTTTTATTGCTGAACGGCCGACTGATGTTTCTGGTTCGGTTATTGTTCCTTGTTTAGAAGGAACAAGGCCGATTTTGGTTGAATTACAGGCGCTAGTTTCTTCTGCTAATTTTGGAACTCCCAGCCGGATGACAACTGGACTTGATCACCGCCGAATTTCATTAATTTTAGCGGTGTTAGAGAAAAAATTGGGTTTACATATGGAGACTCAGGATGTATACATAAATATTGCTGGGGGGTTCAAGTTAGAAGAACCTGCTTTAGATTTAGGACTAGTGGTAGCTATAGTATCTAGCTTTAGGGAAATTGCAGTTCCTGAAAATTTAGCGGTAGTAGGGGAAGTAGGTTTATCGGGAGAGATTAGAGCAGTTAATCAAATTAAAAAGCGGATAACTGAAGCAGAAAAGTTAGGGTTTACAGAATTGCTTATCCCAGCCGGGAATTTATCCCGTTTGTCTTCCGGAGTGGAAACTGAGTTGGAGATAGAGGGAGTAAGTGATATTCGAGAAGTGCTTGACCTTATCCTAGGAGGTGAATAAGTAGATAAATGGGAGCTTTACAGGAAGAATTTTCTGGCACATTAAAATTAATTGCTCCGGGAACTCCCTTACGCGAAGGAATAGAGAATATCCTGCGGGCGCAGACTGGAGGTTTGATTGTAGTAGGAGATAATGAAGAGATTCTGTCTCTGGTAAACGGCGGATTTGATATTAGTGCTCAGCTAACTCCGACCCGTTTATATGAATTAGCCAAAATGGATGGAGCGATTGTACTAACTAGTGATGCAGAAGAAATTTTATGTGCTAATGCTCAGTTAGTACCTGATTCTTCTATCTCTTCTGCGGAGACGGGAACTCGTCATCGAACAGCTGAACGGATGGCAAAGCAGACTGGAGAATTAATAATTGCTATTTCTCAACGACGAGATATAGTAACATTATATAAGAATGATAAAAAATATGTACTGGAAGATATTAATGTTATTTTAGCTAAAGCTAATCAGGCAACTCAGACTTTAGAAAAATACCGCAAAGTTTTAGACCAGTCAATGACTAATTTAAGTGCCTTGGAGTTTGAAGATTTAGTTACTATTTCTGATGTAGCTACTGTACTGCAGCGTACAGAAATGGTGCTTAGAATCAGGAGAGATATTGAGCGGTATATTATAGAATTAGGAAATGAAGGTAGACTAATAAAGATGCAATTAGAGGAGTTAGTTTCTGATGTAAAGGAAGAAGGACTGCTGGTAATTAAAGATTATAAGTCAGAAACTGACGAGGAGATAGATGATTTGGCAGCTATTTTTGCTAAAATTTCTTCTTGTTCTTCTGATGAGTTGTTAAGCTTATCGACAATTAGTAAGTATTTAGGGTATGGCGGGAATATGAATGCTTTAGATCTGTCTATTTCGCCGCGGGGCTATAGATTACTGCGTAAAATTCCCCGGCTGCCGATGCGGGTAATTGAAAATCTGGTGGACTCGTTTGCTGGCTTTCAGGAAATATTAAGTGCTTCTATTGAAGAACTTAATGATGTGGATGGTGTGGGAGAAGTAAGAGCTCAAGCTATTAAGGAAGGTCTAAAGAGGTTAAGAGACCAGGTGTTGTTAGATCGGCACATGTAGAATCTAATTGACATTAAAACCATTATATGGTATAATATTAAGGACTATCTTTTGTTTATTATGCACTGAATGGAGGGTATAATTAATGTTTGAGATTGGTGATAAAATTGTTTATCCTAATCATGGAGCTGGCACGATTATTGACATAGAAGAAAAGGAAATTTTGGGAGAAACAAAGCAGTATTATATTATGGAACTGCCAATTGGAGAAATGAAGGTAATGATTCCTAAGGGGAATACTGAGGAGGTGGGATTACGACGTATTGTAGAAAAAGAAGTAGCGGAAAAAGTTTATGATGTATTGGCCGGGGAACAGAGTGAAATGTCGCAAAATTGGAACCGCCGTTACCGGGCTAATTCAGAAAAAATCAAGACCGGTGATATTTTTGAAGTAGCAGAAGTGGTGAGGAATTTAACTATTCGGGATATTGTAAAAGGCTTGTCAACTGGAGAAAAGAAAATGTTAAGCAACTCCCGCCAGATTTTAATTAGTGAGTTAGTATTAGCCGAAGATAAAACCCAAGAAGAAATTGAAGAGAAGATAGATACTATTTTTGAGGAACAGGATTTTGAGGAAGAGGAATAAAGAAGCATGAGTGTCTGGCGGTAGTGAGGGAGGTGGCATAATGAATAAAATTTGGAGAATTGCAGGTCGAGTAATACTTGCACTTTTAGGAGCAGTTTTAGGTTATCAAATAGTAGCTGAATTAGGCTTGGTCGGAAAATTCAGTTTAAGTGTGGAAAGCATAGTTACTAACAATGGAACTTATGGTTTAATAGTAGGGGCTTTAATAGGATTCATAATATTACCTGTTATAGTAAAGCGGAGTGTAAAATTCATTTTAAAACTGCGAGATGAATTAGAGCGGATACCAGGTAAAGATATCCTAGCTGGAATTATCGGTATAGTGATTGGATTAAGTTTAGGAGTCTTATTTGTGATTGCTTTTTCTATTTCTTCGATTCCTAAGTTTGGATTATTAATTAAAATATTAGTAAATGCTACTTTAGGTTATTTGGGTTGGAACTTAGGAGTGAAAAAAGGAGAAGAAATTTTAAATGAAATACTTAAATCTAAATTGATTGCCAGTGAAGATAAGAATAGTAACCTTAATAATTGTGAAGAGCAGGCTGATAATTTTCCTACTGCGGAAAAAATAAGTGGCGATCAGGAGCGAGAAGTACCGCCGGCAAGTTATAAAATTTTAGATACCAGTGTAATTATTGACGGTAGAATTGCAGATATTTGCCAGACCTTTTTTATTGAAGGGGTGTTGGTTATTCCCGGGTTTGTATTAGAAGAACTACAGCATATTGCTGATTCTTCTAATTTACTGCGGCGCAACCGGGGGCGGAGAGGGTTAGATATTCTGAAAAAAATCCAGAATGAAATTGAAGTTCCCGTAGAGATATATGATTATGATTTTGAGGAAATAGAAGAAGTAGATAGCAAATTAGTAAAATTAGCTAAAATGCTGGACGGCAAGATAATTACCAATGATTATAATTTGAATAAGGTAGCTGAACTGCAGGGTGTGACGGTGCTGAATATTAATGAGTTAGCTAATGCTGTTAAGCCGGTAGTTTTACCAGGAGAAGAGATGGAAGTGAAGATTATTAAAGATGGCGAAGAACCTGGACAAGGTGTTGGCTATCTGGATGATGGTACAATGGTAGTAGTTGACCAAGGTAAGGATCATATTGGAGAAGAAATTGAAGTTTTAGTGACTAGTGTACTGCAGACTGCTGCTGGAAGAATGATTTTTGCCAAACCAAGTGCAACTGCTCAACAGGCATTGTAATTTAAGTCAGTTTGAGGTTGAGTTTGAGTTTAAGATTGAGTAAATCATTATAACCATTGGTTGTAATGGTTGCTTAACCTCAATCTCAACCTCAAGCTTAATATTGCTAATGCTCCACTTTAAATTACTAAAATTTGGTTTAAGTTAACGCTTATGATCTGGAATATAAAGTTATAACTAATATGCTGGAGGAGTTAAGAGATGAAAGTAAGTGTAGTAATTCCTGCTGCCGGGCGAGGTTCCCGGATGAAGACAGAAATAAATAAACAGTTTTTAACTTTAAAGGGGCAGCCGATTTTAGCCCGGACAATAGATCAGTTTCAAGCCAGGGCAGCAGTAGATGAAATAGTAGTGGTGGCTCACAAGGAAGAAACTGCTTATTGTCAGCAAGAAATTATAAGTAAATATAATTTTGCTAAGGTTACTCAGGTGGTAAAAGGGGGCAGTACTCGCCAGGAATCGGTCTATAAGGGGCTCTCTGCTGTTGATGAAGAAACTGATTTTGTTTTGACTCATGATGGGGCGCGCCCGTTATTAACTGAGGATTTAATAGAGGATATAATTGAACAGGTACAGGAATATGAAGCAGTAATTGCTGGGGTGCCGGTTAAAGATACTATCAAAATACTTGACCAGGATCAGATGGCTGTTAAAACGCCTGATCGGTCTAAATTAGTAGCAGTGCAGACACCTCAGGCTTTTACTAGGGAATTAGTTTTGCGGGCTTATCAGCAGGCTCAGGCAGACGGATTTACTGGAACTGATAGTGCTAGTTTAGTAGAAAGGCTAGGCCAATCT
Source organism: uncultured Halobacteroidaceae bacterium (assembly GCA_964346395.1). Classification (GTDB taxonomy): domain Bacteria; phylum Bacillota; class Halanaerobiia; order Halobacteroidales; family Halobacteroidaceae; genus CAYFUT01. The sequence continues at coordinate 9,955 of CAYFUT010000077.1, forward strand.
GTTAAGGTAGTGCGCGGGACCCATGAAAATTTAAAAATTACTACTCCAGAAGACCTAGAATTGGCTGAAGCAATATTGGAGATGAGATAATGCGAGTAGGAATTGGCTATGATGTTCATAAATTAAGTAACGAGGAAAAATTAATTTTAGGGGGAGTCGAGATTGACTGTCAGTGGGGGCTGGTAGGTCACTCTGATGCTGATGTGCTGGTTCATGCCATTATGGATGCGCTCTTAGGGGCTATTGCAGCCGGAGATATCGGCAGTCATTTTCCAGATGATGATCCCCAATATGAAGGGGCTTCTAGTTTAGTATTGTTAGAAGAAGTGGTTGATTTGGTTGCAAGCAAAGGATATTTATTAAATAACTTGGATGCTGTAGTAGAGGCTCAAAAGCCGAAATTAGCTCCTTATATAGAACAAATGATAGCGAATATTAGTTCTTGTGTGGGAACAAGTAAAGAGCGGATAAATATTAAAGCAACGACCACGGAAGGACTAGGTTTTGTAGGACGAAAAAAAGGAATTTCAGCTCAAGCAATTGTAAGCCTTAAGGGGAGTGGGAAATAATGCAAGTAGAGGAAATTATGACGGAAGAAGTAGTAACTGTAGCACCTGAAACTACAGTAGAGGAAGCAGAACGAATGATGAATGTCAATCAAATCGGGCGGTTAGTAGTAGAAACAGATGGGGAAGTTGTGGGTATTGTAACTGATGGTGACCTGGTATATGACCAGGATGATGATAATAAAATAGAAAAAGTAATGAATAAAGAGGTAGTTACTATTTATCATGACCGCAGTGTGCAGGAGGCAGCTCAGGTATTATCAGATCGTAAAATTGGCGGGCTTCCTGTTTTAAATCGAGAAGAAAAATTAGTAGGAATTATTACTGCTGAAGATATTGTGTCTGGCTATGTGCGAGATGAACAAGGGGGAAAGTTAACTCCAGAAAGTTCAGCAATTTACTTGGCTATGACTAGAAGTAGAGAGTATGAAGAGTATTGGCTGGATAAAATTCAGGGTTATGGTTATAGAGCGGCAATTACTCAAACCGGAGCTAATGCTGAGAACTTGCCCATTAAATTACGAGAGAGCACTACGGTAGCTGCTATTGCCCGAGGAGTAATTGAAGAAAATTTAAGGGAAAAAATAGCAGTTTCCAATGCTGTTAAAGATGCTTATACCCAGCTTAATTTAATCAATCCTGGTTTGGGAGGCGGATTTAAAGTAGCTATAGTTCGCGGTCAAGGGCGAGTAGCAGTAGCTGCGTTTGGAAAATTCGGTCATGCGTTAGTTGATGGTCCTGACCAATTAGCGGTAGGGATTAGTGTTATTTAATAATGGAGAATGGAGAATGAAGAATGAAGAATGGAAAATGATAAATGATAAATGATAAATGAAAAAAGATAAAAGATAATAGAATTTCGTGGGCTTGCTCTGCAGTTGTAAGCACTAGCAATAAGTTGATTCG
>CAYFUT010000078.1:0-11317 GCA_964346395.1 uncultured Halobacteroidaceae bacterium
TTCCTGTCATTCTATCACTCCTCATGGTATTAATTTATTTATAATATAATTTTTTCCTGTTTTTTCTGGGTTTATTACCCTGCTTAACCATTAAGATTAACTTTTTTTATATAATATAGCCTGATTATAACCCAGATAATCACCAGCCTGCTCAGCAATTGCCAATCCGCACCCACAATCACTAAAATCATTCAAGACAATCTCCTTATCCAGTTCAGGCTGCCAAGTCTGCAAATAATCAGCACCTTCCCCCGGTACTGGAAAAAAATCATTCGCTGCTCTAAACTCCTTCCAGGATTGATATACTGAATAATCCCCTCCTGATTCAAGACAGCTACCGGATCAGACAGCGATTCAAAAGCAGACTGCAGGGCAGAAAAATCGGGCGATTGCTTCATCTTGTCTACTCCTTTTAATCTCTATTATTAGCTATTCAATTTTTCTTTAATTAGTCCCTGCTGGTAAGCCGTTAATAAATCCTGTAAATTTGAAATTTTCTGCCTCAATTTTCGGCCCTGATCGATATCAGCAATTTTCTCCTGGTTACTTTTCTTTACTACGCGGATAGCAGAAACTACATCCGACCCTTCCTCTACTGCTTTTTGGGGCGAAACAAAAGGCTTATGCGAAATAATTAGCAGCCCATTAGAATTATAGACCAAAGTATAACCAGCAATTCCGGTTTTGGGTTGATAAGCAGCAGAAAAACCGCCATCAATAACCAATAATTTTCCCTTACCCTTAATTGGACTTTCGCCTCTTTTCTCTTTCACAGGAGTGTGTCCGTTGATTATATGACCATTTTTAGGATTTAATCCAAATTCCTGCAGTATTTTTTCGTCTATAGATTCCTGACTGCGCAATTGATAATACGGATTTTTTTCTTCTATTTGCAACTCTTTATTAGTCAGAAAATAACGGCAGAAAGTAGTCATTTTATCTTTACCGAACAGAGGCGACAGTTCTCCCCGCCATAAATACCACAGCCAGTCCCGATAGTCAGTAGTATCAGAAAACTGATATGAGTAACTTTTACGCACAATCTCATCAAAAAAATCAAAGAGTTCTTTTCCTTTATACTTCTCTCCGGCAACCTCTATAGCAGCAAACTCGCCGGTTTCCTGCAGCGGAATACAGCCGTGAAATAAAAGATTACCGTTACACCGCAGATAAAGGCTGCCCTTATTAAACAGAAATCTAATCTGTTCCTGTAACTTATCATTATTTTTAAAGGAATAACTAAGCTGCTCAATTATTTCCTGCTCTTTTGTAGTTAAGCGGTAAGGATTATCCGGGTCTATCGTCGGAAACTCAGTATCAGTTAATTCATAACTTTGATTATTTAAAGTAATTGTTCCCGCTTCATAATTTATTTTTTCCAGATAAAGTTTTTGATTCATCTTAAATTCCGGCCGCCGCCGAATTAACTTACCTTCTAGTTTAAATTGAATAATAGCTATTGCCTTCTGCATTTGAGCCATTAACTGCTTATCTTCTTCTTTTAAGGAATCAGTAACTAATTTCGGCCGATAAGCTTTACAATTATCAGCCTGATAAACAGAACTTGCAAATCGAGCCAGCGGCCTCATATTTATTCCATAACCTTCTTCTAATAATTCTAGATTGCCATAGCGCAAGCTAATCCGGACTGCTGTAGCAACCAAAGATTTCTGCCCTAAACCGGCTCCCATCCATAAAATATCATGATTTCCCCACTGAATATCGCAATTAGGATGCTCCTGTAATTCTTCAATTATTTTATGCGGATTTGGACCTCTATCAAATATATCCCCCAGAATATGCAGCCTATCAATAACTAGTTTTTGAATCAAATAAGCTAAAGAAACTATAAATTCTTCGGCTTGCTCTGTTTCTATTACTATTTTGATTATCTGTTTATAGTAGTCTTCTTTATTGTCCTGTTCCGACTTATTATGTAGTAATTCTTCTATAATATAGTCAAAATCTTCCGGCAAATACTGCCGTACTTTCTGCCAACTATATTTAGAAGCTACCAGCCTACAAATTCTGATTATCTTAACTAAGGATTCTTGATACCATTCATCAGAAATTACCCCCTGATTCTCTAGTCGGGCCAACTTAGCTTTCGGATAAAATATAAGGGAAGCTAACTCCTGCTGGTCTGCTTCGGAAAGCTCACCGGCAAATATCTCATCAATTTTAATTTTTAAAATACCAGAGGCGGTTCTCAACATATGCTGGAAGGCTTCATATTCTCCGTGTAAATCAGTTAAAAAATGTTCTGTTCCTTTGGGCAGATTTAAAACAGATTTTAACTTAATGATTTTAGAAGTGACAGTTGGTATGTCAGGATATCTTTCTGCCAATAATTCCAAATAATCTAGTTCTTTCATTTTTTTCTCCTTTCCAATTTATCTACTAATGAATTTATTTTTTAACCTTATTTTAAATGCTAGTGATTGTATTATACCATACCAGCACTTAAATGTGAATCACAATTAACCCCTCAAATAACTTCTAATGTGAAATTTAATTAGAGTTAATTAGCTTTTTATTTCAGGCTTGCTTTAACTTGAAGAAAATAAAATCGATAGTCCAGAGAAAAATTAGACCTACCGTTAACGATAATCATAGCTATAGAGAAAATACTATTTGCAGCTTGGAGGCTGCATTCACAGTGCTGGCTGCTCATTTGCTGAGCCGCTTTAATTTTCGTTAATAATATATTTTTATATATTATTACTCATCCATAAGTATTTAGTTATACAGCCCATAATCATATTTTATTTTACTAATCACTAAGCTACCCTTAAAATGTTAAGTACTAACCAAGGAAAAATTAGAGGTGATACCATGCTCAATAAACTGAGAAATAAACAATTTTTGTTAGACAGCCTACCGGGTATTTTCTTAGCTGCAGTAATCGGCTTAACTAGTAAATACCTGGCGGGATTAATTCCTAATTTAGGCGGAGTCAGCTTAGCTATCTTAGCCGGCTTGATTCTAAGAAATACTATCGGTGTCAGTTCCCGCTTTCAGCCGGGAATTATCTATGCGAAAAAGAAAATCCTGGCTCTGGCTATTATTTTAATGGGCTTAAAACTACAGCTGACTGTACTTGCTGAGTTAGGATTTGATTTTATACTGGTGATTATAATTATGGTAATTAGCACTATTGGCTTAGGCTTTTTCATTGGACGGGCTCTCGGTTTATCGCGCAGTTTTAGTCTACTGTTAGGAATCGGGAACGGCATCTGTGGTTCTTCGGCTATTGGAGCCGCTGCTCCCTTGATTGCCCATGAAGAAAGAGAGGTAGGTCTCTCCATTGGAGTCGTTAATTTATTAGGCACAATCGGCCTCTTTTTGCTGCCTCTATTAGCCAATTTACTCCACTTACCAGCTGCTAAAAGCGGCTTGATGGTGGGCGGCACCTTACAGGCAGTAGGCCAGGTAGTAGCTGCTGGATTTTCAATTAGCGATAATGTAGGCCGCCTAGCTACGGTAGTCAAAATGGGCCGCATCCTAATGCTGGGTCCGGTAATCCTAGGGCTGACCCTCTTCAAACCTAGTCAACTAGAAAAAGAAGATTCCACTGCCCAAACAAACTATAAAATTCCGCCGTTTATTCTCGGATTTTTAGTTTTCAGCCTGCTGGGCAGCTTAAATTTAATTCCACTAGGAGTGGCTAATTTATTAAAAGATATCAGCAAACTCTTATTAATCATTGCTATGGCCGGTATCGGTTTAAATATAGAGCTATCTAGTCTAACAAAACAAGGGCCAACTGCTTTATTAGGCGGTATTCTCATCTTTATCGGCCAGTTATCACTAATTATCCTCTTAATCAGCTTCCTTTAACCCGGGCCAACTCCCCCCATCGCAAAAGGGGAAACCCAGGTTGCATTTAAACCTGTAAAAATTCTGCTTCAATCTGATAATCGTCGGCTACCTGAGCAGCAATTACCGACTTATAGGTGGTTAGTTGATTCCACTCCCGGTCCGCACCGGTTTTATAGTCGATAATAATTATCTGCTGCTCATCTTTATCCACCAGCAGTCTATCCACTCGGTAAGTTTCATCTTCTCCTTCAATCTGCCGCTCAGTAAAGACCGCCCAGCGGTCAGAAAAATAACTGCTATTGGCCGCTAAAAATTCTTCTACCCGCGCGAAAATATCCTGCAGTCCACTAGCCCCTAATAAGCTTCCGTATTTGGCCCGCACCAACTGTCGGGCCAACTGCCGCTCCTGAGCTGTATCGTACTTGATCTGCTCTAAATAGTAGTGGATTGCCAGTCCTGCTACCCGTTTTTTCTCCTGAGTTAAATCAAACTCTATCTCCTTTTGCTGTTTAACTCCGCCGCTAGAGAAACTACCAGCAAAATAGTCAGCTAAGCCGCCAATTTCTGCCGGCGGGGAATCAGATTCCGGCTCACTTTCTTTAAATTGGCCCAGAGTTTTCTTGTTCGTCAAATTTTTCAAGTAATCCGCCTGGGCTCCGCGCAAGATTGCCTCTTCATACAACTCATAATCCTTCCCGCTCCACTCTCTAGTTGCCCACTCTCCATCAGCAAACTGCTTGGGCACATCAACATAGAGAAACAGATTTCTCTCTGGGCGGGTCATCGCTACATATACATTATTAATCTCTTCTATAAACTCCCGCTGCTGTTGTTGAGCATAAAAGTCCAACCCTAGATAATCTAACAGTTTGTTGTACTTAGCATCAGTTAACAGATAATCAGTAACCTCAGCAAACTGGTCATCCAACTCCAGATAAAATTCCAGGCCGCGGTTCCAATTTCCACCGCGGGATATATTCCAGTAGAAAAATTCAGTTTCAAAGGAAAGCCCCTTCGACTGGTGAATAGTCAGTAACTTAACGGCCTCAACTTCACTCAGCCCCACCTGCTTTAATTCTTCACTTGCTTTCTTCTCTTCTACATAAGTCATAAAATCAACTAGATAATCATACTCGTTCATTAACTGAAAAAACTGATAAATATTTTTTAGCGCATTGGGATTGTCAGCATACTTCTCTACTAGCCCCAACTTCTCAATCATCTGCTGGGCCAACACAGTAAATTTAAGCTCTTTTAACTCTCGGATAAAATCTAAAGCTGCCCCCCACTTCTGGTCTGGTAATTTCACCGCTTCCCCCTGCAGGTAGTCTTCTATCAGGTCGCGGTTATTAACTATCTCCTTCAGACTTTGACTATCAATCCCTACTACTGGACTGCGTAAAAATTTGACCAGATCAAAGTAATCGCCAAAAGCCAGATAGCGGCTTAAGTAATAAATCGGCTCTACGGCGGGATGCTCCACTAAACTATCCTGGCTTTCCAGAATATAGGGCACACCCTGCTTTTCTAATTCCTGGGCTATCCGTTTTAAATCATCATTTCGCCGGGCCAATATCCCTACCGCCCCGTAATTTTCTACTTTTTCCTGGACGGTAGCTGCTATCTCTGCCGGTAGATCAGTTGTCAGCTGACGGTTGAATTCTTCAATCTGCTGCTGTTTTTCTTCGCTTTTGCGGGCAAACTTTTTCGTATCAGTGCGGATAGTCCCGTTTTGGCCGCCGACCAATACTTCTACATAGCCTTCTGTCTTCTCTTCTAAATGATCAACCGCAGAATAATCCCATTCCTCAGTCAGATTACTAAAAAACCGATTGACAAAATCAATAATAACCTGCTGACTCCGATAAGAAGTAGCCAGTGTTTCGCTAGTTCCGTCCAAAATTGCTTCCAAGTTAGCAAATAACTCCGGTTCGCCGCCCCGCCAGGAATAAATAGACTGCTTTTTATCGCCGACAGCTATTACCTGGTCTGAATTATTAATCAGCGGCTGTAGTACCTTCCACTGCAGAACACTTGTATCCTGAAATTCATCAATCAACAACGTCTTAATCTCTGTTCCCAGCAGTTCGAAAAAATAAGAACTTGCTTCTCCGTCAGCCAATAAATCAAGCTCGGGTTCATACAGATATCGGTAAGTGTAATTGCTGATATCAGCATGAGTAAACTTCTTTTCTTTAAATTTAAGCTGGTCATAAAGGGCAAATACCTGCTGGGAAAAATCAAGTATCTGCTGCTGATAAGGCAGCAGCTCCTGATTATAAATTTTAGCTGCTAATTGGCGGCGGAATTGTTCATACTCTTCGGCCATCGCTGCTTTTAACTGCTGTACACTTTTACCCCTCGTTTTATTCCCATTCCAGAAGTGTTTTTTGATACAGAGTTTATAATTATCCACCAGCCAGGCGGTTAACTCTTCTCCTTCTAGAGCAAAGCAAGCGCGGAAGTCTTTCCGAAAGTGATCAGCACCAAAATCATTTCCTTTCTCTCGAGCAATCTCCTGTAAAATTTCTACACACCGTTCAAATTGAGCCGCTATATCGCCCACCACTCGCTCTTCGGCCGGCTTAGATTCAAGCAGCATAAACTTCCACCGATTATTGACTATCTTCTGCAGTAAATCAATATAATCATCTACATCCCGCTTGACATTAGCCGTTAAAAACTCTTCTAACTGTTGAAAATAAGCCGGATTATCTAAAATCCGCTTAAAGACTGCTTCTACTAGCTCTTGATTTTCATCCCCACTAATTATTTGGTAATCATAAACATTAAGATAAGGAGCTACTGCCTGCTGAAAGATTGTATTCAAGAAACTATCAATAGTAGAGACATTAATCTGCTCCTTGTTCTGCCGCATTGTGCGGTAGGTTGTCTCCAGTTCCTTCCGCTCAATCTCTAATTCGGGATAGATTGCCCGCAGGTTAGCCGCTACCTCACTAGCTTCCGGATTCTCTATTATCTCCGCTAGATGGGCTAAGATCCGCTCCCTAATTTCTGCAGTCGCCTTGCGGGTAAAAGTCATAACTCCTATTTTCTCAAAATCCGCTCCCTGCAGCAGACGGGCTACATATTCTAGCGATAAACGATAAGTCTTTCCTGTACCTGCACTGGCTTTAAGTACCTTTCTCACTCTGCCACCACCCTACAGACAGCCCGATAATCGCAATTACGACACTGATACCCAGCTGCCGGTTGATATTCTTCACTTGCTAATAAGTTAGTCACTTCTTCTCGCAGCTCAGCTCTAAACTCAACTGCCGGATCAGTTTTACTCTGCGTAAACTTCTGGTTCATAACATCATAAATACTTCTATCAAGTACTGCCGCTTTTGAATTAAATAAAAGAGAATAAAAATCAAGCTGTTCTTCACTGCCGCTGCCGGTTTTATAATCTATTAAATAATTCTGCTCGGCTGTTTTAATTACCAGGTCTATCCTCCCGCTCAATAAAACATCCGCTCGGCTGTGCTGCAAAAAAGCCGTCCGCTCCGGCTCCCATTCGGCCAATACTGCTGTAATTTCTCCTGTCAGTTTCTCTGTTAGCTGGTCTAAAAATTCGGTAACTGCTTCCTGCACCGCGGGAAATAGGACCTTCTGATAATAATTTGCATAATACTTCGGTATCTTCAGGCGCTGCTTAATTAGTTCCTGTTCAATTATTTGTTTAATCTGTTCTTCTTGTATGTCAAAAATCCCAGCTTTCAGCTGAGGCTGAATATTAGCCACTACTGCTTCGAATATATTATGCACTAAACTACCCAAAATTCTTTTATTTAATTTCTTTTCAATCGGTTCCCACTCCGGCTCCAGATGCACCAGATGTTCAAAGTAAAATCGGCAGGGACAGTCCTGTAAGATGGAGTACTTATAAAACCCTAACGATAGGTGATCAAATTCAAAATCACTATCGGCAACCGGAAGTTCAAGCTCAGGAACTCCCTCGGCACCGCTGTCTATTTCTACTTTAGAAGTAGAAAAGAGCTCCCGCATAATTAAATCATAATCTGCCTCCCCAAACGGCGCTTCCTGGCGAGATAAATCATAGGCTAACCGCAGCCGCTCTACAAAGGAACTGGGAGTTGTATTTTGTTCTTCATTTCTACGGGTAAAGATAATTACTTTCTCTGCCCCTAAAATTGAGCGGAAAAATTTATATTCTTCCCGCAACCGCCTGTCAGCCGTACTACTTAAATTTAACTCCCGGCGCTGCTGGTCAGTCAATAAAAATTCTGCCCCTTCACTGGTCGGGATAATCCCTTCAGTAATATTCAGCAAAATCACATTCCCCCGTGGCTGACAACTTACATCCAGGAGGTCATGGAAGTCAATTTTAGCCTCAGCCTCAGACAAATCGGGAGTTAATTTCTTATATCTAAGATGCCGTAAAATCAAATTAAATAATCCCGCGGCTGTATCAGCAAAATAATCTGCCCAGGAGTCGGCTATTTTTAACTCGGCAATGATATCTAACTCCGATAGACTTTCAAAATATTTGTTTACATCCGCCGTAAACTCTTCGCTCAGCAAAGGGTCTAGCTCCAGGTCAGTCAGCCAGGTAATAAAAGCAGCTAAATCAGTCAACTGGCTCAGCTCTTCTATATCAGACAGGAGCTGACTAAAGGGCCCAAGAACCTCAGTCTGCTCTTGCTCCCTAATTAACTCTGCACTCAAGTAGACATAACCGCGCTGAGCCAACTGATTAAGCTGACTAATCTGTCCGCTCCCCAGTCCGTAATAATCCTTAAAGGCCTGGCGGCAGCTTACTTCCCGCAGCTGCTTTAAACTTAACTTGAGTTCGCCCTGCGACTGATCGCTACTGGTCAGCAAAGTATGGAGTCCAGCTAAAAATCTATATAGTTTAGTCCGCTTAAAGCTATACTTTTTATTTAAGTTAAACCGTTCTCGCGACAGAAGATGATCATAATTACTACTCTGTGCATCAGCAGCTAATATTTCATACTCCTCCGGCCGAGTTTCCAGTTGAGCTAAACAATTAATTACTTCTAAAAGCTGATCAGTAGTTTCATAAATTTCTACTTCGGGCTGTAAGTTAGCCGGCAGAGTTACCGACTCTAAAGTTAAGTCCTGCTCGTTAAAGTCACTACTGTCTACTTGACAATAGAGGGTAACTTCTTTTCCGGCTGCCTCTATTTTCTGCAGCATCTTCTTCTCCAGCGGAGTTAAATCCAAAATATTAACTACTACTACCTCACTGTAATCACTGATAAATTGGAGGCTAAAGTTAGCAAAGGCATTGGCCAAAGTGCGGTCTGTATAGCCCCGTTTTTCCAGAGCTGCTTCATATCTAGCTCGAATCGACTGTAAACGTTCGTATCTCTCCTGCTGCCAGGCAGCTAACTTATCAATTTTAGTTACTTCGTATTCCTGCAGCTGGTCATAAAAATTAAAAAAATCATTCGCCAGTTCAAGAGCGTCAAAGTAACTTTCAATTCCTAACTGTTCTTTATCTTTGTCAGTCAGCACTTCATAAAAGATCAACACTCGTTTCTCTTCTTTCAGTACTATCCGCTCCGGCAAAAATAACTTTTCTTTCAGTTCTTTTCGAGTTAAAAATAAACTCCCCTGTGCTAACAAAGGAGCTTGATACTCCTGCTTAACTGCCTGCTTTTGATAGTTGTCAACAACCAAATAAACTTTAGGTTCTTGTGCCTCAATTGCTGTTTCCAATAAATAATCAGTATAGTCAACATAGTTAACTTCCAAATTATCACCTCATTCATTCTTTCTTCCGCGGCACCCTTATTTATTAATTACAAGATACCCAGGATTAAATCCTGGTCTGTAGCTAAATAAAAATACACTTTAAAATTTTTCTATAACCCTTAAAAAGTATACGTTCCTAACCAAAAAATAAAGCCGCCTAGCGGCGACTTTAACTAAATTAAGCGAGTATTATCTTTTATCTGATTAACTGCTTCCTTTAGTGCTTGCTCAGGACCAGCTACCCGATCCAGTACCTTCCGAATTGCTTTCCCTAATGCGGGCGAAATATACTCGGCATACTCCGGACAAGTCGGCCGAATAAATCCGTGGTCTAGCTGCTCAGCAAACGGCTTATACTTAGGATTTTCATCTAAAAACATCTGGTAACGCGGGCTTTTAATAGCTGATTCAGTTACCGGTAAATAACCAGTCTGCTGGGCAAAATCAATCTGTACTTCATCCTGAAGAAAGTAGCTAGCAAATTTCCAGGCAGCCTGCTTCTTAGCTTCTGAATTGCCGAAAATATAAAGATTTTCTCCGCCTATCCCCGTAGCTCGCCGCTCCTTTTTGGGCAGCATAAAGGTACCGTAATTCATCTCCGCTGCTTCCAGTTCCGGCAGTACCCAAGAACCAATAATCTGCATAGCTACTCGCCCCTCCTGCAGCCGCTGCGGATCTGCCCCTTTTTCCGGCTGCGATAGATCAGCCACCCGGTGTTTATCTTTTAAATCAGACCAGAATTTTAAAGCATCCACCCCAGCCTGACTAGCAAAATTCAACTTCTTATTATTAAGTATCATTTCTCCTCCTGCCTGCCAAAAAAAGGTTTCCCAGACCCAAACCGTCCACTCCTGCTCTCCATAAGGCAGCAAAAATCCATACTGGGCTTCACTATTGCGCTGTACTTTTTCAGCGGTAGCTACCAATTCTTCCCAAGTATCTGGAGTTTCTTCTATCCCGGCCTGTTCAAAATAATCTTGATTATAAACCACTCCTAAGTTATTAGCATCAAATGGTAAAGTGACTAGCTGATCATCATAAGAAGCAGATTCCAATAAAGAATCAAAAATATTAGCCAATAAAAGTTCTTCTTCCCGCCCAATAAATTCACTAACCGGAGTCAAAACATCTTTTCCAGCCAGAGTACTGGTCAATTGGGGTCCATACCACATAATATCCGGCGAATCTGCCTGCATATTAGAAACTGAATTTATAATTACTTGTTCTGCTAAATCCTGACGCCCATAACTCTCCAGCTTTACTTCAAATCGGGGATTAACTTGATTAAACTCGGCAATTTTTTCTGCAAGAGCCTCAATATCTCGATTTACCTCGATACCGTGCCAAAATACTATTTCCTCCATTTTTTCTCCCTCCCCTTACTATTTTATCCTTTCCAAATGCCATTTTATCCTCCTCAAATAAAAAAACTATTTTTATCCCTTATAATGGTTTATATTCTTTATTTCTTAATATACTCCTGCAAATTACTACAAAAATATTGTTTAAAATGGCATTTTACACTGTTTTAAGCTGGCTGCTTACCGCAATCTTTCTGATTTTACCGCCTGATACCTCCCTCAATCTGACCAGTTTTCTACCCTACTGCTCCGAAAACAGCAGAGACAAAATGGTCATTTGCTCTTCAACATAAAAAAATCCGGACCGCAGTTGGCCCGGAAAATAATTATTTCGAATGACTAAATTTACTTCTGAATTACTTCGGTTCGATAACCATCAGGATCAGTCA
>CAYFUT010000079.1:0-11219 GCA_964346395.1 uncultured Halobacteroidaceae bacterium
TACCCCACTAATTCATCTACTTTCTCTTTCTCAGACTGCCTTTTTAGATATCTTTGACACTGTTGAACCCTATCATAGCCAAGCATTATCCCCAGCATAAAATCTTCCTCATCAGTATAATCTCTTAAATCATTTTTATCTATCTGCTTAATTACATTAATACAACCTTCATTACCAAAGAAAACATTAATTTTATCCTGATTTACATTGTAAATAATATACGGAATATTTTCATCATTGAGTCTCTTTTCAATATACTTTCTATTCTTAGCTTCAGTAGTATGCAAAATTAAATTTCTAAGACCTTTCTTAAACTCATATATATGATGATAAAATATTTTCACTTTCATCACTCCTAAAAATTATTAGCTAAATTCTCTATCCAATCTTTTACTCTTTTCTCTGTTAAATTACTTTGGTTATTATCATCTAAAGGAAGTCCCACAAATTTACCATTGATTACTGCCTCTGAATTATTAAAATCATATCCCCCTAATTCAACCTCTCCTACTACCTTAGCACCATTTTCTTTTACTACCTGATAAATAATTCCAATTGCATCTACAAATGTATCTGAATAAGCAGATTGATCGCCAAATCCAAACAGAGCAACCTTTTTATTACTAAAATCAATAGTTTTGAGTTCCTCAATAAAATTTTTCCAATCCTCCTGTAATTCACCTAAACCCCAAGTTGATGCTCCAAAAATTAACTTATCATATTTCTTTACCTCATCTTTTGAAACAGAAGCTACATTATATATATCTGCTTTCTCTTTCCCTAGCACATCAACTATCATCTCAGCAGCCTCTTTTGTATCTCCAATCGTACTCCCATAAAATACTCCAATTTTTTTCATAAATAATCTACCTCCTTAAGTTTTTGTTTTCTAGTCAATTATAAAGTTATATTTTCTAATTACTTATAATCTTTTTAGAATGAAACAATTCTTCATGGTTAATCTCCTCTATCTTATCTTCTTCAATAAAATTATCATCTATCTCCTTTTCCACTTTTTCTAAAGTTTCAGGAATTAACTCAAAAACATTATTAAAATGCTTTACCACCACAGGACAAAACTGCTCACTAACATGATCATTTATTTCATTATAAGCATAACTATAGCTTTTAGCTTGTCGATAACTCCTATCAGATGTAATAGCATCAAAAGCATCGGCTACCGCAATTATTCTTGAACCAAGAGGAATATCTTTTCCTTTTAATCCTTTAGGATAACCAAATCCATCATATCGTTCATGATGATGTAAAACAATATTAGATATTGATTTAAATCTTAGCGCTTTTTGCAAAATATCATATCCAATAATTGGATGTTTTTGCATCTTTCTCATTTCAGCTTCTGTTAACCTACCAGACTTATTCAGTATATTATCTGAAACACCTATCTTACCGATATCATGTAAATGAGCTGCTTGATGAAATTTTTCAATTAATTTATCATTTAAACCCATATCTTGAGCAATCATTGTAACCAATTCAGCTACTCGCCAGGAATGTTCAAAAGTATAGCTATCTCTAACATTTAAAGTCTTTATTAAAATTTCAATTACATCATGTATCTTTATTCTTTTTGGCACCCCTTCTTTTTCAATCCCCATAATTCAAACCAACCACCTTTATTAACCTTCTCTAATGAAATTAAGTAAGTAACTTTCTTTGTTCCAACTTTTTATAAATACAAGCCCAGCTTCTTCTAGCATAAATTACATCTTTATTTTTTTCTTTTGCCTCTCTTTTTACTACATGCATAGCTGTATGATGAATGTAATCAGTTAAAACTAATATTGCATCAATACTAACAGGAAGTTTAAAGTTTTGAAAAACTCCTTTATTCCTGCCAGATAAATGTGTTATATCATTAACCCCTATAGATTTTAAATTATCTTTAATATTACCTAAATGATCAGCACCTACTATCATTAAAGACATTACCTTCCCTCCTTCATTCTATAGTTTTAAAAATTTGTCTTTAATTAAAACAACGAAATTGAAACTCATTCTCAATTGTTAGCAAAAAAATATATGTCCGTCTGTTGTCTTCTCAAAATAAATGGAGGCAAAAAGCCCCCATTACTATTTACTTAAAAACTAAAGCTATAACCAAAATTAATTAGCCGTTAATTGCAACTACAATCATCATTATCAGATTCACTATAAGGGCAACCAATACATTTGGCTCCTTTTCTCTTTTCAATAATAATTTTTACAGCTGCACCAGATATTATCGTCAGTATAACTAAACTAACAATTAAATTCATCATAGTTACCCTCCTAAGCGTTTACCGTTAATTCCCCCTCTACTTTTTCCTCATCGTCTCTCATGAAATAAACAATAGAACCAATTATTACTGAAACAACCATTAAACCTGGCACAAAACCATTACCTAAAGAACCTGTTGTTATCAGCGTTCCTACTTGATAGGTAATAAAAGAAGCAACATAACCCATACTAAATTGGAATCCGATAGCACCCCATAACCACTTCTTGCTCTCCATTTCAGCATTCATTGCCCCAATAGCAGCAAAGCATGGTGGGGTGAATAAATTAAATATTAAGTATGCTAATGCAGATACTGAAGTTAATCCCATAACACTTGCAACCGTTGAACCATCACCTACTAGAGCAAACTCTTCTGGATTTATGAAGTTAGTAATCCCATATACAACTGCTAGGGTACCAACTACATTTTCTTTAGCTATAAACCCAGTAATTGCTGCTGCAGCTAACTGCCAGGTTCCAAAGCCTAATGGAATTAATAACAGAGAAAATGGTGATGAAATACTTGCTAGTATACTCGTATCCGCTGCACCTTCAGCAACAACCTGAAACTGCCAATTAAATGTCTGCATAATCTGCACGGTCGCATTACAGATAAGAATAATTGTACCCGCTTTGACTACAAATGCTTTCCCCCTTGAAAGCATAGATTTAGTAGCTCTTTTAATACTTGGAAACCTATATTCAGATAATTCCATAATAAATGGTGATCTTGTACTCTTATCCCCAGTTATTTTTCGTACAATTAAAGCTCCTACGACGATAATTCCAATAGCTAAGAAATACATAATCGTTCCTACCCAACCTGCACCATTAAAGAAAGCACCTGCAAATAATGCAATAACCGGTAATTTAGCTCCACAGGGCATAAAAGGTGTTAGCATGGCCGTGCTTCTTCTTTTTCTGTCATCTTTAATAGTTCTTGTTGCCATCACACCTGGAATAGCGCATCCTGTCCCAATAATCATCGGAATAATTGATTTACCTGATAAACCAACTTTCTTAAAGAAACGATCCATAACAATAGCAACCCGAGCCATATAACCAGAATCTTCAAGTAATGCTAGCAAGAAAAATAATACCATAACAAGTGGTAAGAAACCAACAACTGCTCCCACACCGCCAATAATACCGTCTAATAATATTGCACTAAGAAGCGGCGATACTCCTTCTCCAAGCAAACCTGCTACCCAAGCATTGAACATATCAATCCAGCCCACAAATGTGTCTGCCAACAGGGGCCCTATATGTGTTTGCGAAAGTGAGAAAACAGCCCACATAACTACTGCAAAAATAGGAATACCAAACCATTTATGAGCTACAACTCTATCAACAGCATCTTGGATAGTCTGGTCACTACTACTTACTTCTCTATCTTCTGCCTTGGAAACAATGTCTTTTACGAATTCAAATCTTTCTTTATCAGCAGCTTCAACTGCATTTTTATCTGTCATATCTACATCTCCAGCATCAAAAGATGCCCTTTGGTCATTCCCATTTACTTCAACAGTTTTGGAAATTAAATTTTCTAAGCCATTATTACTTCCTCTTGTTGCTACTGTTTTAACTACTGGGCATCCTAATAGTTCAGATAATTGTGCAACATCTATATCTGTATTTTTCTTCTCTATCAAATCACTTTTGTTTAAAGCAACTACAACCGGTATCCCTAGTTCAAGGAGCTGAGTTGTAAAAAATAAACTTCTACTTAAATTTGTTGCATCAACAATATTAATAATAACATCTGGATTTTCATTTTTTACAAAATCACTTGTAATATTCTCTTCAGAAGTAAAGGGAGACATTGAATATGCTCCTGGAAGATCTATTGCTGTAATTTTTGCATTTTTCTGATTAAGGTCTTCCTTTATCTCCCCTGCTTTTTTATCCAGCGTAACACCTGACCAGTTACCAACATGTTCAATTTCACCTGTTATTGCATTAAAAAGAGTTGTTTTTCCGCTATTTGGATTCCCCGTAAGCGCCACTTTAATATTTGTTTGATTACTCATTCATATTTCCCTCCATAATTTTATTATTTGTTAGCTTTAGCTAACATTTTTACTAAGTAAAAATTATACAATAATAGCTTCAGCTAAATCTTTATCAATACTATATCTCGCATCTTTCACATTAATAACATAATTCTCAGCCAGTACAGATATTACTGTCACAGCTTCTCCTTCGTAACAACCTAATGTAAATAAAAACTTCTTAAGTTCTTCATCATTAGTGTTAATATCTTTGATAATGTATTCTGTATTAGTCTTTGCTTCTGCTAGGTTTGTCACTGAATCACCCAATTCTCCTGTTATATTTTCGTCTTTAGTTATAAACTTACTGACCATAGTATTATCCAAACCTAGACCCCCCTCGAATGATTTTGAAACTCATTATCAACAAACTGCAAAAAAATAAACTCCTGCTTAGTAAAACTAAATTATTTACCGCAGATTAATTGAAAATAATTTTCATTTTCTATAATTTATTATAATTGACTTCCTTAACTATGTCAAGAGAAAATTATAAAGAGCTTTCACAAGCTCCTTGCAGTTCTACTTTAACTACTCATTCATCAGTAACCTCTACCAGCTCAACATCTCCACCATCAGCCTGCCAATTTAATTCTTTCCCGTTAAAAACTTCTTCTAAAGATTCAAGCAAAAAATCCGAAACTACCTCAGTTAAGTCTTTTCCCCACTTATCTAAAATTTTTCTCCCCGCCAGACTATTCTTCTTTAATCTTAACTTCAGAATCAAAAGCAATATATTCTTCAATCTGTTTAGCCTCTTCTTCTGGGTCGGGATAAGTCCAGCCAAAGTTTTCTTTGCAAGAATCTCCAATCTCTAAGTGATAATAATCTGCCTTTCCTTAATAATTAACAAGTTACCCGCAACTTATTCTAAAAAATCCAGATTGAGCCAAATAAAGAGGTGATTAAACTTACCGCAGTCGGACAAGGTACATTAATCCCACCACATTATCTTTTCCAGCCACCCAACCCTATCTTTTAATTTCTTTATATAAGCTTTGTTAGCAACTTGCTGGTTTAAGCATAAATGATAGAGTGCTGGCCTTTAAGGATAATACCGACAGCTACATTATCAACGGTAAAACTATTAAATCCAAGAACAAATATTACAATCAACAGATCAATCGCCTACAAAGTATCCGGATGAAACAAGTCAGCAGTAAAAACTTTAAAGATAATAGAAAAATCAAAAACTTACGGATTAAAAGGCGTAATTACATTAATGATTATCTCCATAAAGCCAGTAAAAAAATAATAGATTTAACCCAAAAATATAATGTCAACAAAATAGTAAATTAGGTCAACACAGTTAAAGATCAAACTTCGCAAAAACTCCCTAGTACTTGAGGATGATTCATTTTCTTAGTGAAGCAGGAGTCTTTGAGTACTGGTTTAACCGATCTGGAAAGAAGCTCCATCCAAATCTGCGATTTGGGTAGAGAGGTTCACATAAGATATTTACCTATATTCCGGATTGGGGTGGTCGAATCTACAGCCTGCCTCCCACTTTGACCGCTGATTGCCGTGAGCCGGAATGCCGCCGTTTTCTTTTAACATTTTGGCCAGATGCATTAAATTCCAGGTCATAAAAGTCGTATTCCGGTTAGTAAAGTCATTTTCCGGACCGCCGGAATCTTCATCCAGATAAGATGGCCCCGGGCCAGCCTCCCCCAGCCAAGCAGCGTCTACCTGCGGCGGCACCAAAAATCCTAAATGCTGAAGCGAATAGAGAATATTCATTGCACAGTGTTTAGCGCCGTCTTCATTCCCAGTTATAATCGTCCCACCGACGCGTCCATAATAGGCATATTGACCCTCATCATTAAGGTTACCAGAACTAGCATATAATCGCTCAATTACCTTAGTGCAGACTGAAGACTTATCTCCTAACCAGATGGGAGTACCAATCACTAAAATATCAGCCGCCTGCACCTCTTCATATATTCCCGGCCAGTCATCCTCCTCCCAGCCTTCTTCCGTCATATCCGGCTGAACGCCATTAGCAATCTCATAATCTACCGGCCTGATTACTTCCACATTCACTCCATTCTCCTCCATAATATGCCGAGAAACATCAATCAAGCCCCGCGTATGGGACTGGCGCGGCGATTTTTTCAACGTACAGTTCAAAAACAAAGCTGTTAAATCACTAAAATCTAAATCCATGATTAATTCCTCCCTTTTGAAAAAGTAGTAGTCAAAAAGAAACCTAAAACCGTTCTGATTGCTACAATCACCCCCAGAATGGCCAGCTCTTCTAAGGCCGGATGTAGAATAGTCCGGATCACATCAGCAGCCACTAAATTATCTACAAACTTCTTTCCCTCCTCAACTAATCCAGCCTTAATACAAATTTTCCTTAGTTTACTCAGAAGTCACCTGTAGATATTCATTAACTCTAAGTGCTGCCTTAGCTCCTTCGGCCGAAGATACTATTATCTGTTTATCCTTAATATCAGTCACATCTCCAGCAGCCCAGATTCCTTCTACACTAGTCTGATTATTCTTATCAATAACTATTTCATTACGGTCATTAATCTCTACCAAATTACTTACAAATCCAGTATTAGGAATTACCCGATTTCTACAAATAACGCCTCAACAGAAAACTCACGGTACTTTCCAGTTTCTGTATTGCGAACTACCAGTTTTTCCACTTGATCCTCCCCTACAATTTCTTCTACCCCATGGCAGGTATAAACTTCAATTAAATCATTATTATATACCTCTTTTTTCAACACTTCATCCCCTGCTAACTGATCCTGAAACTCAATTAACTTAACCGGACTATCGAGTTTAGCCATATCCAAAGCTGCTTCCAAACCGGAATTGCCGCCACCGACTACAGCTACTTCATCGCCGGCATATAGATAGCCGTCGCAGATAGCACAGTAGTGAACCCCATTACCTTTAAGCTCATATTCACCGGGGACACCTAAAGTCCGCTTGTGAGTTCCGGTAGCAACTATTACTGACTTGGTTTCAATCTCCTGCTGGTTAGTTTCTAATATCTGTAAGTTATTTTCTTGTCTAATTTTCGTCACCTTCGCTCCTAACTTAGCCTGAACATTATACTTCTGGGTATGTTCCCAAAAAGACTGCATTAGTTCAGAACCTTTCACTTCTGGAGTGCCAATCCAGTTATCAATTATATCTGTTTCAATAACTTGTCCGCCAATTGCCAGTGATAACACCAACACTTCCAGACCTTTGCGAACTGCATAAACAGCTGCACTTAAACCAGCTGGACCTGCCCCCCTACAATAACTAAATCCCAGATTTGATCCAAATTTTCTTCTGTCCCCAGTATTTGATTTAACTTACCGCTAGTTTCTAACTCCACTAAATCATCATAACCGCCGATATTATCTCCATCAATAAATATCTGCGGAACCGACTTAACTCCATCAGTTCTCTTTACCATTTCCTTCTTTTTGCTTTCCTCTTCATCAATTAAATATTCAGTATAATCTAAATTTTTGCTGCGAAAAAAGCTTTAGCTTTACGGCAGTATGGACACCAGGACAAAGTATAAATTTCAATTTCCGGCTGTTCAGTAGTCACTATTATCTCCTCCTAAAATTATTAATATTAATAACTGTTTACTTATCTTATAGTGTTCTTGCTTAAAATTATTATTCCTCGTTAATTGTCAAAAAATCCAGTTTTAAACTCCGAATCAAAGACAAATATTTCCAATTAGATACGGCCTTCATTCTATTCCCAATCCCAAAAGACTGCTGCAGTAAAGTAGTAGCTTCTAATTCAAATCCAGCATCAATCAATATTTGATAGGATATATTGAACTTTACTATTATCATCCATGGTTTTAACTCTTTACATGTGCTCTCCTAAATCATCAACCAGCTTCAACTTCTGCTGCCAATTTATTTCCCGCCTGTTTTAGATCCTCAATTATATTATAGGTAGCTTCTTTTTCCGGATGCTGACAGCTTAAAGTAGGTTCTTTATCCCTAGTTAACTCAATCGGCAGGTCATAAATTTCAGCTATCCCGCCTGTTTTACAATCAGCTCCATAACCGCAGTTAAAACAGGCGTATTCCCCCTGCACCTCTATTTCTTCTATTAATTTAAGGCGGAGATCAGCAAAGAAATCATTTATATCAGTTAAGACTCCACTTGCATCACCATCACCGCTGACGCCCACCGCTACTCCAGGCTTTCCCTTTAAAGGAAAATTATCGTTATGACGCAGACTAAAACAAAACCGCTCCCAGAAAGCTCGCCCTTTAGCATGTAAACCATCCCAATATTCAGGACCGCCGAAAACTAATCCATCAGCCTCCAAAACCGCTGATTTAATTTCCTCTAACTTATCATCCTTTATACATTTATGAGTTTCAAGGCAACCGTTACAGACATCACAGGTTAAAACTTCAAATTCAGCCAGGGAATAAAAATCATACTCTAGCTCAGTAGCAGTTAGAATAGTCCGCACTACCTGTTCGCTTACTTTTTCGCTGCGCCCGCTGCTAATTCCTACAACTTTATTAGCCATTAATACCCCTCCAAATTAAGAGTTTAAAACTCCGAATTAGTTTATACTTAATATTTTCAGTAATATACTCCTTCTATTACCATTCATAATATTAACTTTTATTAGAAAATTCTTCGTAATCAATTTTATCTTCTTTAGTTGCTAAATCAGCAATAGTCGTCGTTTCTAATTCATCCATCATTGTCTGATAAGCCTCATTAAAAACATGTAAAATTTTACAATCGGGCCGTTCACTACAATTTCTTGCTTCCGCCAGACAATCAAGCACCTGTTCTTCCTCTTCAAAAATACGGGCTACATCAGCAAAAGTAATTTCTTCCGGCTGTTTAGCCAGAGTATAACCGCCGCCAGCCCCTACATATGATTTAACTAAACCGGCTTTAGATAATCGCTGCATTACTTTAGCTAAGTAACTTTGAGAAGCTTTTAGTTGGTCAGCAATTTCATTTACTAAAGTTACTTGCTGCTTATTAGTTAAATACAGTAGGCTATGAATAGCATATTCTGTTTTTTACGACAACTGCATAGTATCTCCTCCACTTATTGGTTATATTTATATAATACTCTTTCTAGGGGCAAAGTAACTTGGCTACCTAATTGATCAGGCAACTTAAAATTCGGGGCTTCAGTTCCCTCTTTCAGTCCGTCTACTATTCCTGATTCCTCAAGTTCTTGGTTAGCTTGCTCTATCTTATCTGCAACTTCCTGAGGCAAATCAGATTCTGCTTGTAACTCTTTAATTTTATATTTCAGTAAAATTATAATAAAAATCAATTTATAAGTTAAAATAAGCTTTATTTTGCAAATATAAGGCTGATTAATTTTAATTTATATAAAAATAGTGGTAAATTTCTAAATAAAGTAGTATAATAGTAATATAAGTTTCATTTTCAGTTATATGATGCAATATAAAAAGAATTTAAAATTAATTATTCAACAAACTAAAAATAGAAGGAGGAGAGAAAAATGAGAATATATAAAGTTTTAATGACTTTGGGAATGATTTCATTTATAGTTTTAGGCTTACTCGGTTGTTCAGAAGAAATTGGGGATATAGGTGAGGAGATAGAAAAGCAGTATTATACTATTACTACTAATGTAAAGAGCGGAAGTGGAACAATTAAATTAACTCCTGAGCAAAGTGAGTATCAACAAGGAACAGAAGTAACAATTGAAGCAATTCCTGATTCTAATTTTGTATTTGCAGGCTGGTCAGGATCGCTAACCGGCAGCCAGAAAGAACAAAGTATTGTTGTAGATAGAGATATGCTTATAAATGGTTCATTTGTTGAGGGAATTGCGGGTTTTATCGTAAATATCAATGTTACTAATGATAATCTAATAGCAGATGAATATCCAATAAACCTAACAGGAAGTATAAATGATCCTAATGGTGATATTTCAGAAGTAATAATTAACTGGGATGACGGCAATATTGATACAATAACAAGTGGTTATGAGAATATTGATCTGAATCATGTTTATCAAACACAAAAGCAATATACAATCACAGTAACAGGGGTTATTTCTGACGGTGAAAATATTGAAATTACAATTGAAGCAGATATTGATATTATTAATTTTACAGATGAAAATCTAAAGCAAGTTGTTAAAGATATGCTTAATAAAGAAGATGAAAAAGAAATTGCTGTTTATGAAGTTAAAGAGATAACTGATTTGTATGCTGGGGAGAAAAATATAAGCTCATTAGGTGGTATAGAACACTTTACTAATTTAACAGACTTAAATCTTTTCCGGAATAGTATAGATGATATTAGTCCTTTAGCAGATTTAACAAATTTAGAAAGGTTAACTCTTAAAGAAAATAATATAACTGATATCGAACCATTATCCAGTTTAGATGCTTTAACCTATCTGGATCTTGATTCTAATTTTAATTTAAGTGATATAACACCATTAAGTAATTTAACTAATCTAGCTGAGTTGATTTTTGTTGAAAATAATATAAGTGACATTAGTCCTTTATCAAGATTATCTAATTTGTACAGGTTATATCTTAGAGCTAATGCTGTAAGTGATTTAGAACCTTTAGCTAATTTAACTGGACTAAATTATTTATTCCTTGATAGTAATAATATAGATGATATTAGTCCTTTAGCTAATTTAGTCAACTTAAACACATTAGATCTTAGTGATAACAATATCAGTAATACCAGTTCTTTAACAAATTTAACAAACTTAAATGTATTAAATCTTAACAATAATAATATAAATGAAATTGAAAGTATAACTGATTTAACTAATTTAGAATTTTTATATCTTCAAAACAATTCTATAGAAGATATTAGTCCATTGTCTGGATTAACTAAGATAGAATATTTGTATCTTAATGAAAATAATATAAGTG